>JADFXQ010000002.1 GCA_015233495.1 Candidatus Omnitrophota bacterium | reverse complement strand
ACCCCCGCGCCAAAGCCCGCACCGTCTTCTGATAATACCGCTCCTCCTCGAGTATTTTTTCTTCTGCTCGACGCTGAATAAAGTTATAAATAAACGGCCCGGCGGAAGCCAAAATTAACATGGTCATTAAGGCCGCGAATCTAAAACCGATAAAATACAAATAAAGAGGAAAACCCAGAACTAAAGAATAAACAAAAACAAAAATCACCGCGTTGGACATAGCCAAGCGGATGTCCATCAGGCGATATTTTACGATGGCATAGGCGAAAATAAAAGGGTAAATAGCGACAAATATATTGGTGTGCGGATAAAGATGCAGACCAAAATCCGTGGTATATTGGGTGGCACATCCGATCCATCCGGCCAAAGAACCGACAATAATGTATTTGATTTGATTGCGTAAAACCCCTCTTGATTTGGTGAATGCCTTGATCAATTCTATAAAAATATAAGGAAGGATAAGGCCGAAGAAGCAAATATAATAGCAAAGAAAAAATGGGTTCTTATTCACGGTCCAATCGTGCCAATAAAATTGATTAAAGACATATACAATGTCACCTAAAAAATATTTCGAATTATCAAACCAAACAAAAAAATAAGCGATTGAAGCTATAACATAAATGAAAATTAAAACCATTTTCCTTTTTATTTGTAAAAAACTGAAGATAAAATGCGCGTAGAAAGCAAAACCCAAAGTCATAACTACATAACACATTTTCCACCAAAAGAAAGCCGTCTGATACATTTCTTTTGGAGTAATACAAAAAAATATTCCTGAAACCCCCCACCATCCGCTTGATAGCGCGACAAAAGACAATGTTCTCGCCGCGATATTTCTTTTCCATCGCGGAAAGAGAAAAATCCCAATGCCTATGTTGGTGATTGCCGTAAAAATACTTGTAATAAAAAAAAGATTCATAATCAATTTTAAGTCCTGATTATCCCGTGATTCCATTTTTTCCGCGTTTTGCGAATAATCATCTCCGCAACTTTTCTACCGGAAATTGAAGCTCCCGAAGCCCCCATTTGGCCCAAACCACCTGTTGTCCAATGCCCAGTTAAATACAAATTACTGATCGAGGTTATGTTTGGCATGACAGAAGATCTGATTTGTGTAGGAATAAGTGCCCATCCAAAAGCCGCACCTTTATAATTCGATGTATATTTCTCGTATGTGTGGGGTGTAGCAATCGCTAATATTTCCACGTTGTTTTTTAACAAAATTGAGTTCTGATCCGCAAGTTTTACCAAATTATCGGCAATTATTTTTTGGTTGGTTTTCCAAAAATTTTTATTGGAATAAGGCGCAAATGCCAATAATCTTAATGATTCCTTTCCTTTGTTCAGCGAAGACGAACAAATCAACAACGGGACCTTGGCCTCTATCAAGTCGATTTCGGGAATCTGAAAATAATTCATTTCGGAATATGTTGAACACCAAATTGTGTTATTTATTTTTATTTTCGGCTTCAAATTTTCTTTTTGTCCAAGGCAAACAACAAAAAAAGAAGGCGAACTTATCAAACTCTTTACTGCTTTTGATTCGGGAAGATTCCCTTTTAATAATTTCGCAAACAAATTTCTCACATCAGAGTTGGAAACAAATATCTTCGCTGAAATAGTCCTTTGATCCTCAAGAGTAACGCTTTTGGCTTGAGAAGCGTCATGGGCAATTTCAACGACTCGGCTTGACAAGAATAAATCCCCTTTTTGTCTTTTAAAATTTTCGGCTAATTGATTAGGAAACTTTTGCATCCCTTCTAATGGGGCATATCCCATATCCAAAATATATTCCCGGAAAAGAACTGTTGCCGCTATCGCTGACGCTTCTTTTGCAGATAGACCCATTCCCCCTAATAAAACATTGAGAGATCCTTTTAATCTTTCATCATCAAAATACCGATCTAATAACTCACGAAACGTTGCTTTTTTTACCTGCCTATAGATATTTAAAAATTCATTCTGAAGAATGAACGAAAAAAATTGATCCAATTGATGACTTTGTTTAGGAAAAGCTTTTTTGAATTCTCCGATAGTGTCCTGCGGATTCGCTCTCAAACAAAAAGTATGTTCTGGCAAGATTACCTTATCCGTAGGATCATGTTGAACAAAGGAACAAACATTGTGCAATTTTAATTCCTTCAAAATCTTCCCCAAAACACCCCGTTTTATTCCGCTGAGGTAATGCACTCCGATATCAAAATTATACCCTTTGCGTTGAAAAGAAGTGCAATACCCCCCAACCTGAAAATGCTGCTCAACGATAGCTACTTTCAAACCGGATTGAATCAAATAATTCGCGCAAATCAACCCTCCAATACCCGCGCCTATAATAACGACATCATAATCATACTTTTTCATAGTAATATTCCCTTGCTTCATCAATAGCTTTTCTGGGCTTACGGCGACCCTTATGCAAAGGATAACCGAATGTCAAAATCGCGACCATCGGCTCTTTTTTCTGTAATAAAGCGTTGATTTCTTTCTCACAAACAACCGGCGAATCATGCCAACAGCCCCCCACACCCAAACTCTCCGCAGTCAACAGCATATTTTGAATTGCCGCTGATATCGCGGATAATTCCGCTTTATCCGCCATAATCTGATAACTTTTGCGAAATCGATTCATAAATTTGCGAAAAGACCGATCATTATAAACCACAATAAGAAAATCCGCAGTTTGAAATACTTTCGCGCTCACGCGCAAAATGATGTTCGCGCCGATCCCAGCGCTATCCGCTTTTTTTTTCAAAATCCGCGCAACATCTTGAATTGTTCGTTTATTCTCAATAACCAAAAACTTCCACGGTTGAAAGCCCACTGCCAATATCGACGGCCCCCAAATCCCGGAGTCAACAATCTTCGCAATAACAGATTGCGCAACACGCTTCTCTGAATAAACGCGCGTCGTAGTGCGGCTCTTGATCAATTTTAAAATTTCCGGAGCCAAAACCTTCATTTAATAACCTTACCGTTTCTGATTGATTCTCTTGGATACAATTTTAACTGTGTCATTGAGTGAGGTAAATTTCGGCAAAACTTCTTCCGGAATGGTAATTCGATATTTCTTTTCGATGCTGGCTAAAATTTCCAAAGCCATCATTGAATCCATTCCCAAATCTTTAACAAATTCAGCAGTATCGCTGATTTGTTCCGGTTTCATCTCCAGAATCTCCGCTACCATCTCCCGAAGCGTTTCTTTTATGTCATCCATTATTGCCTCTCTTTCTGCTCAGTTGTCATTTAAATTTCGGGGATAGATTGAACACAAAAATTCCCCGTCTTAAGATAGATTCGCGACTCTATACTTTAGACGAAAAATAAAAAATTTTCAATAGAAAATTGCCCAAAAAACAAAAAGGGGGGCCGGGATTTATTTTTTTCCCGCCAGACTGGCCTGCACTTTTTTTAACCGCGCCGCAATTACGGCATTGTTCTTGCCGGTTTCCAAACCCAGCCGATAAATTTTTTTTGCAAGCGCGAATTGTCCGTCGGCAAAAACCGCGTCGCCGATTTTAAGAATATCCACGAAAGCTTTCGGGTCAAGCTGATGCGCTGTTTTCAGCCAATTCCACCCTTGGTCGTATTTTTTCAGACGAACAAAAGATTGCGCTAAAGCAAACGCGGGTTGGGGGCCCGGCCATTTTTTATAAATATCCTGATACTCGGACACGGCCACCTCCATTTTATTGGCGTCATACGCGGCTTGGGCCATATACCGCCAGGCTTCTTGATTCTCAGGGTCAAACTGTACCGCGTTACGAAAGCAAACATACGCGGCAAAAAATTCATTGCGTTTCGCGTAAATCGACCCCATCAGATGATCCGCGTCCGCGTAATCCGGGTCTATTCGCAGGGCTTCCTTGAGCTCAGTTAAAGCCGCGCCGCTGTACCCCAAAGCGTCGAGCATATAGGCGCGGTGGTAATACGGCGTGGCTGTGACCCGGTTCGTGCCGACGCGCCAAAGATCTTCGGTGTTGGTCTTCCAGCGGGACAAATCCACCAGATGCGCTTTGATCACAGCCTGATTTTGGGGAATATCGCGCAAAAAAATTACCGCGTCAGCGTCAAAGTAGACCAATTTCCAATCTTTGGATTGATACAACATCCGTAAAACCGATTTGGGAATAAGCAGGCGCGGCGAACCCAAAAATGCGCCGGTCAAATGAAAGCGGCGGACTTGGTCAAAGAAAACTTTTTTATTGCCGTCGCTCCAGACGCGGATATAATCGCGGAAAAAATCTCCGCCGTAGACTTCGGTTCTCCCGTCTATATAAACCTTGATATCCGGATAGCACGTGCCGAGCAAGTAAGCGCCGGAATTAAAATCATTGAAAAAATTTCCTTTGATCCGCTGCTGAATCAAAAAACGCGCGCCGCCGTAGGGATAGGTCCGTTTGGAAATCCCGCCATATTCGCTTTTGCGCGAAAATACATCCCAGTCAAAATAGCCGCGGCTGGCCACGTCTTGTGAATAATTCAAAATCCAGGCCGCGAGACTCAAGGATAAAAAAATCATGATGACATAAAAAAATTTCTTGTCCCGGAATTCAATCGGAATGATGTCCCGCCAGGGAATCGTCCGGCTATTGGTCAAAATTGCGAAATAAGCGGCAAAAGCGAAAAAAGAAATGTTGCGCAACGCGGTTAAAGAAAAAATAAAAAACACGATCCAAATAAAACAGACATTCAAATCCCAGCGCCGGCGGTTTAAAATAAAGAAAACTACTGAAAGCACGATCATCAATTTGTAATATTCATACCGGGTGAGGTCCATCCAGTTCGCCGCGGCGATCGGTTTTTGCAATTCCTGGATATAAGTGAAAAAAATGCGGTTCTCTCCGGAAAGGGAGAAAAACACGCGCACCGGATACAGCGCGCCGTTAATGAACAAAGGATTGATCAGACACGCGCCGAGGGACAAGAGAAACATCAGCCCGACCCGGTTATATTCCGCGTCGGCGAGCGCTCCGGAGCGGTTCCATTCACAAGGAAGCTTGACTCGGCGGCGCAGAAATTCCGCCGTAAACCAAAGCAAAAGCAAAAGCGGGCCGAAAAAGAAAAACCCGTGGGTGTTGGTCCAAATGATCTGCAGGAATATGATGGCCCATAAGGACCAGCGCCGCCGCAAATGCCGCGATAAAATCAAAATATACGCCGCGAAAAAAAACAAACTGAATAAGTCCGGCCGATGGGTAAACCGCTGTTGATAAACCAGCTCGACAACGGTCAAAAGAAATCCCGTCCATAAAATCCCCAGACGGCTGTATCCGATCAGCAAAAGCATCCCCAAAGTCGCGGTAGTCAGAATCACTTGTCCGATAATGAGTCCTTGCGTCCCTCCCATGCGGTAAAGGTTATAGAGAATTACCTGGAAAAGCCACTCATGATTTACCCAGGGCTTCCCGGCAATAGAACAGGAGAGAATATCGGTTTGCGGAATAATCCCGGTTTGCGTGATATATTTCCCCGTTGCCAGATGCAGCCAAAGATCCAAATCGCGCACCTCGACGCCGGAAACAAACAAGGCGTAGCCAAAAAGCACGCTGACGGCAAAGACCGAAAAATAAAACGAGATTTTTTCCCAAACCCGGTCGGACATATTGTCTCTTCCCTATTTATTTTTAATTTTTAAAACCCCGCGCGCTTTCCCGTTGATGAGAATGGATAATTTCCGGGCCGGCTCATTATCCGGCTCCCGATCCAAAACAAAACCGGCTTGTTTCTGGGCCTCTGCCAGAATGCCCAACTCATAAAAACATTTCGCCAATAAATAACGCGTTTCCAAATCTTCGCTCGAGAGCAGTTTGGCTTTGCGTAAATTTTCCAAAGCCGGATCATATTTTTTTTCTTCGACCAAAATTTTGCCATAAAGACGATAAGCGTCGAAATACGCCGGATGCAGACGCAAAGCGGCTGCTACTTCGCGTTGAGCTTGATCGCGGAATCCCATACGCGACAAAGCCTGGGCCCGGTTGACATAGCGATAAGGAATGAAATTCTTCGCGCCGACTTGGGCCCAATCAATGAGCGGCTGCCGAATATGCTTGAGATCGATTTGAAACGCCTTGATCCATTTCTTGTTCTGCGGCGTGTCTTTGAGAAAAATCGCGGCATCATAATCAAAATAAACCAAACGCCACTGCGGATGATGAATAAAATAAGCGATAAACCCCGGCGGGATCGGGGTATGAACGTAATTCAAAAAAGCGCCGGTGATCTGGAATTTTTTTTCATACTCCTCGAATAATTTGGCGTCCCCTTTCCAGATAGTTTCAAAATCCTGATAGATTTTCGATCCGTAGAGTTCGGTGCGGCCGTCGATGAATACCTTGATCAGCGGGCTGGTCCGGCCGACCAAATACGATCCGGAGTTAAAATCATTCATAAAATTGCCGCTGATATGATTATTCGCTAAAAAATCCACTGCCTGATAAGGAAAATCCCGTAAAGCAATCCCGCCGTATTCGCTCTTTCTCTGCATCCGGTCAAAATCAAAATAACCCCGGTCGAAAGATTGTTGCACCGAAGTCAAGATCCAACCCACGATCAACGCTTTTCCTGCCAGACTCCAGGGCAGAAATTTTCGATTGTCGTCGGAAAAATCTTCCGGGAGGTTCGCCAAAAACACAAAATAAGCGGCGATCGCGAAAAAAAGCATATTGCGCAAAGCGGTTAAGGAAAATAAAAAAAACAACAGCCAGAATAACCAGACCGTGATATCCGTTTTCCGGCGGTTGACGATCAAGGAGCCGAAAGAAAGCAGAATCATATAACGATATTCCGGAAAATAGTCTAAAGAAAAAAGATTCGCGAAAGTAATCGGCGGAGCCAACTCCACGATGCTCTTAAAAAAAATCCGGGAGTCCGTAGACAAAGAAAATAGAATTTTAAAAGGATAGATCGCGCCTTGAATGAATCCGGGGTTGATGAAACACGCCAGAGAAAGACTAAGAAACAAGGCTGGCAAAAACCGATACAATTCTTCCGGCATTTTTTGCGCATTTTGAAAAAACGCCGGCAGATTGGGACGGCGTTTCAAAAACTCGCCTGCTCCATAAATCAAAATCAGGGCCGGACCGAGAATGAAAAAACCATGCGTATTTACCCATAAAATCTGAATAAACAAAAGCGCCGCCGCGGTCCCTGTCCGGCTCCCGCCGCGGTTAAGAAGCGCGATATCCAATACGAAAAAAATCAAACTGAAAATATCCGGCCGTAAAACCATCCGGTGTTCAAAAGACCCGAGCAGCAAAAACAAAAATAGAAATTGAAATAAACTCTTGCGCGCCGCGCTACCCAGCCCATACAAAATGACAAATATGAATCCCACGAGGACAACTAAGAGATTGGTGAGCCCTGCAATCCCGCCGTGTTGATAAACCGTGTAGACTAAGATCTGGAAAAGCCATTCGTGGTTGTTCCAAGGCGCGCCGGCGCGGGTACAGGAAAAAATGTCTATCTGCGGAATTTGGCCGTGCTGGAGAATATATTGGCCGGATGCCAGATGCAGCCAGATATCCGGGTCTTTGATTTCCAAGTTGGCCGCGAAAATCACCGCGCCCAGCAAAACCAAAGCGGCAAGCAGCGCGGCAAAAAAATTCAGACGGCGCAAAACCCATTCGGTGAACATAGCCCCTCCGGGGAATGACAAATAACTGAATTCAAATGACAAAAATTATTCCTCAGCCTTATATTCAATGGCGGCCTTGATTAAGGAACGCGTATAGGGATGCGCCGGGTTTTGAAAAATTTGTTCGGTGGTCCCTGCTTCCACAATCTTTCCCTGACGCATGACCGCGACGCGCTGGCACAAACGCCGCAATACCCGCAAATTGTGCGAAATGAACAAATAATGCATCGGCCGCTGTTTCGGCAGGGCGAGCAACAAGTCAATGATCTCTTTTTGAATTATAACATCCAACGATGACACTGCCTCATCCAGAATCAACAATTTCGGCCGGTAGGCCAGCGCCCGGGCAATCGCCACGCGCTGGCGCTCTCCGCCGCTCAACTCATGGGGATAACGGTTTAAAACCGCGCCGGATAATCCGACATCTTTTAACGCCGCCTGGATGTGGTTATCCCGTTCGGAAGCTTTTATATTCAGTCCAGCGGGCAGCAAGCCTTCGGCAATCAAATTCCGTACGTTGTACCGGGGGTCCAGGCTGGTGTACGGGTCTTGAAAAACCATTTGAATATCCCGGCGGAAATTAACCAACGCCTTCCCCCGCCTCAGAGTAAAGTCTTCTCCTTGATAAATAATCGTGCCCGCGTCGGGCGCGATCAATTTGATCGCGACGCGGCCTAAGGTCGTTTTGCCGCAGCCGGATTCGCCGACCAGCCCAATGTTCAACCCGGCCGGGACCACCAAATCAACGCCATCCACTGCTTTGACCGGCTGGGACGGCTCGCCCCAGTTGGTTGGCGGGTTAAAAGTTTTACGAATATTTTTAAGCTCCAGAAAGTTCATCAAAATCCCCAAGTTTCAAATCAAAGCCGCTTCCAACAATTGCCGCGTGTAAGTATGCGCGGGCTTTGCCATAATATTTTTTACCGCGCCTTGTTCCACGATTCTCCCTTGCCGCATCACCGCCATATCATCCGCGAGCCGCCCAACCATGCCCAAATCATGCGAAATCAAAAAAATTGCCAGACCCATTTCCTGATTTAATTTACGGAACAATTCCATCAAGCGAGCTTGCACAGTCACGTCCAAACTGCTGGTCGGCTCGTCGGCGATCAAAAGCCGCGGCTGGCAAGCAATCGCCAAAGCGATCATCGCCCGCTGGCGCATTCCGCCGCTCAACTGATGCGGAAATTGCCGCGCCGCGCGGCTTGGTTGGGTTAAACCCGTTAGCTGCAAAACCTCCAGTATGCGTTGACCGCGCTGGCGCGGCGACAAATCAGTGTGATGCTTTAACACCTCAGTGATCTGGTCGCCGATGGTGAATAAAGGATTAAAAGCGTGCAGAGGCTCTTGAAAAACCATACCCACTTCCCGGCCCCGCCACAAACGCAATTCTTCCGCCGAACAAGAACAAAGGTCCCGGCCGGGATAGCCAAACACTATCTTTCCTGACGCGCGGACAAGCCCGGGCTGCAGTAAGCTTAAAACCGCGTAAGCCAGCGTAGTTTTCCCGCTGCCTGACCCGCCCACCAAAGCAAAAATCCTGCCGCGGTTTATCGCAAATGAAGCCGCAGACACAATCGGCGCCGCGTCCCCAGCCGCGAGATTAACCGTCAAATCCCGCACCTGCAAAACCAAATCCGGATCTGTCATGGCTTATCCTTAATCAAAGGGTCCAAACAATCCCGCAAGCCGTCTCCGACAATGTTAAAACTCATTGCCACCATGATAATAATTACTCCCGGCAGCAAAGTCCAAGGATGCAAAGCAATCTGGGCGACTGCCATCGCGTCGGACAACAGATTTCCCCAGCTGGGAATCGGGTCCTGAATCCCCAAACCGATCAGGCTTAAAGCGGCTTCCCCGAGAATATAACCCGGAATCGACAGCATCAAAGCGACGATAGAATACGACAAAGTATGCGGCAAAACATGACGGGTAATTATATATAAATCCGAATACCCCATGGTCTTAGCCGCCAAAACATAATCGCGCTGGCTTAACGACAAACTCATCCCGCGGATAATCCGGGCTAACCCCGCCCAGCCGATCAAAGAAAGAATTATGATTACCGACGCGTAGACTTGCCAAGAATTAAAATGGTCCGGCACTGCGGAACGAAAAGCCAACATCAAATAAAATCCCGGCACCAGCATAAACATCTCGCATAAGCGCATCAAAATCTGATCGACCCGCCCGCCATAATACCCGGACACGCCGCCAACCAAGAGCCCGATGGAAAAGGAAATCAAAACTCCGAGCAAACCGATTGATAAAGAAATCCGTCCGCCGTACAGGATCCGGGAATACAAATCCCGGCCGCGGCTGTCCGCGCCGCACAAATAAACGCGGCCGGGAGCATCGACGCTGAATAAATGCCGTTGCAATGGGATAATCCCCAAAAATTTATAACCATCGCCTTTGGCCCAAAAACCCAGCGGGTAGATTTGGGCGGGGTCTTCCTGATAAATCCGGCGGTGATTTTGGTCAAAGCTAAAAGTCAAACCATAAACAAACGGCAGACGCATATGTCCGGCTTTGTCCCGAATATGAATTTTCGACGGCGGCGCATAGGAAAGCGTCCGCTCTTCATGGTCATAAGCATAGGGCGCTAAAAAATCCGCAAACAAAGCCGCGCCGTAAAAAACGCCGATAACTATCAGACACGCCATTCCCCAGCGGTTCTGGCGAAACTGGGACAAGGCACGCTGAAATTGCGATAAATTATTTTTTTTGTCGTTCACAATACCCTCACTGCTATATTCTGGTATAAGCTCCAAACCGCAGCCGCGGTCTGGCCAGCCGCGTTTGAGCGAAAGCTCTTAGCGGCTGGTCAGACCACGGCTGCGATCCGGAGCTTCTTTTATCCGAGGATCCGACCATACCAATAAAATATCCGCGAGCAAATTTCCCGCCAACAGCAATATCCCTCCCATCAACATACTGGCCATCACCAAATAAATATCTTTCGCCCGCACCGCCGTGAGCATCAACGACCCCAGGCCCGGCCAATTGCAGATGATTTCGATTAAAGCCGCGCCGCTGAGCAAGCCGGACAATTCATACCCGAATAAAGTGATTAACGGATTGATCGCGTTACGCAAAGCGTGACGGTAAATGACTACGTTTTCCGGCAAGCCCCGCGCCCGGGCCGCCGCGATATATTGCTGGCCCAGCACCTCTAAAAAATTACCCCGCATGATCCGCTGCAAAGCCGCAATGGCGCCTAACGAAATGACAATGGTCGGGATTAGCAAATGACGCAGAATATCGAAGAGTTTTAATTCCGGCGAAAATTGTTCAAAATCCGCGCTGACCATGCCGCCCAAAGGCAAGCCGCCTGTGTGGCTGGCAAAAAATAACAAAAGCAAAGCGAGAAAGAATGCCGGAGTGGAAAGCAAGAAAAAAGATAAAACCGATACGCACCGGTCTCCCCAACGGTTACGCCGCAACCCTGCCCAGATCCCGAGCGGAATCGCGGCCAGCCAAGTAAAAACCAAACCGGCAAAAGCGAGCAAAAAAGTGTTGCCCAGCCGCTGACTTAATATTTTCCCGACCGGAATATTATAGTAAAAAGAATATCCCAGCTCGCCGCTCCCCAAATTGCGAACCCAGCAAAAATATTGCCATAAGACGGGTTTGTCCAATTGATACAACGCCTCATACCGGGCAATGGTTTCGCCGGAGATTTGCGGATTCAATTTTAAACTGTCAAAATAATTACCCGGCGTCAGCCGCATTAAAATAAAAGTCAGCAAAGTCATCGCGAACAATAACGGGATAGCGAAAAGGACGCGTTGGCAAATATAACGGATCATCTTAAGGTTTCCGGATATAAATTTCTTCAATATTATGAAAAGCCCCGCCATAATTCGCGGGTTTTAAATTCCCGAATTTATCGCGCACGGCGTAAATCTTGGCTTCCAGCACGGTGTAAATCAACGGAACCTGGTCGGCGACAATCGCCTGAAATTCATCATAGAGCTTTTTGCGCTGAGATTCATCAAGCGCTTGCACTGCGTCTTGAAAAATCGCGTCAATCCGCGCCTCCCAGGCCGTGGCCGGAGATTTTTGCCGGGGATACCACATATGCAGACCGCCGGACGACGACCAGACATTGACCGAAAAATGCGGATCCGCGCCCCCGCCGGACAGCCCCATGATCACCGCGTCCCAATCATAGGAAGCAGTCAATTGATTGACCAAGGCATTGAATTCCACGATTTTAAAATTCACCCGCATCCCCAACCGTTCCAAGTCGGACCGGATAATCGCGGCAATCTGCAGGCGCTCCGCCGCTCCCGCGTTGGTCGCCAAATTGAATTCCACCGGATGCCCCT
Source organism: Candidatus Omnitrophota bacterium (assembly GCA_015233495.1). GTDB lineage: Bacteria > Omnitrophota > Gorgyraeia > Zapsychrales > Zapsychraceae > JADFXQ01. The sequence continues at coordinate 99,216 of JADFXQ010000002.1, read as the reverse complement.
GGCTGTCCTCGATGACCCCGTCGCCATTTCTGTCCCAAAACCCGGCTTGCTTAAGCAGCGCGGCTGCCTGCCGCAAATCATAAGGATATTTGACTACGTCGGGATTATAAAAAACGCCCTCATTAACGTTGATCGCCGAATCCTGAGCATAGCCCAGCCCGTTCATCAAAATCTCAATGATGCGTTTTTTATCAATGGCGTGGGCCACGGCCTTACGAAAATTCAGGTTGGTAAACCACGCGGATTTATACGGCGCGACAAAGGGTTTTCCGGTGCGCGGATTTATCCCGGTATTTTGATTGAACAATAAAAAGTTTGACCCGGAAGCGGGGCCGTTTTCATAGATGGTGAATTTTTTTTCCTTTTCCCGCGGTTTTAAAAGCGGATAATCCGCGCCGCGGATGCCGTATTCATCCAATTCGCCGTCGATAAATTTAAGCATTTCCGTATCCGGATTCTGGACAATCACATAGATGACGCGTTCCAGATAAGGCAGACGGTCCCCTTGCAAAGAAACCTTCCAATAAAAGGGATTGCGCTTAAGGACCACCCTCTCACCCGGACGATAGGCCGCGAGCGCAAACGGCCCAGTGCCGACGATTTGCTCCGGCGGAGTATCGATCCCCCAAGTGAAATTGAATTTTTTTTGCGCCACCGCCGAACGCAGACAATGCGCGGGTAAAATGGGTTGAGACATACTGCGCAAAAACGGCGCGAAACGGTTAGGCAAGGTAAAGCGCACGGTATACCGGTCAACGGCTTCGACGCGGATCGGCTTGCCGCCGATCAAAAAGAAGTCCGCGGCTGAACTGGGGATGTCCGGATTATAGATGAGCTCGTTAAAGGTGAACACCACGTCGGCGGCAGTGAAAGGAATTCCGTCATTCCAACGGACATCCCGGCGCAGATAAAAAGTCCAGATCAACCCGTCCGCGGACACTTCCCAGCGGCGCGCCAAAAGCGGTTCAACCCGCAGATCCACGGCATTCACCGTGGTCAGACCTTCAAAGATCAAGCCGGTAATTTGGGTTGAGGAGGTTTCCCGGGCAACTATATCGTTGAAAGTTTTAGGATCGGAAGTCGTGGCCAAGACCAACTGGCCGCCGTAGGGCGCGAAACGCTTTGCCGCAGCATAAGCCGGCGGCGCAAAAAAAAGAGCGCCGGCTAATGAAAATAAAATTGCGCTGAAAAAACGCGGCAACGGCATGAGTTTCGCCAAACGCCTTTCTTCCCCAAACCGCAAACCGACTATTTTTTTACTGGGGCAGGCGGATTATTAGGCGGCACCGGCGCCGCTTCCGGCTGAGGATAAGGGATATTTATCGTTTTCATCGGCCGGACATTGGTCATCAAGGACTGATTCTTTTTGGAGGACATCACTGCCAGGCCAATGCAAGCGCTTAAAAAAATCGCGGCCAAAATGCCCGTTCCTTTGACCAAAACATCGTTCGTGCGCGCGCCAAACACGGATTCCGCAGACGAGAAAGCCTCAGTCAAACCGCCGCCCCGGCCCGATTGCATCAGGATGATAAAAATCAAAGCCACACAAATCAAAGCGTGAAGAACAATAACCAAAATCATCATGAGAATCCACCCTTTGTCGTTAATGATTGTTTTTCTGAAATATAAATAAATTTCCTAAAGCCCACCCGGGATTTTTAATATGCTGAAACCAAAAATCATTGAACCCATGAACCAGTTTTTTTAAAAACGGCGACCGCAAGCTGGTGTAAATTTCGGAAAATTGACACGCCTTATGCTGACAAAGCCGCAAATCCTGCGCTTCAAAAGCTTGAATAAACCAGCGCATATCCGTCTGTCTCGCTAAAACCGGTCCGACATCCGTTTCGCGCCACGATTCCAAACCAGACGGTTTACGCTCAAAACGGACCACATTTTTGCTGAAAAACCGCCGAAGCCGCCGCTGTACCACCAATTGCAAAGAGCGCATATTGTTTTCCGTGACGATCAAATAACCGCCCGGCTTAACCACCCGGGCTAATTCAGCAATAGCTTTCTCGACTTGCGGAACATGCAATAGCACGCCCCAGCACAAAACATGGGAAAAATGCCCGTCCGGATACGATAGCGCTAAAAGATTGTCGCGCTGCAAATGAATGCGCTCCGTAAGCTGTTTGTCCCGAATGTATTTTTCGGCCTGCCGCAAAATGAATTCCGAAAAGTCTACCGCATCGACCTCACAACCGCGTTGCGCCAGCAAAACGGATTTATGCGAAGGACCGCATCCCGCGTCCAAGAATTTCGTGCCGGGAGCAATGCGCAGGGATTGAAAAAAATCATCAAAAACCCGGTTATAAAACGATTCATTCTCTCCGGATAAAAAGTTTTCCTGCCACTCCTGATGCATGGTTGCGGAGCGTAACACGCCTTCCATAACCGCCGTATCATTGCGCATAAAATTCTCTTAACAAATCGCCGCGGATCTCCATTTGCCCGGAGATTAAGCGGCGGATAGGCTGTTTTTAATAATAGCCGCGAAAGAATCCGCTTTCAAACTCGCGCCGCCGACGAGAAAACCGTCAATGTCGGCCTGGCCCATCAATTCTTTCGCGTTTTCCGGCTTGACACTGCCGCCGTATTGGATACGCACGGTTTGCGCCAGATCCTGGCCATAAGTGTCCGCGAGCCACTTACGGATAAATTGGTGCACTTCCTGGGCTTGGGCCGGAGTGGCGGTTTTTCCGGTGCCAATGGCCCACACCGGTTCATAGGCGATCACTAATCTGCCCATTTCCGCGGCGGTTATCCCGGCAAACCCTCCCTGGCATTGGGTTTTGATCACCTCAAAGGCCTTGCCCGATTCTCTTTCCGCTAAGACCTCGCCAACGCAAACAATCGGGGTCAGATCGTATTTCAACGCGGCTTTGATTTTTTTGTTAACGGTTTGATCGGTTTCGCCAAAATATTGCCGGCGTTCCGAATGCCCGATGATGACATATTGCGCGCCCGCCGCCTTGAGCATCGGCGCGGAAACTTCGCCGGTAAACGCCCCGGAATCTTCCCAATACAAATTCTGGGCGCCCAGCCCGATGTTGGTTTCCAGCAAAACATCATGCGCGTCCGCCAAGGCTAAAAAAACCGGGCACACCACCACGTCAACTTTAGATACATCCGTTAAATCCCGCCGTATCTGGGTGATCAATTCCACAGCTTCCGGGTTCGTTTTATTCAATTTCCAATTGCCCGCGATGATTGGTTTACGCATGAATCGTTTCCTCCCATTTTAAAAAACCAATTGCTCAACCCGCCTTTTTATCATTCAGCGCCGCGACACCCGGCAGCTCTTTCCCTTCCAAAAATTCCAAAGACGCGCCGCCGCCCGTCGAAATATGCGTCATCTTATCAGACAACTTGGCTTTTTTCACCGCGGACGCGGAATCGCCGCCGCCGATGATCGTTTTCACGCCTTTTGCCGTCAACTCCGCCAAAGCTTTGGCGATTTCCAACGTGCCTGTCGCGTAAGCCTCTTTTTCAAAAACCCCCAAAGGCCCGTTCCAGACCACTGTCTTGGCCGTGGACAAAACTTCTTTAAACGTGGCGATAGTTTGAGGACCGATATCCAAAGCCATCCATCCGTCGGGAATTTCGGTGACGGTCCGCTTTTGTTCCGGTTTATCAAAATCCGGCACAATCACAAAATCCGAGCTCAATTCCAAACGGACGCCTTTGGCTTTGGCCTTTTCAATCAAAGCTTTGGCCACCCCCACCTTGTCCGCTTCCAGCAAGGACGTGCCGATATTTTTGCCTAAGGCTTTTAAAAACGTATAGGCCATGCCGCCGCCGATCAAAATGCTATTGGCTTTGTTCAGCAGATTTTCAATCAATAAAATTTTATCGGAAACCTTGGCCCCGCCCAAAATCACTACCAGCGGACGGGTCGGGTTATTTACCGCCTCGCCCAGATACTGCAATTCTTTTTCCAATAAAAATCCGGCTACCGACGGTAAATATCGCGTGATCCCCTGCGTCGAGGCATGCGCCCGGTGCGCGGTGCCGAACGCGTCATTCACATAGACATCGGCCAGCTCTGCCAATTGCTTGGCAAACCCAGGATCATTTTTCGTCTCTCCTTGATGAAAACGCAGGTTCTCTAATAAAACAACCCGGCCGGGACACTTAGCGATCGAATTTTTGACAATGTCGCCGACACAATCATCTAATTTCAAAACCGGCTCGCCGAGCAGCTGAGCAAGACGCTCCCCCACTGGGGTAAGCCGGTCTTCTTCAATAACCTCGCCGTCCGGCCGCCCCAGATGGCTCATCAAAATCAATTTTGCCGGTTTTTGCTCTAAAATATACTTGATGGTGGGAACTGCCGCTTTAATCCGCATATCGCTGGTAATTTTCCGCGCCTCGTCGAGCGGCACGTTGAAATCGCAGCGCATAATCACTTTTTTGCCTTTCAGATCAATGTCCCGCACGGTCATTTTATTCATAGCCCGTCTCCGATATTTGAAATACATTAAAGAATAAAATTTGATGTATTATAACTAAGCCCGCTGATTTGTCAAATACCAATCAATCGTGTTTTTCAGCCCCTGTGCAAAAGGCGTTTGCGCTGTAAACCCAAATTCCTGTTTGGCCCGGGTCACATCCAATTGCCGCCGCGGCTGGCCGTCGGGTTGGGATTTATTCCAAACCACCCGGCCTTTGAATCCGGTAAGTTTGACGATCAAGCCGACCAAATCTTGAATCGCGATTTCAAATCCCGCTCCCAGATTTACCGGCTCCGGTTTCTGATATTTTTCCGCGGCCAACACAATGCCCAACGCCGCGTCGTCAACGTACAAAAATTCCCGGGTGGCCCTGCCCGTGCCCCAAACTTCAATATGGTCTTGCCCCTGGCGTATCGCGTCCACGCATTTTTTGATCAACGCCGGGATCACGTGGGATGAGGCCGGAGAAAAATTGTCGGCCGGTCCGTATAAATTCACTGGCAGCAGGTAAATGCCGTTAAACCCGTATTGCTGACGATAGGCCTGCAATTGCACCAAAAGCATTTTTTTCGCCAAACCATAGGGCGCGTTGGTTTCCTCCGGATAGCCGATCCACAAATCGTCTTCTTTAAACGGCACCGGCGTGAATTTAGGATAAGCGCAAATTGTGCCGATCGCGACAAACTTGTTCACGCCTTGCTCCCGGGCCGCTTCAATCAACTGCACGCCCATCATCAAATTGTCATAAAAAAAATTGCCCGGATTTTCGCGGTTCGCGCCAATCCCGCCGACCACCGCGGCGAGATGGATGATCATATCCGGCTGCGCGTCCCGCAACAGCCGCCGCGCCGCCGCCATATCGCGCAAATCATAAGTTTGACTGCGCGGCACAAAAATATTTTTACATCCCCGGCTTTCCATCCGCCGAACCACTGCCTGGCCCAAAAACCCGGCTCCGCCGGTAACAATCACTTTTTTATCTGTCCAAAATTTCATTCCGTCTCCTTGCCTGCCCGGCTCTCAAGCTCGGCCCGGCGCATCCTTTCGGGCCGGGAAACCCGGCGCGTTAAACCCCGGCAACCATCTTACATAAATTTGATCTTCCGCATTGCCACGCCGCACATCCGGAACAATAACAGCCCATGCTTGAATCGTTTGATCTGCGTCGTGCCGTACATCCGGTTTTTATACCGGATCGGGACCTCTATGACCTTCAGGTTCAATTTAATCGCTCCGAAAATCAAATCAAAATCGCCAAACGGATCAAAATCGCCGAAATAATGCCGGTTCGCGGCAATGGCTTCATAATGCCGCCGGTATAAAACTTTTGTCCCGCACAGTGTGTCTTTGAACCTCTGCCCCAACAACCACGAAAAAAACAAACCGAAAAATTTGTTTGCAATCAAATTCAAAAAACGCATCGCCTCGTCTTCCATTGGATAAATCAGACGACAGCCGTTGATAAATTCGCCTTTATTGTCTTTCAAGGCCTCATAAAACTTCGGCAAGTCTTCCGGCGGCACCGTCAAATCCGCGTCTAAAATCATCAAAATATTTCCCTCGGCCATAAGGAAACCTTGCCGAACCGCGTCGCCTTTTCCTTCGCCGGTTTGTTTCACCAGCTTGATGTTTTTCCGGGGATATTTTTGAATGACGCGCTCTATCTCCTCATACGTCCCATCCCGGGAATGACCTTCCACGAAAATAAATTCCTGGCTGGCGCCAAACTCCGGAGTCCGGGAGATGGCTGATTCGACATTGCCTTTTTCATTGCGGCTCGGGATAACAATGGTTACGGAATCCTCCGAATTTGCCGAAAAAACCGGCCGGGCAATCATAAAATGACTAAGGGTCAACGCGTTAAAAAAAGGCATCTTCGCAAAAAATTTATTTAACACATAACTCAATCCCCAAACGCGGATCGGCAGAAGAATGGTCCGTTCATTTTTAATCATTTCATAGCCGGACAAAGTCAAAAAATTACGGATATCCCCCTCGGTCAACCAATTCACCATACCGCGCGGCGAAATCAACCGCAATAAACCCGCGGTCTTTAAAAGATAATGCCACAAGTAACTGTTGAATTCAATGATGACGCGAGTATCCGGAGAACAAAAAGGCCGCAACGCTTTCAAAAAGACCTCAATGTCATCACAGGTACCCAAAATATGCGATAGGATAACATAATCAAAATTGCCGGCGCCCTCTACTTGCCGCAATTGCGACAAAACGGCGGTATCCGGTTTCCCGGCGATAAAATGAGATTGCGGATATTGCAGCCGGCCGATCTCGATGTGTTCTAAAGACGGATCAATCCCCACGGCATAGGCAGGGTTCAAGGATGCCAAAATACGGCCGGAACGGCATCCGATATACAAAACCTTTTTTCCTTCAGGCACAAAATATCGGTATTGCTGCGACAACAGCTGTTCATAATATGCATACCGTTTCAAAGCAACGGTAGGCGCGCCATTATCCGGGCGATCAGCGGCAGTCTCTGGTTCCATCAAACCGGCCTCCTCGGCAGCGCTGGCAGGGTTTTTCCCGGTTGGGCCTGACTTCCATACAATTCTCGCTGTATATGCTCCATATCCGCGGCCACCATCATTGCAACCAATTTTTTAAAACCCACCCGGGGCTTCCATTTCAACTGTTGACGGGCCTTGGCGCTGTCGCCTAAAAGAAAATCAACTTCCGTCGGACGGAAATACCGCGGATCGATTGCCACATATTTTTGCCAATCCAGTCCGGCGCAGTCAAAAGCCGCTTGTAAAAATTCTTTTACCGAATGCGTTTCGCCAGTCGCGATTACATAATCGTCCGGCTGCTGTTGCTGCAACATCAGCCACATCGCTTCGACATAATCGCCGGCAAATCCCCAATCGCGTTTTGCGTCGAGGTTGCCCAAATACAGCTTGTCTTGCACGCCGTGCTTAATCTTGGCCACGGCCATGGTGATTTTGCGCGTGACAAATGTTTCTCCCCGGCGGGGAGATTCATGATTAAACAGGATTCCGTTACAGGCGAACATTTTGTAAGCTTCCCGGTAATTGACCGTCATCCAATACGCGTAGACTTTCGCGGCCGCGTAGGGACTACGCGGATAAAAAGCGGTTTGTTCATTTTGCGGATCGCCCGAAGCGTTTCCGAACATTTCCGAAGACGACGCTTGATAAAATTTACTGTGGACCCCGCTGTCCCGGATCGCTTCCAACAACCGGACCGTTCCTAAGGCGACAATTTCTCCGGTGTATTCCGGGACGTCGAAGCTCACCCGCACATGACTTTGCGCGCCCAAATTGTATACCTCGTCGGGTTTCACGGTTTTCATGATCCGGTTCAAGGAACTGGCGTCATTGAGATCCCCATAGACCAAATGCAACCCGACCTTTTTTTCATGCGGATCCTGATAAAGATGGTCAATGCGTTTAGTGTTAAAAGAACTTGCCCGGCGAATCAAGCCAAAAACTTCATACCCTTTTTCCAGCAAAAGTTCGGTCAGATACGAACCATCCTGCCCGGTAATTCCCGTGATCAAAGCCCGCTTCGTTTTAGCCATTTTTACCTCAACTCTCTTGAGTTAATCTTAAATTTGCTAATAGGCTCCCCGGCCCTTGAACACCACCGGAATCGTCTGCCACAAAATATTCAAATCCAGCCAAAAAGACCAATTATTGATATACCACAAGTCCCAGCGCATCAACCGCGACGAGGAAACATCGCTCCGGCCCCGGATCTGCCACAAACCGGTGATCCCCGGGCGGACCCCCAGACGCTGGACTTGCAGATGGTCGTGCTTGCCGAAATATTCCACTAACAAAGGCCGCGGGCCGACCAAACTCATGTCGCCTTTAATCACATTGAACAACTGCGGCAGTTCATCAATGCTGTATTTGCGCAAAAAAGCTCCGGCCGTCGTGATCCGCGGGTCATTTTTGATTTTGAAAATCGGGCCATCCACATCCTTCTGGCATAAAACCTTGTCCAATTGTTTATCCGCGTCGGCGACCATGGTGCGGAATTTCATCATGCCGAATTTGCGGCCGCCCCGGCCATAACGGGGCGAAAAATAAAATACCGGGCCGGGACTGGACAACTTTACCCAAAGCGCCGTAGCCGCCAACACCGGGGATAAAACCGCTACCAAGATCAACGCGGCCGCAACGTCAAAAACGCGCTTCGCGGCGTGTTCTTTATAACGGACGCCGTCCGTATATTCCAAGATAGGAACAATCCCGATAGTATATTTAGCCAATTCCCCTGAAATGAGTTCAAACCCTTGCGGAACCACCCGGATAGCTATCCCCATATCCCGGGCCTGGACGAGAAGCCGCAAAAAATCGCGGTTGTCCGGATAAGTCGTGATAAAGACCTGCTGCACAAATTCTTCGTGTGCGTATTTCGGGAAATCCGCGACTTTGCCTAAAATCGGCGGCAATCCCGCCACGGCAGCTTCCTCAGACCGGCTATCATCCAAAAACCCCACCAAATGAATGCCTAATCCCGGCCGATTTTGAATTTCTTGCGCCAAAGTCATTCCGACTTGGCCAGCGCCGATAATGATAGCGTTGAAATTATTGTACCCCTTGGAAACCAAGTACATCACAAACTGCCGCTTGAGGGACCGCCATAATGATAAAAAAATGATATTGAGAATCGTGCCAATCACAAAAATACTGCGGGGAAATTCGCTGAACCGAAAAATAAAAATTACGGCCAGCATCGTGATCGCGGCATAAATAACCGCCTGAATAACCTGGCCGATTTCAATGCCTTCTAACTGTTCGCGCTGCGTTTTATGCAGTTCCCGCCGGTTTAATTGGAGAACCGTGATCACCAGCCAAAACCCAAACAAAAAACGATATTCGTTAAACGGGTCGAAAAAAATCTCGTGCAGGGTCACCGGGAGGGCTAAGGTGGTTTGCCGGAGCAAACAAGCGATGTAAATCGCCGCGGTGATTAAACCGATATCCACGCCGATATAAAACAATTTGATGATCAGTTTCCGGCTGTGTTTAATCATGCTTCTCCTTGCCCCAAAACTTTGGCAGAACGCCGCGCAGCAAAAAATAGATGAAGCGCGCGTTGCCCACCAGGTATCTTTTTCCCAAACGCCGCGGTTCACAACTCAACCGAAATAACCATTCCAGCCCGGCGCGTTGCAGCCAGCGCGGCGCCTGGGGTTTTACTCCGGCTAAAAAATCAAAAGCGGCGCCTACCCCCGCCATCACCGGAACGGACAAAAGGCCGCGATGCGCCGCCATCCAAAAATCCTGTTTCGGCGAGCCTAACCCTATCCATAAAATGTCCGGGTCAGCGGCATTTATTTTATCCAAAATTTCGCGTTTTTCTATTTCTTTTATTTTTATCATCTCCGGCGCCCAAGACCCGGCAATCCGAGCGCGCGGAAAATCGCGCCGGATATTATCCGTCAATTTACGCAGAGTCTGTTCTGTTCCCCCGTAAAAATAATGCCGGATCCCCTGGTCTTGCCCTGTCTCAATGACCGCCCGCATAAAGTCCGGCCCGTAAACGCGCTGTACCCGGCGCCCCTGCCAGCGTCCGAGCCACACGACAGGCATGCCGTCCGGAGTAACCATAGCCGCGGCATTGACCACTTTTTTATATTCCGGGTCGTCTTGGGCGCAAACAATGGTAGCGGCCGGGGCTACGCAGACATAAACCCGCTGACGATTTTCCACCCAGGCAAATACCCGCGACACCGCTTGCCGGATATCCAATTGCGAAATCTTGACCCCTAAAATTTTATAAAACTCGCCTGGCGGGTTTTGCAACCTTGCCTCCCTCAGCTGTCTTTGCCCGTAATCGAAAACACCACGGCCCAAAACTCAGAACGCCCTTTTCTTATCAGATACCTTGCCAAAAAGCAAGGTCATTTTCATGTTTAGCAAACTCCCCAAAAAATAAATTCACCAAAAAGGATGACAACAAAAACGATCTTTGCTATATTACCTAAAATTTATCATAGGCGTTCAGCTCTCCTTAAAATTCTATGCCCGATGCCCTTTATCAAACTTTAGACACGCTCAGCGCTTCCACCCGCTATAACGCCTGGATTCATGCGGTAATTAAAAAGCACCTTTCCGGAAAAATCTTGGATATCGGCAGCGGATTAGGCGATATTACCCAACTTTTTTTAGACAACCCGGCGGTAACGGAAGTCACGGCCTCGGATTATACCGCGCCGATGATCAGCGCGCTGCAAAATAAATTCAGCGCTATGCCGCGGATGAAAGTTGCCCGTCTGGATATCACGGACCGGTCCTCTCTGGGAAAAATCCCGACCGGCGGGTTTGACACGGTGACGTGTCTAAACATCATTGAACACATATCCGACGATGTCGAAGCCCTGCGGCACATCCATTCTCTCTTAAATCCGCGCGGCCGTTTGGTGGTCTTAACCCCCGCATTCCCCGGCTTATATGGGTCTTTAGACGCCTTGGTCGGACATTATCGACGCTACACTAAAAAATCCTTAAGCGCCGCGGCGGCCAAAGCTGGTTTTAAGGTCGCCGCGATTTTTTACATGAATATGTTCGGAACCATCACCTGGTTCATTGCCGGAAAAATTTTAAAACAAAAGCAATTCAACAAAAACGCCTGCCGTTGTCTGGACCAGGCAGTCCCGTTGCTGCAAACCTTGGAAAAAGGCGCGCCGCCGCCTTTCGGGCAATCTGTAGTCATGGTTTGCGCCAAATCAAAATCTTAAAAGCGAGTTCCCGTGAAAATCTCGGTTATTATCCCAGCTTACAATGAAGAAAACACCGTCGAAGCCGTCCTGGAAGAAATCAAAACCGTCAAATCCGCCGAGAATCTCAACCTCGAAATTATTGTCGTCAATGACGGATCAACCGACCAAACCGCGGCGATTCTGCAAAAATACACTGCGGAAAGTTTTATCAAAATCATCCACCAAAACAATGCGGGAAAGACCAACGCCTTGGCCAGCGGCATTCGTTTAGCCTCCGGAGATCTGGTGCTCATCCAGGACGCGGATTTAGAATACTCGCCGAATTATTACCCGGCGCTCTTAAAACCAATTATCGCGGGAAAAGCGGACGTCACCTATGGCTCGCGTTTTTTGGGCAGTCAGCGCGGCATGACTTTGATTAACCGGTTCGCGAATATTTTTTCCAACCTGACTTTTAATCTCCTCCACCGGACAAAATTGACGGATATCAACACCTGTTTTAAACTGATTCCCCGTTCGATCCTGCAAACAATTTCAATCACCTCCTCGGACTTTACGTTTGAAACGGAAATCACTTCCAAATTGATCAACCGCGGCTGCCGGATCCTGGAAATCCCGATCGACTACACGGCCCGCACGCATCAAGACGGCAAAAAAATCAATTGGAATAAAGCCTGGAAAATGTATTGGGGCATTTTTCAATATTTTAAGAGCCGTTAATCCCCGCGCGACTTTGTCTATGTTAGCCCTTTTGCTTCCTTTATCGCTGATTTTCACCGCGTTCAACCTTAACCGGCGTTCCGCTCTTCCCGCAGAGGACTGGCGCAAATCTCTGCTCGGCTCTGCAGTGCTTCTCGGCAGTCTGATCGTTGTCAGCACAGAAATCCTCAGCCTGTTGCATTGCCTCACCGCGGCGAGTCTGCTGGTCCTTTGGTTTGCGGTGGGGGGAATCAACCTTTACTTTTTATTCGGAACCCCGCCCTCCTTTTTAAAAAAAGCCAACGGACCTCCCCCGCCCGTCTGCCCGGCTCTGGTCAGAATCGCCGCTTATTCTTTAAGCGAAAAAATTCTCCTGGCCCTTATTTTAGTCACCATCCTCCTGACCGGCATCATTGCCCTCACCGCTCCTCCTAATAATTTTGATTCCATGACGTATCACATGGCACGGGTCCCGCACTGGATCCAAAACCGCAGTGTCGCTTTTTACCCCACGCATTCTAACCGCCAGCTGTTTACCGCTCCCGGAGCCGAATATATAATCTTGCATTTGCAAATCCTCAGCGGCAATGACCGTTTTGCGAATTCTGTGCAGTGGGCGAGCATGGTCGGCAGTGTGATCGGCGCCGCTTGGATCGCCGCCTTGCTCGGCGCCGGGCGCTTCGGCCAAATCGCTGCGGCGTTTTTTGCCGTGACGCTTCCCATGGGAATTGCGCAAGCCACCACAACCCAAAACGATTATGTCGTCACGTTTTGGGCAGTCAGCAGTCTGGCTTTTTTATGGGAATATCGCCAACGGCACAGCCGAAACGCTTTTCTTTTTTCCGGTCTGGCCTTGGGAATCGGCTGCCTTACCAAAAGCACAATTATCCCGGCTCTGCTCCCTTTTGTTATTTGGGAGTTACGGTTGCAAATAAAACAGCCCCAAAACGGATTAAAAAATCTTGGCCTTTTATTTTGTTGTCTTTTATTTTTTTCGCTTCCCCAAGGAATACGCAATTACCAACTCAGCGCCAACCCTTTTATTCCCCACCCGGATGTCCAGGGTATCAGCGTCACCAATATGTCACCGCGGCTGGCGGTTTCCAATGTCGCGCGCAACCTCGCCTTGCATCTGGGGACCAGTTCTCCGGAAACAAATAAAGCCCTCTGGCGCGCGGTCAAGTCCATACACGCTGCTTTAGGAATCGGCATTTCCGAATCCAGCATCACTTTCTTAGACATACCCTTCGCCATCCCTCCCCGGAATTTTCATGAAGATACCGCGGGAAACCCGGCGCATCTTCTCGTCGGACTTGCCGCTATTTTATTCCTCGGCTTTCTGCCCCGCCGCTTGTATCCCGCTGGGCCGCGCTATCTGCTGTGTCTTTTAACCGGTTTTCTGCTTTTTTGTCTGACGATCAAATGGCAGCCTTGGCATAGCCGGTTTCATCTGGTCTTCTTTGCGCTCTTTTCTCCTCTGTTCGGAATCGTCGTTTCCCGTTTCGGGGAAACCTCTAACCGTTTGCTAACGCGCGCGTTAGTTTGGCTGGCCGCGGGGTTAATCCTTTTTTTCTCCTGGCCGGCGCTTTTACAAAATCCTACGCGCAGTCTATTCAATACCCATAAAACGTCCATCTTTGCCACGCCGCGGTCTGACCAATATTTTTTCATGCGGCCGGAACTGCGCGCCGGATATAAACTCGCCGCGCAATATGTCAAACAGCAGAGCCGCAAAAATATCGGCCTGATCTCCGGTCAAGAAAGCTGGGAATATCCGCTCTGGCCGCTTTTGGATTTTGGGAAAAACCTCCGCATTGAACACATCCGCATCACTGATAAGCTCGCCCAAAAATATACCCTGAAAAATTTTAGTCCGGATTTGATCATTTTTGTCCGGGACCTGCAACCCCTTACTTTAGACGAACAAGGACAACACTTCATTAAAACCCGCGACTATGGCGAAATCGCGGTTTTTCTCCCCGATCCGTATGGAACGCGGGCCGCCGCGAATTGCCAAGAACATTTTTTCCACACCCTCTTTGAACTGCAACAGCCCAACCCGCCCATTGATTCGATCGCAACATTATTGGCCCTGCGAGAAAAACTGTCTTTGGATTATTACGAGGCAAGAAGCGTTGACCCGGATCAATTGAACAAAATTGTTCCGCAATTAGGAAATGAATACCGGGACAAACTGTTAGTAGGATTGCAAACGCGGCTCGCAGGGTTTAGCGCCCTGGACCAAAACCGGATGAATCAAGGCCAATCGCTGGTGAACCAATGGATTGCCTTTTACCTGGCCCATAACCAAGAGATTCAAAACCGCTGGCCGCGTTAACCACCCCGCAGCTCACTGCTTCGTCCCTTAATCATCAATCAATTACTCAAATTCCGCCAAGGAGTAAAAATTTTTAATACGAATAAAATTCCAGAATCAGCGGGTTTAATCCCTGCACTCGCGACCAGTCAAAATTTTCAGGAAGCCGAGGAATTTGAATTTCGCGGCCCGCGGTATGCGTTTCAATAGTCACCCAGTCCGCGGTCAAATCAATACCGCCGACTTTATTCGCGTCTGCATCGCTGATCGGACTGCTTTGCGAGAATTGCATCAAAGGCGTGATGTCGCCGTCCGGCAAAATACCCATTCCCCTGGATTTCAGCTCCGCGATAGCCGCGATTGCTTCCGCGATGTTTTCGGGATGCTTATCGTCAATCTGGACAAAATGCTGTCCCTCGCCTTTGAACGCCCGCACATATTTTGAGCCTGCGCCGATCCCGATGGCAATCAAGTCAATCCCGGCGTCACGATATCTTCGTAAAACTTCCTTAAAAGAATCCTGGGGCTCATAATCATTTCCGTTCTGCCGAATGGCCGCGTCAGCTCCGTCGGTAAACACGATCATATATTTCACTTTCGCGGTTCGCGCCTCGCGGGCATCAAGAAAACCTGTACCTTGTTCATTCGTCAGCTTAAAAGACATTGCCCGTTGCAAATCATTGCCGCCGCCGTTCCCGATCAAGTTCGCTAATTTAATCAATTGTTTATCCATATCTTCCGCGCTCATCCGCTGACTCATGCTATCAATCGTCTCGGGTTCAAGATGGGTATAAGTCGAAAGATCATAATGAAAATGCTGCGGCGCCGTATCGTTCAATTGCTGAAAATTCTTTCCGGTAACGGCGATCGCGTAAGTGACCGGCTCACGGATAACGCTAATACTGCCGCTCGCGTCAAACAAAACCGCCACTGCGGTGGTCTGCAATTTCGTAACCCGTGTCCGCTTGACAAACGGATTCGGTAAGCGCAGCATCCAGGCCACGGGATCAATCTCCAACCCATTTTTCTTCATTTCCCGTTTATAACGGATCCCCGCTTCAATAGCCCGCTTCATCCGTTCGAATACTTGCTCGGCGATGACCGTGCCGCTCTGAAACGAATTTTCAATATCCTGGTTAAGCGTCGCCCCCTGTTCGCGGATCAAATTTGCCAAAGCCGCGTCAATGCGCTCCCCTTCCAGTTTCGGATCAAAATGACCGCCTATCGCCGCGTCGTTATCCGCCGCGCCCGTTTCGCCGGAGCGATTCGGCCGGGGAGATACCGGCGGTTTAATCCCCTGATCCTTCATCGCCTTCTCATATAGGTCCCGATACAACTCCTTTTTTTGTTTATAATTTTCCGGCTCGGGAAAATCATTGGCATACGCCGGATTATGCCGCTCATTCGCCAGCGGACTCAAATCCATGTTGGCGGGATCGCCGCCCCCGCCGAGGTCAATTTGCATCCAGCCGATTCCCGGAACCTCCACTTCCACGAATTCATGAATATCGGAAACGACTAACCTGGCCGGCATTCCGATCGCCCAAGCCGTTGCGGCAAATATCTGCGCCCCATGCCGGCAAACACCCGCACCCGATCTTAAAATCCGTAAAAATTTACTTGGTCCTTCCGCGGTTATTTTTTCTAATTTAAAATCCCGGGTAAACGCGATCATTTTATATAAAACCTCCCGGAAATCCCGTTCCTTTCCGGTGAGACCCATCACAGTCATGGCCTCGCGGATATCCGGTCCAATGTCCGGGTTATTGGGGGTGAGACCCATCACAGTCATGGTCTCGCGGATATCCGGTCCAATGTCCGGGTTATTGGGAATAATCTTCCCGAAATATTCTTTCGCTACTGTGACTGTGTAACGGATTTCAACCTCAGCTGCCGGAGCATCTGCGTCTTTTTGCCGAATATAATAATTGTCCGCGCTGTCACGCGTAATCTCGACCGGAATGTCCAGCAAGTTACCCGCGGTATCCCTCACACTCAAATCAATAAACTCCATATCCGCTCCAGCCGACGGCAAGCGGCTGAAGGCATGTCCCAGACGCAAAATATATTGTCCCTGAAAAATATCTCTTGTCTCCTCAATGATCGTTCTTTCCCTCCCGGTCTTCGGAGTCACTGGCACGGATTTATACTCGCCTCGTTCAAGCCAAAATTTTTCTGTGGCCGCATCGAATCGATTATAGACCCCCAGACGAGTCCGCGGATAAAGTTCCGGCGTGAATACCCCGCGCGCCGCGGGTTTAGGGGCAGTGGAAACCGCCGGTGGTTCGGTTAAATTTTTTTCATCTTGCATAGTCGGTATCTCCCGGCCTTCCTTCATATCCGTGTCCATATCAATAGTGTCCGAAACCGGCAGATCGCTTTCATGTGGGATATTGGCCTTCTCTTTCGGGTGTAGTTCCTCAGTCGGCGCGACTGCCGTTTCTTCCTCTAAGGCCCAAACCCCGTAAAACGTCTGAACAATTTTCGCTTTTTCCTCCGGATCAGGCAAATCAATCCATAAGACAACCATTTTATCTGTGATCCGTTTTTCAATCTGTTGCCGGCCGGCATAACGCAGGGGGTTACGAGTAAAAACAATCGTGATATTATCACCGATCTTAAAGGGTTTCTCACCCGGAAAAGCCGGATAAATAACGCTCTCTCCATTCAGGACCGCTTCCAGCGCCCATAAAATATGCGGCGCCGCGTTGGCTTCGTCAAAATCAATCACCGCATTCCCATTTTTCAGCCAAGCATAAAATTCCTTGTACCGCTTCTGAATGACGCCGTCTTCCGTCTGACTAAGCTCGATCGTCAGATCTGTCACCTCACTTTTCGCGTGCGACTGATATTTGTAAAACTTTCTCCCCGTGCGGTGAGCCAAATGTTCGGCCAAAGTGGTTTTCGCGGCGCCTGATTCGCCCAACATATCAATACCGCGATTCATCTGCGACGCCCGCTGTAGAGCGCTCAAATATTCCCGGATTTTTGTCGTGTAATACAGCCGGATCTTGTCCGGGACCGCTGACAAATCGGGTGAAACAATATCTGTCGTATCCAGCGTAATCGGCCCCTGAAGGTTAAAAACGGCCCGGATACTATCTTCCACCAGCTTGCGGTCCCCGGTATCAGCGGAAGTAGCGGTTCGAAACCGCGGTAAAAACAAACGGGCGATTTCCTGGGTCAATATCCGGTTAGACAAACGACGATACTCGGCCTCCAGATCGCGTTGCGCCGCGTTAGTCGGCGATTCCCGGCGCGGATCATAATTCTGCCGTTCAAACGCGGCCAAAATGGCTTGCCACTGCGGACTTTGTTGTTTCGCCAACCGCACCGCCGCGGCAATCAGGTAAAATGTCTCGGGAGTTAAATCATAACTCTCCTGAACGCTCCATTGTCTCTGAGCTTCCCGGCGGGACGTCTCTAAAAACAAACGCGCGAATAAATAGGCCTCGCGGGAATCCATTTCATAAACATCGCTCAACACCTTTTGAAAATCCGATTCTCCCTTGTCAACATTTTGATCCGGCCGCGGTTCTGCCAGGACACCGACTTTCACCCAGCGGTTGAAAAACGCGCTGGAAAAATCCTCGCCGCTCTGGGCATTGATCCCGGCGATAAATCGCACGTGACGCGGTTTATAATACCGGATCGTTTCACCCCGGCTGGTTTCAATGTCAATATATCCGTTTTCTAAAAGACCGTTGAGACTACTGCGGATATCTTCGTTCCATTGATCGATATTCCTGATCCAGACAATGACCTCTTGACTTTTTCCGCCTTGGCTCTCGGCCTGCTCCATTTCTTCTTTGGTCAACAGATGTTCAATGAGCCGGCCTTTCACAAAACGCATCCTGCTCCCGGGTTTGGCAATCCCCTTATCCGAAAATTCCGGCAGAATCGCTCCTAAAAGTTCGAAACTGGTATGACTCGGAACCGCGTCGACCAGATCGAATACCGCGCCCCGGTTTTCTTGCAATCGCCTTAACATCGCTCTGGTCCTGGCCCCGCGTTCGTCGATCAATAACAACGGCTCATCCTGGTTTAAAAGTTCATCTGCCACCCATAAAACCCATTTCTCATTTTCAGTTGAAGCAAAAGCAAAACGATTGTTAATTTCCGCCTCGAGCTTGGCTTTAAATTGATCAATCGCTTGCGCCCGTTCCGGAAATGTCTCTTTCAAATGAGTGACAATTTTATCCATCACGAATTGTCTCTCTTGTTCATGCGAAAACGCGGCTTCAAACACAATCCGCAAAGCCTTATAAAAACTATAAGTAAAATCAAAATGTTCCGGATCTTTTTTGTATTCAAACAATAGCCGGGCTGCCACCCGGCGGATTTCCCGTTTGGAAATATAATACCGCTCTTTTTTATCTGTCCCGATGCTGGTTCCCACTGCCGCTTTGATATCCAAATACAATTTACGCAGAGCGCTTTTCACTCCCCGGACATCTGTCCCGGCTAATTCATCTTGTAAAAAATGTTCCAACAAACCTTCAATAGTGTCCGGGGAATCATCTTCCGGGACATAAATAAACCCGATATTAGCCGCGATTTCGCTTTTCAAAAACTCCCGGCCGGCCGTGTCTTCCGGAGAATTGTTAGTGATAATCAAATGAAAATCCGTATGCACCTTAAACCGAATTGAGAGTCCAGTGAAATCATCAATACTGATTTCGGAATCACCGTTCACAATCCGGCTAAACCAGTTGATCAAAGCCTGACCCTGTTCCCCGATCGCGCCTTCATCCACGATATATATCCCGCCCCACGTCAAAAACTCCAAAAGCGGCAAACGATAATGCACCAAGGCACGCAGCGCCTTTTTGTCCGGTTGGCCGAGTATGCCGCCCAAAGCGTCCAAACGCTCTTCCAAATCAACCAAAGAATAAATCCCATACCCCCAGTAGTAAACCTCTGGATCCTTGTCATCAACGCGAATAACCCCTTTTTCCAATAACCGACTCACCAATGCCGGCGCGACCGCAGCTTCCAAAATATCCTTAGCTACTGGTTTGGGTTTCATGGAAAGATAATACCGGCCGTGTTCATCCTCGCGATAGGCACCGATCAAATCCGATAAATCCCGCTGACCGTGCATCTGCAACACAAAAACCGGCAGGCCGAGCAAAAGCGCGATCTCTTTCCCAATGCTCGTTTTCCCGGCTCCGGAAGGACCTTCCAAATCAACCTGACGGGATATCTCAAAATTCAGTAAAACCGCTTTTTCTTCTTCCGTCAAATCCCCGGTAGTCATCAAAAAATCTTTTTTGGTGAAAGACCGCTCCAGCCGGCTGTCCGGATGCTTGACCGCGTCTAACCGGACGGGAAAAATCTCCGTCGGCCGACCATTGACGGGCGCTGTGCGGGGCCCGCTCAACAGAGCGTGATCAAAGGGCTGCGTCAAAGTGTGCCGCGTCCGATACCAACGATTGTCAAAATTCAGATATACATTTCCGTCTCGATCCGCGCCAAAATAAAACGGCCGGTTCCCATAGCCAACCAGCGGCTCAAACTTTTGATCTTCCGGAGATCCGGTTTGATTATGTCTTTCATATTTCACCTTTAACCGGGTAACTTTTTTACTCAAACTCCGCTGATCCATCTGGCCCTCGCCATTCAGATTGCGCACTATTCCTTCATGAACCATCCCGCGGCCAACCCCAAACCATTTAACACTTCCGTCTTCCGTTGCCACAATTACTTTTCCATCTTTAATGTTTAATCCCTTAATTGTTCCCAAGTTATCTGCCTGTCCTGCCAATCTCCACTTGTTTTGCGGTTCCAGATATGCAGACATCCGACTTGTATTTCCTATCGGCAAATAATCTTTTTTCTCATATAAATAAATCGATCCGGATTTAGTGCCTATAGCTAAAAAATCTTTGTCTCTTGCCACATAAGAAACCTCCGCGAATCGAACAGGTAAAAAAAGATATTGCTCAGGCTGATCCCCATCTTTATATACCAACTGCACTTCACCTATCGCCGATAACCACACATCCTCAGATATGTATAAAACCTGTTCGGATCCTATCCTCCTCTCTCTCATAACCCATTTACCTTCAGATTTGCTAACTGAAAAAACCACACCTTGCTTATCAACCACAGTTAAGACATTTTTCAAAACAACAAAATTTTTAATCGGTCCATCGAATTTTCTTTTAAAAACCCGCGCCCAGCGGCCGTCTTTTCTTTCAAAAACGCCAAAATACTGTTTTCCATCATAATCCACCACTTCTTCTACCACCAATAATTCGCCCCGGAAATATATTTTGTCAAATGATCGGTTACTGCGCATTCTGAAATCCCATTTCTCAATAAAACGGCATAAAACCATACCCACGTTTGTTTTAAGCAAAAATTTTTCTAAACGATCAAAAATCATTCCAATAACAAAAAATACTTTTATATTATTCGCGCTTTTCCATTGCCCATTTTGTTTTTTAAATAAATAAATTTGTCCGTAGCTGTTGCAAACCGCGACTACGCCGTCATCCGAAATCGCCAGCCCCTTAGTATAACCCGGCAACAAATCTGAAACAAAAGCTCGTCGCTGCCAAACCCCATTATCTTTCTCCCATATATAAATTCTGTCAATATCCGCGACAACTAATCGATCCCGAGCGATTCTGGCGTATCTGATTTCTTGATCAAATTGATACTCGATAATATCCCCCTTCGCGTCCTTCAACCAAATTTCCTTCTGATCGCTCCACGCTAAAACGCCATATTCATTCGACTCGAATCCTTTGATTTTGCCCGCGAACTTGTGGCCCGATTCGCTCATCAACCCAACCACCACATCCAAATCCGCTAATGTTGCCGATTCAACCTCAGCTTCCTTTTCCAAATGGTCAGCCTGTTCCGCCGCAGTCAACGTTTCCCCCAATTTAAGCAAAGCCGGCGCTCGCTTTTTTTCGTCTCCCAAAATAATCTCCTGTTTTGCCCGCGCTTCTTGCTGTGCCAAAATTTCCGGACGCGGCGGTTCTCTTACACTCATTCGGACTACCTCATCCGCTAAATCACTCACAGGCACATCTTCAGCGCCGTTAAACTGCATTACCGCTGTCCCATAAACTATCCCTATGCCAGGTTGATAAACATCGACCGCGTCGGTAGTCACGACCAGCAAATTACCCGAGTGCGTTTGCGCCCCAAAAATCTGGCCCGAATGCTTTATCGTTCTCACTGGATCGATTTGCCATTTAATAATTTGATTAACCCAACTCAATATTTGCCCATTCAAGGTCACAGCAAGAACACGAACCGCGCCTTTCGATACCTTCAAATCCGCCAAACCATCTAAATTATCTTCCTTGATTCGAAGCTGCCATTTAGGTCCCCATAGACTAAATTCCCGTTCCCAGACGCGGATGCCCCCTTTTGGTTCGGCTGATGAAGTCTTCAGGGCGCCCACGTTTCCGCCAATAGCCAAGACCCCATTATTAAAATCAAAAAACCGGACATTCGTTCCAAAAGTATCGTCTTTTATCAATGGTTCTTTGATCCATTTGTCGCCATGTTTTCCCCATAAACGTACTTCCCCATTAAAACTGCAATAAACCAAAGCGCTGTCTTTCAAAACAAAATGCCCCACCCTATAAACACCCGGTTCAATCGAAGTTCGTAAAACCGGCTCTGCTCGCCATTGCCCGACTTCTTTTGCCCACATAATGATTTCTCCGGAATGAGTAAAAATCGCGAATTCAGTCTCAGACAAAGCTATCTGACTCACTCCAGGAATATATCCTTTATCTCCCCCCAAAAATATTCTCCTGACCTTTGCAACGATTTGCCAAATTCGGTTCTTAAAGCGGTTATCCGACGAATGGCCCAAAACCAATCCGGATTGCTGTTCCCAAGCTCCGCCATTTTTCTGCCAAATGCGACAAGTACCATTACGCATCCTCACCGCTAAAGTTTCACCTGATAACAATAATTGCTCTATTGGAAAACCATCCTTCCATCTAATCTTTTCTAACCATTGATTCCCTTCCTTTTCCCACAATAAAAGCCCCCCTTTTGCGGTAGCCGCGGCAACTACTCCATTACTAATAACCAAATGTTGAATCGCTTCAACATTATCAGTGGTTAAATATGTGGGATAAGATATCAAATGATTCAGGTCATCTTGTTTGATTACACAAACCGTATTTTCACCCGAAATGTACACCAGTTCATCCGCTGAAATCCTTACATTTCTGATCATGCCAGGAAATCGTGTCGTTAAGATTTTACCATCATTTTTTTGTATCCATATCTCATCTAAGTTAGTCCAAACTACTACGCCGTGTTCATTAACGTCGAACCCTGTAACACTTCCCCGAAACTTATGCGAACTCTGTTTCAATACTGCCCTGACTACATCAAGATTTTTTAAATCTTGCGCCGCGGTTGGCTCTCCCGTCAAATCTCCGGTATGCTCAGACAGTTCCAAAACCTCTTTCAATTTCTGCAAAGCGCTTGACCGGTCTTCTGCATCCGCCATTTCTAAATCTAATTTGGCTGCAGCGAGCGCTAGCGCGATTTCCCCATTCAAATTTACATTACCGGCTTCAGCTTCGCCCGCCGCGGTTTCCGCCCCGCCAGATTTTTGCGATGTCACTGCGTTCAACGGCGCGCCAAACGGCAGAGCGCCAAAAACCGTAAATAAATTCTGATAAACAGCTGCAACCCGACTCTGTGAGTTATCCAGTAAAACACGTCGCGGAACACTGATCCCAAACGTCAAATCGCAAGACTTTCGAAACAAATTGATCAAATCCGCCACATTCAAGCCGCCGGCCTCCTGTCTTTCCGCGGTCAATTTTATAAATAGTTCTATACATTTAAGCGCGGAGCGCTCGCTCACCCGGTTCTGATAAGCTTTATTCGACTGAATATATTCTATAGACACCTTGAGCCTACGCCAAAACATCCGGCTTAACGCTATCGCGACTGCCGGCTCAAGACCATTAGCGCGAAAATAATCGTTAAGCCGGTTTTGAATTTGTTCGCCAATAGTATCCCGTTCATAAACATAGGTCACATACCGGGATTTCTCCGCTTCCGACCAGGTCCAGTCCGTGTCCTGACGGCTGATGGACATTATGCCGGCATTTACCGGAATACTACGCTTGGTATCCCTGCCCCGCACCGACAATGTCCCTTCCTGAAGAATTTCGTTCAAACCCACCGCGTCTTCCGGCCACAGATTATGGATATTCTCAAAAACATAAAGAAATTTTTTATCCGGCGCTGTTTCGGCTTGTGCAATCATCCGGCCAATCAACCCCTCGGCAAATGCGTAACCCCGGCCGTCTTCATTCACCACACGGCCGCCTTCCAATTTGAACCTGTCCAATTCCTGGGTCACGTTAATAATGCGAACCACAACATCATCCCTGCCGTCTTTAATTTCATCGATCAAGACTTGAGTATCTATCCCTGACGCAACCCGTATATGCGCCCGCCGATTAGCAACGAAAACTTCATGTTCCACAAACTCCCGTAAACCCAGCGTAACTTCCGCGTCAGGTATCAAATTCGCGGCATAATCCCGGTCATTTTGCGCGTTCCAGCGCACCACCAAATGATGAGTAAAGGCTTTCGCGAGCGCCGCGTCCGAACTCAAGCCGCGCTCCATCCATAATAAAACATCCTCCGCTATGCGTTTAAGTTCTCGATTTGAAAAATGAAATTGATCTTTACCGCCAAACTTGTGCTGATCATACGCGGCAACCACTTCATAATACCGAGTCCCTATTGCCTCTGCCAAAACTTCCAAACGTGCCGGATCACTAATCCCCGGAATCATCCGTCCTTGAATCCGAACACCCAGGCTTAAAAATTGCCGGGCGGTTTGAGATAATTTATGGATATCCGCCGCTCTATCCGCGGCAATAGCGCTAATATACGAACCAATAGTCAATTCGGGCGTGGATTCCTCGAAGACATCCGGAAAAGCGGCGCGGCTTTCATAGACTGCCGGGTTCACATCAACAACAATCAAGGACTGCGGATGAATCCGGATGCTCGGCCGCGGTTGTCCGGGCGCAACCGGAACTTCGGTAAGATAAATCGTCCGATAACCGTCGGCGTCCGGGGTAGTCTGGCTGATCTGGGTCAACCACCACGCCAAGCTCGCTTTTTGATTATTGTCAACTAAAGTGTTAAGCTCGCTCAAAGCCACCACCCCGCCGTTTTCCAATCGCTCCTTAAATGTGGTCTCACCGTTAAACGCGAACAAGTGATTGTCTTGTTGCTCAAAACTGCCGATCAAATCCGTGAATTCCGTGCCGGGACTTACCGGGTTCGCGAAAAAAGACGAGCCCCGCAATAAAGCAAATCCGCGGCTGGTGAATGTTTTTCCCACACCCGTAGGACCAATTAGCCGCAGAATGGGTTCTCCGGACTTGACTGCGTTCGCCATGGCGACCAACATCCGAACCGTATCGAAATCAAGCAAGAGACCGGTTTTTTCATAAATCATAGAAAACATATTTTCAGTAGTGATCCCGCGAAATTCCTGGTTCAAACGGATCTGTGTCCCCGGTAAAACCAAAACCGGATTGTCCGCTGACCCTTTAATGGTTAAGACAGAACGGTAATTCTCCGCCGTGACGCCTGCCGTTACACCGGGAAGGGTTTTCGGCTTGAAAGTTAGATCGGCGGGAACTGTTTTTACGCTGACCCGGTCGTAAAAAGAATCGTCTTCGATATTCGCGGTTTCCGCCATGGTGAAAATAATCTGAAAATTCTCGGGAAGATATACCTGACCCAAACCCGGATGGGACAATTCGGAAATCCGCAGCATTTCTTGCAAAAGCAAGCGGACTTCCGGATCAACGGCTTCGATATTTTTGATCAGCACAACATATTTCTTCCCCGGATCACTGCGCGCGGCTTCAATTTTCTCCGTTAAAACGCCATAACCGAAAACCAAACCGTCTTTACCCTCCTTAGGCACGCGGCCGCCGATCAACTGCCGTTCATCCGTGGAAGGATGTCCCCAAACAACGCTCAAATCAATGTTGCCCTCGCCGGCCTGCCGTCGCAGCTCATCTGTCAACAATCCATCGCTGTTTTTCGCGGCTTTAAACACAACCGGGGTTCGCGATATCAAGGCGCGGGCAACCCTCCCGTTCATGTTATCGTCAAAATTGTATTTCCGTTTTACATACTCCGGTATCCGCGGGCCCGGGGAGGGAAGAAAATCGCGAAAATATTGAGAGACAATCTGATTCCAACGTTGGTTATCCGCCGATGAAAGATTTTCCGGCAAAATATCCTGATAGAATTGTTGAATCGCAAACCGGATCGCGAACCCTAAAGCGATTTTTGGCTCTACGCTATTCTCACGCAATTCCCGCGTCAGCGACCGCACCGCGCGGGAAAAACGTTCCTGCGTCCGCAAAGAAAATATATTTAATTTTAAAGCCGGAAAAGCGTTAAACAATGCTTCTTCGAATCCGGTCTGCGCGAAAGTCAATCGTTGGAATTCTTTATAAGACAATCCCAAATCCTCTAACGCTTGCCGAGAACTGTCGTCCAATACGGGAGGCTTGACCGGCGAAGACATCCTGGGACGCGGTAGTTTCTCCTCCTTGGTTATCGGATCAATATATATTGAAGCGCCTTCTAACACCGGAGACGATTTTCTCAGGACGGCAAGAAACACTTCTTTCTCTAAAGGCAAAAACTGAACTTTTCGATCAACCTCTGTCGTAAACTCGATCCCGCCGGAATAATATTGACGGGAAACGGTTTCCTCCGTCAAAGGATCGTTATATTCCCTGATGAAATTATAAACGCCTTTTTTCAGAGACTCCGTATACTGTTCATAAATTTTTTCTTTAAACCGGTCTTTTGCGACATCAATTCCTTTAATCTTCTTTTGTCCGAAATAGCCCTTTCCCAACGTCCCGGCTTTGCACTGTTGTTTAAACCAGGTAGCGAGGACCAGGGCGTTATAAATCTGCCGTAATGGCGCAAAGGCGTCACCTGTGTTTACTTCCTTTTCGATCTCCGGGATTACAATCGCGCGAAATATATCCGTGAACACCGCTGCGGTATTTTTACCTTTGAGGCTATCTGGTTCCGAAGCTTTAAGTCCTTGCGGTTTCCCCGCCAAATAATCTTCTTCCGCTAATACCTTAAGACTGCTTTTAGCCACAAAAGCGCTTTGCCCGCTCGTATAAACCACGGCTTGCGCCGGCACGATCCATACCCGGGTAACCGAGTCAACCGGAACTTCATCTGTGCCGTATTCTTTCTTGACCTTCGCGTAAACGCGGCGCCAAAACTCCGCCCCTAATTTTTGTTCCGGGTGAGTCAAAGAGGCAGACAACTGCTTTAAGACAAAATCCAGCGACAACATATCCCGTCCCATATCAGTCAAACCAAAAATTTCCGGGATTATCCTGCCGCTCTCTTGCAAAGAAAGATTGACCCAGCGGTCTTTTTCCGGCAAAGCCAAAGCCGCCAAAAAATATTTGACGATGCGGCTCGCTTCTTTTTCCGAATGATTCGTGGACATCGAAGATTGACCGGGATCAAAGATAAAATCAAAATGCAAAGGATTGCGCGGATCGATGGTGACGCCTTTAAGTAAAAATGGCGTAAAAGGGCGCGAAGAATCAAGAATGGTCACGGATGGCGGCTGTGGCCAACCTCCCGCGGCAAGCGGCCGGACATTTAAAAGCAAAAAACACAACAAAACAACAAAAGCCACCAAGCGTTTCAAGATATGTTTATAAATACTAATAATAAAAATAGTATCCACACTTAAAGTATACCCGATAAAAACGGCAAAAAAGACGCTTTGCGCGCCCTCCGGGAAAGCGTTTTCTTTTGAGTCAACGGGAAAACTTCTAATCCGGAAAGAAGGAAATAATTAGGACTGCGGAAAATAAATGGTGTCAGATCTCACGATCTCTTTTTACTAGAACAAGTTATTACGATTTTGCGCTGTCTCCCTATTTTACCAAACATTGGCCCTGACCGAATTATACGGCGCCTCCATCAAACTAATCACCGGCTTGCCATCTTTCACGCCGGGACAGGATTCGGCTTGAGCCTGCGTCTCTTCTTCAAGTTCATCTTCCACCTTAAATACATACTGTATCGGCCCCCAAGCCGGACCCAGGGATTGCCCTGTTAATGTGCCGATATATACTACAGAATTTGGCTCGACCTTAAATTTAATGCCCGGCGCCGATTCTGTACGCGGCCCCATTGTTATAGTTCGAAATGATGTCATTTCATAAGTTCCCGGCGGCAAAGATATACAGATCGGTTTATTGCTGCAATCCCCTTTGATGGGACAATCCCAAAAACAACGCTCTGTCGGTCATTATGCATCCTACCACTTCCAAACGGGATATTGGTATAACCTGACGCGCACCTCAATAAAAGAACGATCTGAATAAACTTTCTGCCAATAATTTAAACAAATCTATTTTTATCTCCCAGCCGCGCCTATGTCTATTTATATGCGAGCAATAAACACTTATCTCTGCCAACCGAGCGAGCGAAACAAATCCGGCGACGCCTTAAGATAACGCCCTTGAGTAATTTCTTTTAGCCATAAATCCTTAATCTCGGGATATTGTTCGATACGGCTATCGCCCCAATGCTGGCCTTGCCACATTGGCTTGATATCCCAATTGGAATTGATATAACAGAAAGCTTCAATATTTTGGTCGCGGATGAACCGGAATATATGTTCTAAAAAATCTTTTTTTCCGCGAACAGTATACAAACCCTGGGGCGTTGATTCACATATCATAAACGGCTTGCGATGCTCTCGGGCTAATTTCAAAAAATCAACGGCTGTCGGGATCTGTTGGGTAGAAAACAGCGAAACGCCGAACCAATCTGCATAGTCATCGCCCGGATACCAATCCATCCATTGCTGACCAGAATGCGGCATACATTCGGAATGCCAAATATACGCCGCATTACGCACACCCTCTTTGCGCAAAAAATCCACCACATAGCGGAAAGCCTGTTTGTATTTTTGCGGGTCATAATGATTTACCGGAAAGTCAAATTCATAACCAATGCGCAAATAAACTGGCCGGTTGGCTTTGATAATCCATTGCGCCAATGTCCGTAAATTAGCATCATATTTCCCGGTAATGGTGTTCGCCAGCTCATCCACCATATAGAAGCCGAGTTGAATTACGGAATTAGGATAATTATTTAAAAGAGCGGCCCCGTCCTTAGGCCCGTCACCATATCCATATTCATTGGCCACATCCAATCCCTCTAACTTATGAATCGAAGTATACGACGTGGTTCCGCCCGGAATGTTGCCGGTAGCGCGCACATATTGAGAAATTGTATCGCGGTCCTGGCCGATCATAAGCAAAGTTTTGCCTGACGAGGGAGCAAATGATCCCGGATACGCAAATGCCCAGTCAGGGACAATGATCAACATCCCTGCCCAGATTAGCCAAATTGCCCCGAGACGAATAATAAAATTTCGCAAACCTTCCATATTGCCTCCGCGAAAATAAAGGTGTCTGTCACATTTATTTTTCAAAACCCCGTTTTTTCTGAGTGGTCTGATCCGTCCGGTCCACCATAAATCCCGGCTTTAAGTGGTCCGAGATATCAATCGTAATCTCCGCCCGAGCCAAAGACGTCGACACCAAAGCGCCAAGCCCCCATAACATCAAAAAAACCGTATTTTCTTTTTCACTGGAAAGGCATTCCGTTTATTTTTTCGTATTTTTGACTTTAAATTTGCTGGAAATTTTATAATACCAAACCGCAGCCACCAGCATGACTATCCCAAACAATAAACTCGCATAATCCATATTCTTGCCCGTCACCAGCAAAAATATGTTGGGAATAAGACATATCCCGCCGATCATTCCCAAAACTGCCGTATACCGCGAATAAATCGGGCTCAATTGCCCATAAGCTTTATCACTTGAATACAGCACATCCCGCATTAATTTGAGTTCCGTTTCACATTTTCCTGCACAGGACAGCCCATATTCGGAGTCCTTTGCGCAAGCCAGGCACAATCCTTTGCCACAGCCTTTGCAAACCCCGACCGCTTCAGCATTCGGATGATTGAAACATTTCATGACAATTCTCCTCAATTTCTCGCCGGTTTGGTTGACGGGATTGATCAGTATTACGGAGACACACACTTTA
Organism: Candidatus Omnitrophota bacterium; assembly: GCA_015233495.1. Lineage (GTDB taxonomy): Bacteria > Omnitrophota > Gorgyraeia > Zapsychrales > Zapsychraceae > JADFXQ01. Next base: position 69,875 of record JADFXQ010000002.1, on the reverse strand, counting down.
TTCCGTAAGTTGTTTATTCGCAATGGGCATTTTTATCGATCCCGACGAAAATTTTGACTTTGGCTTGGGGCCTTTTTTCTTTGGCAATAGATCTTTGCCCAATTGAGCCGACAGCATTTTTAAAAAACCATTATCCCCCAACGGCCTTTCCGTAGACAAATGCTTACGAACTAAAACGTTCTCTCCTTCGTCCTAACCCTTTAGACTATTTATGAAAAAATAAGGAAATGCTCATTGAAGACAAATAACTTATGGAATAAAGTGTGTGACACCGTAATACTATCATAAGAATCTCAACGATGACCATTGATGGTGTAGTGGGCGCCCCTCGTGGGCGCCCGTAGTCGCCGCGTTTTGAGCGGAGCGAAGCGGCGACGAAGTGTCGTGCCCAGTAAGCACGACCGTCTTCCTGTCGCGGCCGCATAACGGACGCACCTAAGACTTTGCAAAATAAAAAAATACGAAAAATTGATCATTATCTTTGTGTTTCCCCCGTTATTGATTATTTTTGTGTGCCCGGAATTAATGCCTTTTGAATCGCGTCAAAAAGTTCGCCGTACCAGGCTTTATCATCAATAAACACATCCGCTTCTTTCGCGGTGGTCACATGTTTGCCGCCGCCCCCAGGCAGGGGCACGAGCCAGAGAAAAAACCGGGTTTTGTCTTCGACGTAATTACGCTCGGTGGTCTGGATGCCGTTGAGGAAAAGCTCTTGTTCCGCGGCGCTGTTGGACACAATCTTCGATTGCAAGACGACGACAATCGTTTTATAGCCGCGGCTGAATTTACGATAAGCCGATATAGTCCCACTGGTTTTATCTTCGGATTCAATGGACATTTTTTTCGCAAGCATGACTTTTTCTACGGCTTCCTGTAGCTGCGGCAAGGCCACCGGGAAGACGCGCATATTATAGGTATCCTTGTCCTTCGCGATCTCTTGATACATAAATTTTGTGGACGAGCATCCAAAAATGCCGAGGCAGATCAGGATGCGGAAAACGTAAGAATACAACCGGCGCATATAGGTTCCTTTTTGAATGGATTCACAACAAATTTACAATATTTCCGTAGTAGGAGCGCCCCGACAACGCAGACGCGGATATCTTAGACTTGTGCCTGTTTCTCGAATGGTGCCTGACACCATTTATTTTCAAGATTTTATACCATTAACAAAAAAACTACAAATCTCGCCCACAACTCTATTCATGCGGCTCATGAGAAACAAAAAAACGGCCACTCCTACGCTAATTCTCATCCAGTTTGAGTTGCGGAAGGCTTGCCACAGCATACCAATCAAATAGGAAACCGCTATAATACCAATCGGCGCTAAAAAAATGATGTGCCGGCTAACCACATATTGTCCAACACCTGTAGCATGCGCCTGTAAATAGGCGAGAAACGCGATTGTCGCGCCTAGAATCAATAAAGTTGAGAGAAAAAACGGCCAAGCTTTGACCAAAGTCTGGTCATGAAACAGCCGCGGAAGAATTTTAATCGTTTGCAAATAATACAACGCTAACAAAAAAGGATATAAAAGAAGAATATAAAATCGATCACGGGCAATCGTATCCCGCACCATTTGATCTATGGTTAAAACAAAAATCATATCACACGAAGGCGCCATAGGCTTGTAGTAAAAAACTAACAAAACCGGAATGGCTGTCATTAAAATATATTGGCGCCAGCGCCGTTCTTTGAGCAACAAAAAAAATGATACCACTGCGATTTGAAAAATACTCAATACCGATGTCATGCTTAAGGCAATTTGGATAAGCGACAAAAATAACCATTTCGGATAAGACGCCTTTTTCTCTTCCAAAATCATTAAGAATAACACCATCTGGCACCCCGTCAACAAAACGGAGAGGCCATACGGCCGCGCTTCCGGCCAATACCGGTATAAAAAAGGCGTCGTAAACGCGATCAATAACCCGAATAAACCAGTCCCGAGATTAAAGCGCAAAGAAAAATATAAAAATATTATCGCAAAAAACAATGCCATCCAAATCACGGGAAGAATTCTTAAAACAACATCGGTGCGACGATCACTTTGAAAACCCTCTCCCTTCAGCCAAGACCGCGGTGTCTTATAATGAAAAACATCACAAAACAATTTCTGCTGTAAATAAAATAACGGGGCCCGATTTCCTTCACCGTAATTTTTTCCCAAAAAAATCTCGACGTACGAATGCTTTGTCATCAAAACCTGGCTGTAAGATTCATCGCCCCAAACTGGTTTATGACTTGCCAAATAAATCCCCGTAACAAATGAAATAATAAAAATAATTCCCGATAGATAAAATTTAACCATCTGCTGCGCCTTTCTGATTCGGGCGGAATAATCTACGAATAAATGCTGTCACTCCTTATTTAATGATTTTATGACTTTTGCCGGGTTACCTGCGGCTACGACCCCGGAAGGAATGTCCTGCACTACCACGCTCCCGGCCCCGATGATTGCTCCGTCGCCAATGGTCACGCCTTTCAGCACCATGACCCGCATACCGATCCAAACATTTTTGCCGATTAAGACATCGCGGTCATACTCCATGCCCGGGTCATTATAATGATCCGCTGAAAGCGCCACCTGGTGAAAATCAGAATCCGAGATCACAACATTGGGGCCGATCACCGCGCCTTCGCCAATCGCGACTGTCTTGGATCGGCAGACAATCGATGTGCCGTTTAATCCGACTTTGTCGCCGATTGTGATGCGCGCGGTACGCTCAAAAGTCCTTAACTTAACCGGCGCAAAAATCGAAGACGCGGTGCATCGTCGAGTGTCCGACACGAAAATCACATCGCGTCCGATTGAAAGGGAACTGTTCACCCCCGGCATCAGATGAACGTTTCCGTAACAACGAACTCCCGGTCCGATCGGGACGCCCAACATTGCAGCCTTGATCTGCATCCAAAAAGACCAAAAACGCACGGTCCACCGGCAAGATATCTCACTGTTGAAATAACGGATGCCCTTCACCCATAACGACATATAACCGCCTTTTTAATGGTGTTAAATATCCAGCCAAAACAATATTTTCGGCCGTTAATCAAACGCCTTCTCTAACTTAAAAAAGCCTTGCTTAAATGGCGGCATGATACCCCAATGATTCCATATAAAGTAGCTATTAGTAGATTCATAGTCGTGAGAATTTGTATTTCGGAAAAAACTAACAACCCTACGGATTAACCGGTAAAATGACAAACGCGCTATGCTGCTTCACCGAGATGGGAAAATCCGCGTAAGCGGCATCCATGCTTTCCACTGCGGTCGCCTGGGAACGATCAACCGTCCGCGACATCTTAAGCAGTTGCTGGTCGTACGTCCGCAAAACTTGCGCCGGTTTTAACGCGAAAGTGGGCTGCTGCGAACGATAAACCGAAACGGCGGTAAAAACGATCGATAAAAGCCAAGCGCTGATAAAGGTCTTTAATATAAATTTTTCTTCCGTGACCACCGCCAAAATCATCAGTCCCAGCGGCACGTATAAAAAACGCGTTTGATGCGAACCGTACCACCACAATCCCCAAAACAAGACGACACTCCAATATAAAATATTGATTTTTCTTTGCCGGATTGATCCGAAAAACACGGCAAGAAACGGCCCGACACATAACAGATAAATCAAGCCCACCGGATAATCGTAGCGGTTATTTACGCCTTTTTCCGGAACCGCGATCAACCACATATGCTTGACAAAAGCGCTGAATGAACGACCGTCACCATAATCATCCCGGGTCTGCAAAAACCCCGCGGAACTGCGGCGGATTGAAGCCATCCATTGCGGATTTTGGGCGGGAGTATGGGGCAATGTCATAATCCCCGGGGCGAAAGGAAACAAAGGCGTTCCCGCGTAAACCAGCGAACGCGCTAAAAATGGTCCGGCGACCAACAAACTGCATACGCCAAAAAAAATGACGAATTTTTTGATCGCCGAACCCTCCCAAACCACTGCCCTCCACTCCCGCGTATCGTCGGGCCAAACAAACCGCAAACGCGATAACCAAGCAATGAGCCCGGCGCTTAAAATAACAAATAACAAAAGCAGTACCGGCATAAATCCTTTTGACCAATAATAAAAAGTTAATTCAATGGCCGCGAAAAAAAACTTTTTTTGCCTAAAACTATGGACCGCGGCGAAAAATAAATAGGCAATCACCAGATCCAGCATGGCTGTGCCGATCTGGATCCCGAACATATGCTGTCCCAAAAATCCGCCGGCCGCTAAAACCGCGCAAAAAAGTTTTCCCCGGCTAATCCGATAAGCCAGATCGCCCACAATACATAACAAGCCCAAGACAAAAAAATACTGCGGGATTTTATTCGGAAGTTTAGTGGCCAGGACAAAAGGCGCTAAAGCGTAATCAACCGGCATCAGCATCAGATCCGCCGCTGACCATTTCAGATGTTGGTACGAATGGTTGATCAGATGCTGGCGGGGAATGGTAATATGATAGTTTAACGCGTCATATTCCTGCGGCAGATGCGGTGGATATAGCGAAGCCTTAAGCCCCACTCCCAGAATGAACACCATGAAAATCAAGCCTGCCGAACAACCTATTTTAGAAAAAACCGGCCAGGTATTGAAAGTGGTTTGGAAAAAACGCCTCCCAGTTGGGGCAAACCGGGCCGCCTTTATCAGCAGAATCACCGCCAAAGCGGACATGACCGCCCAGCCAAAAAACGACGTATGTCCCGCCGGCTTGCGGACCACAAACAATTCCAGCCAATACAGCGGATATCCCACGATGATAAACCACGTCGGAAAGTGGGAATCAATTAACCTTTCAAATGAAGAAAAACGAAGGCTCGCCATAGCATATAGATCCCGGTAATGCCTGCGAAATACGCCGGCCATCCGGGAATAAAAATTTTCCATTTTTTTTTAGGCTCGTGGTTTCGCGGCTGGAGTTTCATCGGCGCTTCCCCCTCATCGTCCCGTCTCCGATTCAAGAATATCGCGCAAGGCCAAAACGGCCAGAAAAATCATTATAGGAAAAACATAAAACGCTATCCGGCCTAAGGACGCTTCCCCGACAAAAAAAGGAAAAACGAAAGGAAAAACCAATATCCACTGCTGCCGCCGGATAAAATCGGGAACCGGACATTTCCGCAAAGCGTAAATGGCGAGAAACCATACCGCCATAAAAACCTCCAGAGCTTCAATCAAGGCGAAAGGCCGAAAAGCGGCCAAGCCGCCGGCCAGCAATTGCCGCAAATTGCTGAAAAAAAACGTCACGTCATGCGCGTCCGCCGCGCTCGTATAAAAAAATCCGAAATAAAAAATCACCCAAGGCAAACAGACAAATAACGGCGCGGAGCATAATTTCCGCTGGTCGAGAACAATCGCGAATAAGATTAAAAAAATCGCTTCTTTGGTCAAAATGCCGATTAAAAAAAACAGGGATAACCATAATAACCGCCGGCGCAGCAAAGCGTAATAACAACCCATGAGGCAAAAAGCTGTCAGCGCGTCGACTAAAGGGACAGTGTAATAAGTCACGACAAAAAAAGACGTGAGAAAAATCAATCCGGCGATCACGCCTTCCAAAGGAGAACACCCCAATTGCTGACAAAACCGGGACAACAAAAAAGCGGTGCCGGCTAAAGCGAGGATATTGATAATCCCAAAATAAAGCTGGTCCATTTTGGCTGCGATGTCAACATATTCACCCGGAATAAAACGCGACACGGGGAATTGATTGCGTAAAAATAAAACCAGACTCGGGACCATAACGCGCCGGGCATAGCGGCGTTCCACGCCGGAAAAATCGCCATGGCTCATTTTCAAATAACGGCTGGCATCCGTGACCGCGGTTTTCATGTCATTCTTAAAATCATATTTCGCGATCGCCCAATAGGTAATATTAAACGCTGTGCCTAGAAAAAACACCGCGAGAATCATCTGCCTGATCCAGTTGCTTTGCATCGCTATGCCTCTTTCGCTGATTTTTCTATAAACCCCCGCTTAGACAAAATTACCCCGATCAATACCCATAAAATATAATTGGTAGGCGGAGAATCAATAATGTCGAAAGTTAAAGCCATGACGTGCCAGACCAAAATACACCCTAAACACGCGCCTAATATGATTTTTTCCTGCGGCAGGGCGGCACGAAATAATCTTAAGCCCTCGTTCCAGACGTAAATATTGATCACCAAAAAAAGCAAAATGCCGAACAACCCCACCTTGGCAAAAAGCGACACCAATTCATTGTGCGCTGGAGTCACCAGTGATTGAATAAAAAATCCTTCGATATTGTCCGGATTGATCACCATATCAGCTAAACCGGTAAAATTCGGATAAACCCCAAAACCGCTTCCCCAAATCGGCGATTCCATCCCCAAAGCAATGTACCTCCGGTATATATCAAATCGCCAACTGACCGAAGCAAAAGATCCCATTTTAACAATAGCGGCAAAATGATTGCTGATCTCCTGTTTTTCTTGCGGGGTCACTGGGTTCGCGCAACTGGGTTCCGGCAGGTTTTTAAAATTCGAATCAATCTTGTCCTCGTACCAAAAACTATTTATTTTCGCTAAAGCAAACTGGGAAGTGTTTATTTTCCGAATATAAATATCGTAAGAAAAAAACAACGCTATAAACAGAATAAACAAACCCGCAATTGTGCCCCACGTCCGCCAATTTTCTTTTTTCCAAAAAATAAAACCGCAGAAAATAATCAAAATAAACGCGGCGAGCCACGCGGCCCGGCATATCATGAAATATAACATATACAAATTCATACTCAGTAAAAGGACACACAAAAACCGAGACAAACCTTTTTTTCCTAAAAAGATCATAAAAAGCAGCAAGGCGCAAACAAAATTGTAATAAAGACAGACTTGAGACCCCTTGAGACTAAAAATCACTGGTTTAATAAAATTGGAAAAAAAATAAATTTTTTCTCCATAAATAAAAAAGTCAACCATGATTCTTCCCAAAATCAAGCTGATGATATTGGCGGCAAAAATATAATAAATCCAGCCGTTTCCCGATTTATTTTCGCTCAAGCCCACAGTCAAAGGCACAAAAAGGATGTAAAGTCCCAAAATGGAATCCCGAAACGCATAGTTGTGTTGGTGCCATAAAGCTCCGATGAAATGCGCGCCGGTTAAAAGAAAAAATAACCCTACTGCGGTTATAAAAAAGCCAGGCAAACCTATTCTCCCCAACCGCCGTATCCCTATCAAAATTACTGGAAGGCAAAAGAAAAGCAAAATTTCCGTCACAAATATCGGAAAACCGTTGAGATGAATCCGCTGCAAAGCGAAAGTTCGGCCAAAACTGATCATCGCGAGCAAATAGGCAAAAAATAAACAGCGGCAAAACGGAACATAGATTTCCCGCATAAAAACCGACAAGAAAGGAACTGTTCTTTGACTTTGTGAACTATTAACCAGCATATCCAACCTTATTTTACGGAAAGAGGACTTGGCGGTAAATATCCGTTAAAATGTTCGCATTGCTCTGCCGGGCATACCGCGCTTCGAATAAACGCCGTCCGGTTTTACCCATGAGTTCCATTCGATCCGGATTCCGGGAAGCCCAGACCAACCGCTCCCGCAAACACTGCGCGTCACCCGCGGGGAACAATAAACCCGCTCCGGTGCCGCGGATCATTTCCCCCAAACCGCCGAGGTCGGAGGCAATCACCGGAACCCCGCAAGCCAGCGCTTCCAAAGCGACCATCCCGAAACTTTCCGTGACTTCCGACGGGACAACAACGGCGGAAGCCTGTTTCATCCGCCGATAAACCTCTTCGGGACTTTGTTGGCCCAGCAAACGCGCTGTGAGCATTTTCTCTCGGTTCAGTATAGCTTGTAAATGGTCAAAGTCATCTCCATTTCCAATTATTTCCAAGGAAAAATCGTCCATTCCCCCCTGCCAAGCTTGCAACAAGGTGCGGACGCCTTTGTCTGCGGACAATCGGCCCACAAACAAAAATATTTTCTCCGCCGGAACCCCGCGCGCCAGAGGATCCGCCGGCAAAAAATGCGGTTTGATAAATATTTTCTCTTCGGGCAATCCCCATTTCACACACTGCTGTTTATAAAAATCCGTAAAAACAATATACGCGTCCACCTGCGTCTGCCAAGTCCGGCGCCAACGGTGCCAACGGGTCATCAGCGCCACCATCGCGGTTTGAACCCGGGAATGACGATAACACCCCCAACGAATCCCCGGCCAAGCGAACGGCGCGGTCAAACAATCCTCACAATATCGACCATCGCGAAACAGCCGGGCGGCCGGACAGATCAAGCGGGAATTATGCAAACTCTGCACAACTTTCACGCCGTTTTTAAGGCAAGCGTCGTAGGCGGCAGGCGATATCAAAGGAAAAATATTATGAAAGTGCGCGATCTCCGGTTTTTCCTTTCGGACAAACGCGGCAATCCTGCGGTGCGTCCGCGCCGACCAAAAACAATCCGCCGCGACTTGCCAGGGCCTCATCGTCTTTGTCCGCTCATTGGAATCGGTATATTCCAAAACCGCGTGTCCCTCCTGCCGCAGCAGTTCAGTCTCCGCCTTAAAAACCCGGTCTTCTCCTCCGGGCTGGCAATAATAATTATGCGCGACCAAAATCTTCATGGCATCCCGATTCGTATAAGGCGGTTAATTGGTCCATTTCTTGCTGGACCATAAATTTGCGTAAAACCGTTTGATACCCGGCTTCTCCCAATGCCTGGGCCCGGCTGAAATTTTGCGCTAAGACCGTAATAGCGGCGGCAAACTGATCTGCATCTGCGGTATCCGCCAACAGACCATTTTGTCCGTTGATAATGATCTCATTGATCCCCGGGATATCGGAGGCAATCACCGGACGTTTTAAAGACAGGGCTTCCAATAAAGCGGTCGGGCATCCCTCGCGCAGCGAAGGCATTAAAAAAATATCCAAGTCCGCCAAGGCTTGCCGCGGCTGTCTGGCCCAGCCATAAAAATGGACCTTTGCCTCGATGTTCAAATCACGGCATAGCTTTAACAAATCCGGCCGCGCTGTCCCTTCCCCCCAAATAATCAATTCCGCTTGCCCAAGCGCGGCGCTCGCCAAAGCAAACGCCCGAATTGCCCGGTCCAAACCTTTTTCCGGACTCAAGCGGCCAATCGTTCCGATGCGCAGTCGGCCTGCCGCAAACCGGCCGGCATCCATCTCCTCAACCTGAACGGGCAGCTTAACGCCAAGATAAATCACGGTAATTTTATCCGCGTCCCGCCATTGACCGTCGACAAGTTCTTTTTTTATCCCGGCCGATACCGCGACTGTCGCGCTAAATTCTTTTTTGACCACCGCATTCATGACGCGATAAAAATATTTTTTCAGCCATCCCGTATTCTCAACTAAAGGCCGCGATTCAAAATAGGAAAACAGGCTCGGCACCCGAGCTATTTTCGCGGCGCAACCGCAAAAAATATCCGACTGCAAATGAAACGAATGCACCACCTGAGGCTGTAAATCACGGAACACCCCCGCCAAAGCGGCAACCAATGGAAAAATTAACCGCTTTTTATATCGGGGTATAAACAATACGTCATTTGCCGCGATCCCCGCGCGCCTCAAGGCTGTCCGCAGCTCATTTTCCACTGAAGAGCATAAAACCAGGGTTACCGCGTACCGAGAGGAAAGCTCCCGGTAAAGACTAGCCAAATGGGTGTTTGCCCCGCCTAAATCGTTCAACCCTGTGCAGACCAAAAGAATCCGTTTCACCAGGCTAATCCTCGTTTCTTTTTATAAGCAATCATGAGTCGATGAAACAATTGCCAAGCCGCCCGCCCTCGCCACGTCGGCGGCGCCGCGTGGACATAATTCAGCGGCATAACCGCCGGGCTCCAATCAAATTTGTAATTTTCCTCTCCCAGCATAAAATCAAAACTCGCCAACCGGCGCTCAAAACTTTCGCGTAATACTGCCTGCGTCAAAATACGGCTCACGGAATATTTTTCAAATTGATCGTCAAACGCCGGAGCAAAATATCCCAGCTGCCGGCCGTAACAAAAACTCAGCAACGCAGCCGCTGGCCGGCCTTGACAGGTCAAAGCGCTCAGCCACATCCATTTTTTATTCTGCCACAAATGCGCCAGTTCGGTAAAAAACTCCAAGTAAGGACCCCGGCAAAAAAAACTGCTCTGGCCATTGGCCTGGCGGCGCGCGATATGCTGCTGGCGCAAAACTTGAAAAAATTCGGCAATGTCGGGTGTTTCCAACGTGATTTTGACGGCTGCGCTGCTTTCTAAACGTTTCCACTGCCGGTGAATATGTTTGAGAAATTTCGGCGGGGATACCCGCAGATATTCCTCCCAGGTCTGGCGAATCGGGATAAACGGCGCGCCTTCTTTGTGGCGGCCGATCCCCAAAAGATATCCCGGACGCGGCGCCGCGGCCAGCGCCTGCCAAGCGGGAAAATCCCCGGCAGTTTCCCGAATTTTGCGCAAACGCAGGATATCCCATCCGGGTTCCTGCGCTAACCCGCGCAAAACCTGATCCAAAATTTCCGGAAGCGATTCCGGAGGCTCGCCGGATAGCAGGCCTTCATAATCGGCGATTTCCGACGATAAAAATTCTAAACAGCGGAAACCCAAAAAATCTTTGACAACCAATGGAAGCAGCAGCGCCGGCTCGCGGGCTTTTTGGGCGACGACCACAAATAATTTCCTTTTCGCGCCGAAATGCTTCCACCAGGTAAAAAGCCAATCGAATTCTAAAAAAATATTTTGCGGCGAACTCCGCGTCATTTTGTCCCAGGCTGGACGCAGGGCCGCGAATTCTTCGTTGGTTCGCGCGATTCTGATCTTAAGGTTCATGAATTTTTCAACTTTGCCAAAAACGATAAAATGCCGGACAGTTTTAACCGGAAAATATCCTCGGTATCCCCGCCCCCAATGCCGATGCGTCTTAACAAAAACGGGCGGTCACCGGGCCGCATCAACCCCGAAGACAAAGAAAACGCGGCCTGATATCCCGCCGCCGACAGCCAAGCCGGCGCCGCCGCCGGAATATCGGTCTCAGCGCCAAAAGGATAGGCAAACAAAACCGTTTTTTGCGCCAATTGCTCATCCAAAATACGCGTGGAGATTCGCAGTTCTTGCTGGATTTCCGCCGGAGATAACCGGGCCAGGTTCAAATGCCGATGTGTATGTCCGCCAAAAGCCACCCCTTGCGCCCGCATCGCGCGCATCTGCTCCCAGGACAATAAACCGCCGGCTTTCGAAATCCGGGCAACGCCGACAAAAGAACTGAGGCGGTTTAAAAACAATTCCCCGTCGTTTTCGTTAAAGGTTTTAACCAAAGGACAGATTTTCAGTATAACTTCCAACTTAGCGCTCGGACTGCTCAGATCGAAAGTCCAGGTTTGCCCGTTAAAATCAAAGCGGACTTTCGGAATCTGACACCCCGAAATCAAAGCATCCACCTCATCCCAGAAAAACGATTTGCCGGTTTCAATAAACGCCGTCGGCACGAAAACGACCGCCGGGACGGAAAATTTTTTTAAAATCGGGAAAGCATAACGGTAATTGTCTTCATAAGCGTCATCAAACGTCACCAAAGCGCTGCGCGGCGGAATTTTTTTTTGCGCCAAAGCTTTGGCAAACCCCTCGCCGTCAAGCGCCAGGTAATTGCGGGCCAGATACTCCATCTGCCGGGCAAAATCCTCGGGTTGAACCACCATAGCCGGCGCCAAAACAGATCCCGGATCCCAAGGCGCGACGCGATGATATGCCAAAACCGGCAGGCTGGTTCTTTCAAAAATCCCGCGCCACGCATAGCCGCACCCGATGCGGTCCAAAAAAGAATATACTGTTTTTTTCATCATTGCCTAAAATTTCATTTCCTATTTAAAAAAGGTTCCTTTGCATTTTTATCTGCCGCCACCCTGACCGCAGCAGCGTATAACCGATCTTTAGGCCGACGGGATTCAGCTGCCAGGCGCGCCAAGCCGCCTGAGCCGCAGAACGGTTCTCATTTATTTTTAACAAATCCCGGGCGGCTTGACGCAAGATCTCCGCCTGCCGGATGCGCAGCCGCAAACGGTTGCCGACTGTGTCAGGAAGCAGCGCGTATTGATCGCGGATAACACAAGCAGTGTTCTGGGCCATTTGTTCAACCCGCCGTGAAATCGATCCCGCGTGTACCACACATTGTCCTAAAGACATATGCAAAAAATCAATCTTGGCCTGCCGCGCGACGCGCAGCCACAATTCATAATCCTCCACGCCCGTATATTCCGGCTTTTCCGAAAACAACCCGGACCCGAACAAGGTTTCCCGCCGCACCGTGACCGCGGACGTTGATAAGCTGTTGCCTTGAAAAAGCAATTGGGCAAACGTCTGCTGCGGACCATAGGCTATCCGCTCTTTACGGCCGTCGGCATATACCCATTCTTCATCATGGCACACCAAATCCCGTCGGGGATCCGCGGAAAAAAAACGTTCCACCGCCGCCAATTTCTCCGGAAACCACAGATCGTCCGCGTCTAAAAAAGCAATATATTCTCCGGCTGCCCGTTGAATGCCCGCGTTACGCAGCGCCGCGATAAACCCCGCGCCGACTCGCGCCTGATAGAATCGGATGCGGGGATCGGCAAATCCCCGGACAATCCGCGCGGTATCATCTATCGAAAATAAATCCACAATAATCAATTCAAAATCCGGGAATGTCTGATCTAAAACTGACTGAATCGCCCGGCCGATAAAATGGCCGTAGTTGTAAGTCGGCACGATAACCGAAAAAACCGGCATACGCTTTGCCCCCCTGATCTGGCTGGCGTTCGTTGGGTTTTAAAACTCGAAATAATAATTTGAAAATCCCTTAAAAATCGCTAAAGTAAAGACGCGTTCTTACATCACTAAAATTTAATTTTCGCTTCCGCCATGATGTCAAAAAAACATATTCCTTTCGGGTCGATTCTGGGCTGGCTCGGCATTCCTTTGCTGATCCTGTTGCTTATCAATTGCGCGCCCCACGTCTTTTACGCGAAAATCATCGAACGTTTTTCCGCTGCCATACCAGCCAATAAGCGCTCTTTGTTCCAAGCGGGTACGGCTGCCAAAATCATTTGGTTATTAAAATCCTTGCTCTTAACCGCCAGTCTTGGTCTGGCGTTAATTTTCCATTTTCGGGCGCGCATCCGCAAAATCCTGCGGCAACTGCGCGATGATTTTTCCGCTTCCTTAAAATGGAGCGCCCAAAGTGCCGGTGATTTCCTTTCGCCGGAAGCGGGCATTCATCGCGGCGCTTTTTTCCTGATATTATTGATCGCTTTCGGCTTGCGCCTCCACTATCTTTTTTCCACGCCGCTATATAACGACGAGGTTTATACCTTTTTAAAATACGCGGTTCGGCCTTTCTACCAACCTCTTTTGTGGTACAAATTTCAAAACAACCATGTATTGCACACCTTGCTGGTCCATATCGCTTATGTGCTGTTCGGCGACCAACCTTGGGTCATCCGACTGCCGGCTTTTTGTTTCGGAACCAGTCTGGTTGTCATCACTTATGCCTTTGCCCGTTATCTGTTCGGCAAAACCACCGGACTTTGGGCTATGGCGCTGGTCGCCACGTCGACAAAAATCATTCAATATACGACCAATGCCCGCGGACATATCCTGATCTGTGTCTTTTTCCTCCTCGGGATATTTCTCGCGGAAAGCATCCGGCGTTCGCCCGCGTCATTGCTCAAATGGCTGTGTTTGAGCTTAGTCTTTTCTCTCGGGCTTTTCACTGTTCCGGTAATGCTGTATCCCGCGGTCACCCTTTACGCGTGGCTTATTCTATCATATCAAGTCCGCGACATTCGAGATGATGATAAAAAATTCATCCGTTATTGGTTCGCCTCTATCGCCGCTACCGCGGGTCTTAGCTTGACCCTCTACTGCCCTATCCTGATTGTCCACGCTTTATTAAAATACGACCAACTTAAACTGTCGTTCAGCGCCAATGATTTCTCCCGCTACATCGAAACGCTCCGCGCCGCTTTGAGCAAAATTTTCGCCGATTTTACTCTGGACATACCCCGGGGAATTGTCTGGCTTTTAGGAATAGGTTTTATAGTTTTTTTATGCCGCAGCCGCAAAATGGGCCAAAGCAAAATTCTTTTTTGGCCGGTGCTTTTCACTCTGCTGGCGACGATTCATAGCATGATTTGGTATTTTCTTCCCTACGGGCGCTATTGGCTATATTTACTGCCACTATTTTTTACGCATGCGTCGGCCGGGATTGTGGAGCTGGCCAAAACTGCCGCGCGGAAAATTCTCCCCCGGGGTTCAACCTTGCTCCAACCCGCCGCCGCTCTCTTGCCCCTCTTTCTCTGTGTTTATCTCGCGGTTCTGGTCTATCAAAAAAATTCCCTCGCGTTCAACATCGATCAATTAAAAGACGTGAAGCAGATCGCGCTCTTCTTTAAAAATGAACTCCGGCCGGGGGACCGTATTTATTCCGAACAACCTTCGGACACCCCGCTTATCTACTATTTTCATTATTACCTTGTCCCAACCGCGCCGTTGATTTCCGACTCGGAAATATTAGACTCAAAAACGCTCTGTCCCGCGACGTTTGAACCCAAGCAGATGAAACGGTTATTTTTCCTCATCAATGAAGAAGCCGGACAGGATTTAGCGGCGTCCATCAGAAATAACCCGATACTCGCGCCTTACACTCCGGCGCGTTTCGTCAAAAAATTCGATTTATCTACCCTCTATGTTTATAATATGCCCTGACCCTTCTCCGAGGAGCGCCTAAACAGATGTTGCGCGAAAGCATTCACCTGATCCGGATCCGGCGGCAATAAAAAGAAACTGCCGATCACCCGGCGCCTTTCCTGATCAACCGCGCTCGGGTCTTCCTGCTGCCGCATACGACGTTCAACGCCAAGCGTCAGTTCTTCCAAAGAACCTGCCTGGCCGACGAGAAACGATTCCCCGGAATCGATTGCCGGCAAATTGAAAAAATCCAGCGACCGCAAATTGATCACCCGGCAGCCTTGCGCGACCGCCTGCAAAGCCACTCCGGTCTGGCCGACTACCACGACTTTCGCCTGCTCTAAAAGCGCCGCGATCGGCTCTTGTTTGATTTCAAAGGGGACGTTCGCCGAGCTCAAACCCATTGATTTTAAAATTGGTTCGATGGGCATCAGCGGATGAAATTTAAACCAAACCGGATAGGCATTCTGCCTCCGGGCATAGGCTAACCCTATTTTAATAAATACCCGCGCTTCTTTTTCAATGAGCGACAAGGCGAAAAGCACCGCCGGTTTTTTTTCCCGCAGCGGTTCACGCAGCAAAGGGATCAATGAAAAATAACGCACCGCTTCCACCACATTGAGGTCGCGGGCGGCCCAACCAAAACGCTGCTGAAACAACGCCGCGGTTCTCGGCCCATTGCATAAAATATGATCGGGACGGGGACAAGGCCGCGCAGTATGCTCGGCGCCGGAAAAATAATTGCTCATCCACATCGGCGAGACTGTAGAATGCTGATAACCAAACGCGGTCATCCGTCCTTGAGTTTGATTGGCCGCGAGCATCGTTTTTTCCCAGCCGCTCATTTCCAAGGGATAAAGACATTTGGCCGCGGATAAATAACTAAAGGCTTTTTGAAACGCGTAACCGAATAAGATGTTCTTAAACCCGACAATGCCGCCAAAAGAACTTTCCCAATCCTCTTTAACCACGGCATAAGCTCCCGGGCGCCACTCATCAAACGCCTGATCAACCTGCCGCTGAATGCGGCGCAATTTTCGCGCCAGCCGAAAATTTTGAAAAACGGACCGGGCGATCATCGGCAAAGAAATGAATTCGTGCAAAAAATAAAAGGGGGTGTTCGCGGCGTTTAACTGTTTTCCAAAAAGGATTCCCTCAGCCGGGCTGATTTTAGGATGGTAAATGTTAATGGCTAACCAAACGCATTTTTTCCCTGCCGCAGCCAAGGCTTGCGGCAAAGGGTTAAAATAATCATTCTGATAAACGCCCGAGCGCGCCTGTTGCAGATCCATCGCCGGATAATACGTCACCAAAAGAACATCTCCATGTTGGGGGCGCAGGGTACGGCGCAGCAAATTCCGAGTCAACCGATTCCATTTGATTTCCCTAAGAATACAGGCCAGCCCTTGCCAGTGGTCGCGCCAATAATTGAATAGGTTTTTTATCCATTTCCGGATTTTTGCTCCGGCGGAGTTGGGCGGCTGGATGACGTTCAGCCCCGCCTTTAGAAAATAACGCGCCAATACCTCCCGCACTTCTTGATCCGCAACTGCCAGAATCACATTCGGACGCGGGGCATCTTCGCAAGCTTTGATAACGGACTCGATCAAAAACAAACGACGAAACACATCCGTCTTTAAAGGACTCTTCTCATAAACTAAGCTGGGCCACCACAAAGAAAAGTCTGGGTTAACGGAAAAATAGGTCTCCAGCTGCGGGGCGGATTGCTGTCGCAATTGACGCGAAAATCCTGCGATAAAACGGGCATAACGGACGGTAAAATCATTTTGGCAGTCCGCGATCCGGCCGGTATTGTCCAAAAAGCGGCACGCTGTCTGGGCGTGGTTAGAACAAAAATCCTGGATGAACGGCCGCAAATCGCTTTGGGCAGATAACAATAAAATATCAAATGCCGCGGGAGAAGCCATCGCCCCGGGCATTACCGATAAAAAAACGTCGCGGCCATCGCAAACCACAGTAAATTTTTTCATCGCCCGTTGATCCGGATCCCAATCTGTTCCGCAAAATATTGTGTCAACCCCGGAAAAGGGGTTAAGAGCTTTTCCACAAAAAGCGCGCCTTTGCCTTGGGGAAACATCCGGAAATTAGGATGAAAAATGTATTCACTATAAAAAATTTCCCGACGTTTGCGGCCGGCAAATTCCCGCCAAAGCTCGAGCAATTCCCGAGCGTTCAACTTATTTTCCAAATAATGGCCGCGCTGGCCTTTGCAATGAAATTTTTTTCCGCATAATTTGAAAACCGTCCGATGCAATAAAGACGGATTAAAATTATAAATCTCCAAACAAAACTCCGGCAGCAGCACCCTCTGGATTTCCCGCTGAAATTCCGCGAAAACTTCCAGCGGCATATGCTGGGTCACCTGAACGCTCCAAAGCCCGCTGAGCGTTTTATCTTTTAGCGGAAGACCCGAAGCGTCGGTCTTCAACAACAAAACATCGGGCAGGCCGCTTAATAATTTTTTCGCGGCAAGCAGGTTGTTGAAAGCGAAATCACAAAGGATCAGTTTGGCGCCGGCCGAGCCCGCCCAATAATATCCATTGCCGCAGCCGATATCAATCACCCACTCTTGCTCGGAAAAAACGCGGCGGAATCGGGCTGCCCGGTCCCGCATCACCGGAATACAGTGATAAAGCGCGACTTCTTTCAAAATTTCCCTGGCAGACAGCGAACGGTAGCGGTCCGCTACCTGTTCGCGCAATTGGCTCTCCTGTTGCTGGCCCGGATTGGCTTGATCAAAACATAAAATACCGTCGCGCCACAAATACGTTTTTTGACAGTCCTGACAGCAAACCCCCTCCGGGACGCGGCACAAACCGCCCCGGCAAGCGGGACAGCACAAAATCCTTTCTAAAACCGAATCGAGATCTCCGAACACCGGTATCATCCCTCCTCTCCCGCGGCCGCTGCGGGTTCCCGCGACCAAAATTTAGCGATAAACTCCTCTTTCAAAGCCGTATAAATTTTTCTACCCTCTTCCGTCTCTGCTTCCCCTTGCCGGATCTGCGGCCAGCGCGACTCCGGAAATTTGACGTACATATTGAAAGTCTTAGCCAGATTATTCACTTCCTTACGGGGAAACTGCGGCATATCCAAAATCGATCCGTCCACCACAAAAGATTGGGCGATATCCGCGTGCGTGATGAATCCCAGCCGTTCGCATTCCTCGCGCAAAGGCGTGCCATGAAAAGGCGAATACGGATAAGCATTGCGGTCCCAGGCATTGATCTGCCGGTTAAAACGCACCGTGTCAAAGGCCAATTCCCGCGTCTCATGCGGAAAGCCGATGATATTGTTCACGCTGAACGGTATACCTGATTCCTCGATGATCCGGAATTTTTCCAGCATCATCTGATTCGTAGTCAATCGTTTCAGCACCTTTTGCCGGAATTGTTCATTGCCGTGTTCAATGCCGAAGGACATACGGGCACAACCGATGTTTTTCATTTTGGTTATTTTTTCCTTGGTGATCGTTTCAGTGCGGGTCTGGCACCAAAAAGGCAGCCGGATTTCCTGATAAAGCTCGCAGAACTCCTCGAAATCCCGCTCGGTCCAGGACAAAAACGTATCGGCCCAAAAATATAAATATTCGGCGGCCATGACGTCCTTGTAAAATTTCAATTCCCGGCGCAAATTCTCAAATGATTTACGCCTAAGATACGAATGTCCGGTTTCTTGACGGTAAAATTGCACTTGCGACGGCGAATTGCAATAGGCGCAGGTGTTCGGGCAGCCGCGAAAAGTTTCCACCGGAAACATCTTATAAACTTTTCCTCCCATGGGACGATAAAACCGCGCCTCTTCAAAGATAGACATATCGATCAAAGGGTTAGCGTTCATATCGATCAGCGCCGTGGCATTCTTTTTGACCGCGCCGTCCGGTTTTTTAATCCACAGATTGGCGATGTGGTCATAGGACTCCCCGCGTTCCATCTTCTGGCAGAGCGCTAACAGGGCATCTTCGCCTTCGCCCCGGCAAATGATATCAATTTCCGGCTGATTCAGCACAATGTCCGGCGCGAACGTCGGAAAGACGCCGCCGGCGATGGTCGGTATCCCCAAATCGCGGACCTGGGATAATAATTTCACTCCCAATTTGAACATATCTTCCGTGCACGAAAGACCGATGAGATCGGGAAGAAACCGCTGCACTTCCGCGCGAAAATCCGTAAAACAGTTCGAAGTTTTGCAAGTGACTTCATGGGGCATCTGAAAAGGCCGGGCCATCAGCCGGTCGGATTTTGATCCGTCGGAATCGACTTCTTTGCCTTCCACGGATTGATAATAAGTAGTGTCGAATAAACGCACCTCTATCCCTGCCCGTTTGAGAACCGCGGAAAGCAGTCCCATGGCCGGAGGCAGCATATTCATGCCCCGCATATTGGGATAAACTAACATAACTTTAAAAGCCATAAACTCTTCCTCTCCCGGTTGATTTTCCGCGCTTATCCCGGACCAACCGCGGCCGAGTTGGCGGTGATTTTAACTCCCTGGCCGGAAAAAGCAAAAACATAATCCGCGTGCCGCGCAAACTCGCCGCGATGTGTGACCATAATGAGACCAACCCGGCCTTTCAACGGCAGCAGCGCTGTCATCAGGTTATTCGCGGTCGCCTCATCCAACGCCGAACTGGGTTCATCCATCAAGATGAAATCGCAATTTTTCAAAAGCGTGCGGCCAATCATGATGCGCTGCTGTTGGCCTCCGGACAAATTGGATCCGCCTTCGGTGACCGGAAAATCCAATGATTTATCCGCCACAACCGAGTCCAATTGCGCCCGTTGGATCACGTCACGCAATTGAACGGGATCGACAACCGGATGTCCCCAGGTGATATTTTCTAAAATCGTGCCTTCAAAAATAAAAGCTCCTTGGGTTAAATAAGCGATGCGTTTTTGTAAAGAAGCGCGTTGGATCTCTTTAAGGCCGATCTGATCGCACTCTACCCGGCCCTCAGTAGTTTCGACAATGCCGCTGAGCAAATCCAGCACTGTGGATTTCCCGCTGCCGGTTTCTCCGGTGATGACCCAAAAATCTCCTTTACGGAAAACACAATCCAAATGGCGGAACAACCACTGCCGGCCGTCGTAAGAAAATCCGACGTCTTTCCAAACGATGGCTTCCAGAGGTTTGGCAAGCGCCCGGCTGCGGGTTTGCTCCGGGAGGCATTCTTGAGATAATTCCAACATCCGGTCCATAGAAGGCAGATTGCTGTACGCGATATGCACGTTTTGAATCCCAGCGCGCAGCATCGGAACGATCCGAGAAATTACCACCAAGGCGATAAACAGCACATTGACGTTCATCGCCAACCAGGTCATGCTGACAAACAACAAAATCGCGATAACCAAATATCCCAAAAATTCGCCCAGCCGCACCTGCACGGCAGTCAAAGTCATGCCGCGAAAATAAAGATCCGCGACGTTTTCAAAAATCGGCCGCACGGATTTCATAAAATAAGTTTCCAAAGCCCCGGCCTTGATTTCCTTAAACCCTTTCGCGCCGCTGATTAAAAAATGATTTTGCCGCGCGTAAGCCCGGGTCGTCGCGTGACCCAGGTGATTCGCCTGTTTGATTACCGGAACAATAAAACAATAAGCCCCGGCCATCAAAAGAAAACTCAGGCCGGCAAACCCCACGTTCAAATAAAACAATGCCCCGGAAAAAAAACCAAATTGGATAAACGAAGCCAAGGCCAGAAAAATATATTTAACCACTAATTTATAACTTTCCACGTCGCGCATCACCACATTGACAAAACGACCGTGGTTTAAAGTCCGCAAAAATGACCAGGCCGATCCCAAAACTTTCGCGGTGAGCTCGCTGCGGGTGTCATATTCCAATCGGCGCAAAAAACGATTTTGATCGACTTCCACGGCAATAAAAACCACGGTAGACACGAAACTGACCCCGGTGAAGAGCAGCAAATAATTCAGCAAATTCGGCTCCCAGTGGAGGGCGGCGAAAACCGTGTTGAATAACCGTCCGACCTTGTCGTTCCCGACATTTTTGTTCAGGATCACGTAAATGATGGGATATAAACTGCCGATCGAAACGATCTGCGAACAGGAAGCCAGAATATTCCCGAGCAAAAATCGGACCGTATGCCCGGGATAACGCTGAAAAAGGTCCCGGGTAGCGTGAAACAGTTTGCGTAAATTGTTCAAAACAATCTCCCTCGATCCCCGCCGGAGTCAACCGCCGGAATCAAATCTTTTTTTCAAAATCTTCCATGGTCTGTTTATACTTTTCCCATTCACCGATATCGATCCAGGATTTCTCATTCACCGGAAACACGCCGACTTTGCCGCCCTTTTTCTTGATCTTGGCGATCAAATCCGGTATATGGAACTCCCGATTCGCGGGGATCAGACGTAAAGCGCGCTTTTCCACCAGCACCATGCCAGTGTTCACCAGAAAATCATATTCGGGTTTTTCGATCATATCTTCCAGTTCACCGCCGTCGGCAATCCGGCAGATGCCGTAAGGCACGGTAAAATGCCGAAACGAACCGACAATCGTCAGGTCATAGCCGCCTTTTAAATGAAAGTCGGCGATCTCCGCGTAATTGCCGTCGATAATGATATCACAGTTGGAAACCCACACCCGGTCGCGGATCCGGCCTAAAAGCAGCCGCAAACTTCCGGCAGTGCCTAAAGGTTTTTGTTCTTCAATGAAATGCACTTTATAAGCAACGTCTTTTTCTTCAAAAAAAGCCTTGATCAATTTGGCTTTATGCTGGATCGAGATATAAAATTCTTCCATGCCGTATTCGGTAAATTTATCAATAATAATGTCGATAATGCTGCGCTCGCCGATCGGCACCAAAGGTTTGGGGAGAATCCGGGTGACCGGGTCTAAACGGGTCCCTTTCCCACCGGCCATGATCATTACCGGTATCGAGAGTTTATCTTTTACCGGCCGGTTTCCGCCAAACAAATCTTCCCATTTCAATACGGCAACGATGCGGCGGTGCTCGTCGATTACCGGGACCCGCTCAATTTTCATTGTCACCATCGCCGCTTTGACCTTTTCCAAATCATAAGGCTGGGCGGAAAAAAACGGCCGCGAATTATAGACTGTCGCGATCGAATCATTCAGGTCGTGGTTCTTGATGATCCCCCGGCGGATATCCCCATCGGACAAAGAGCCGATCAGCCGGCCCTGTCCGTCGACAACAAAAAGGATGCGCTGTCCGCCTTTGTCCATTTGCCGCATGGCCTGTTTTAAAATCATATTTTTGGGAATAAAAATATCACTGATCATTGTTCCCCCCGATTTGGCAGATCATAGAAAACTTTTTTCAGATTGAATTCCCGGACCCGGCGCAACACCGCCCAGATTTGACGGGCCGGCCCGCCGCGGTCATAGGGATTGGTTACCGACTTCAATTCCGCTTGAAATTTTCGGGTGTACAGTTTCCGCAAAGCCTTGACTATCGACTCCCGACGCGGCGGGCAATTGATTACGCTGCGGGCTTGCACGCGGCCTTGCTGACGATCGCCGATATTGATCGTCCCGATCTGAAAACTGGGCGCTTCAATGATCCCGCTCGATGAATTGCCTACCACCCCGTCGACCTGCCGCAAAGCAGACAAATAATTGCGCTGGCCCAAAGACGCAAACACCGCACAACGGTCCCGATGCCGCCGCGCGTAAACCGCAATCCTTTGATTGATAACCTGTCCTTCCGTATCCGCGTTGGCTTTGGTGAAAATCACGAAAATATCCGGAAAAGATTCCAAAGCCGCCAGCAACTCCCCGATCTGAGAGGCCGCTTGGCCCTTTTCTAAAGTGACCGGATGAAAAGTGACCAAAAGATTTTTGTCGCGCCAACCCACGCCCAGCATTTTCGCGAAATCCTCTTTGGACAACAAATCCATCGACCGAATGTTGTCAATTCCCAAAGCTCCGACGTTAAATACGGTGCCGGGTCTTTCTCCCAATTGAATCACCCGACGGCGATATTCTTCCGTGGAAGTAAAATGCAGCGCGCTCATTTTAGTTATCGCGTGGCGCATAGGTTCGTCGATCGAACCCCAGGTCGCTTCCCCGCCATGAATATGCGCGATAGGGATCCGGGCCACCATGGCGGCGGTAGCCGCGGCAAACGCCTCAAACCGATCGCCCAAAATCACGATCACTTCCGGCCGCAGCCGCGCCAAAGCCGCGGCATACCGTTCGACGCCCAAACCGATGGAGCGGCAAATACCCGGCGGAGTATCCGAGCAAAGTTCAATGTCGATTTTCGCGCGAATCGGAAACCCGTCAGCGGCGATCGCCCGGTAAGTGTCGCCAAACTGCGCCGCTACGTGCATCCCCGATACCATCAATTGCAAAACAAAATCCTGGTCGCCGCGCAAGAGGTTCAATAAAGGGAACAGCAATCCGTATTCCGCCCGCGATCCCGTAAAGACACAAATTTTTCTTTTCACCATATTTCCTTTAGTAACATAAATGCTTCCGCGAAAGTCCGACCGCAGGTAGCCCCGCGGTGTAAAGCAAGCGCCCGGATATGCTCCACACTGCGCGGAAAGGGATGCGCCCCCATCTCAGCGGAATATAAATTCATGATCCGCATTTTCGAATCCAACACAGCGCTGATATCCACAAAAACATTCGGCGTGAAACCCTTGCCGGGTAATGCCGGGGCAAACTCGGTTTCACTGATGGTTTCCATCATGTAAACCTTTTCCACAAAAGGCGCCCGAAAAGATTTTAAGGCGCTAAACATCGTCGTAAAAGCCACCCGGTGGTCCCCATGCACATCTTGAGCAAAAGGAAGATAAACTATCTGCGGCTCCCATTGTTTCAGAATCCGCGAAAACCGGTCGATCAATTCATGCTCCCCCACTGTGCGCAATTTTTTGGTTGGATACCCCAACTGTTCGGTCAACGAAAAACCATATTCTTGCCCGACCGCGGCGATTTCCCGGGCGCGCCGGTCAACCTCTGCGGAAGCATATCCTTGCTCAGTCAAAGCGCTGGTCACGATCAGCCACGCTGCCGCGTCCCCGGCAGCTTTGTGCCGCAGCAGCGTGCCCCCGCACCCCAAAGTTTCGTCATCCGGATGCACCGCGACAACAAGGACTTTTTTCATAAGAAATATTCTCCTGGTTTCGGTAAAGTTGACAACTCGTGTTCCAACAACCCCACTGCTCCGTCGTGACAACGCACAACGATCTCCGTGCCGCGCACCGCTAAAATTTTGCCGAACTCATCGTTAGCTCCTCCGGCTGACAACTCCCGCGTCTGCCAAACTTTAAATTCGGCTTGCCGATAAAGAACATGCGCGCCAACATAAGGCCGGGTCAAAGCGCGCGTCAAATTATAAATTGCGCGCGAACCAGCGGAAAAAACGATCTTCCCGTCGTCCCGGCCGCGTTTACGCCAAACATTTGACTCTGCCCGGTCTTGCGGTAAACGCGGGAAATTCCCCGAAGCCAGCTTTGGCAAAAATCGTTCGATCTGTCCCAGCGCCGTCTGCGTTATCTTGGCGTACAAAGTCCCGGCGTCATCTTCATACGCAATCGGCACAATTTCCTGGTCAAGGATATCGCCGCTGTCCGCTTTTTCGTCCATGAAAAAAAAAGTTGAGCCCGTGCGCGGCAGTCCCAAAGCCAACGCCCAAATCAGCGGATGGCGGCCCCGATTCGCGGGTAAAAGCGCCGGATGATAGCCGATGACTCCCAAAGGCGCCGCAGTTAATAAATTAGTCCGCAAAAGCTGGGAAACGCCGAAACAAAAAATCACCTCCGGTTTTTGCTGCCGTATCCATTCTTCCGTAGACCCGGCATTGAAATCTTCGGCATAGAACAGCGGCAAACCGTGTACGGCGGCGACATCCCCCAAATCACAAAAATCCGCGTTAAACGCCGCAGACTTTTTCGTCACAACCCCCACGACATCCGCGCCCAACCGCAAAAGTTTTTCCAAAGTCTTCCGGCTAAAAATGACGTTTCCGATAAAAAGAATTCTCATAATTCGATCAATTCATCCGGTTGAAAATCGCGTTTCGCCGTCCGGCCGATCACCTGATCCCAGCGCATCGGATTTAACCCGGTTCCCGGCCGTTTCGTCGTTAAATTTTCGGCGGTAAACACCTCGCCCCGGATAATTTTTTGCGCGGCGACAATGCTTTTGCGGACCACGGTCACATTTTTTTCCTCTACCGCGGACATCCGTTTTATCCCATCGCCCAAACTGAGTTCAATATTGCGGACCGCTTCCACCAAACGCCGCAAATCCTGCGGTTCCAATGAAGCCGGATGATCCGGTCCCGGCATGGTCCGATCTAGGGTAAAATGTTTTTCAATCACCGTAGCGCCGAGGGCCGCGGCCGCCACTGCCACCTCAATCCCCAGCGTGTGATCGGAATACCCCACCGCCACGCCCAATTTTTCTTTGAGCGTAAGCATCGCTTTTAAATTGACTTGACCATACGGCGTCGGGTATTCTGTCGTGCAGTGCAGCGCGGTGATATCGTCCCGCTTTGTCCCGGCTTGGGTCAAAACGTCGATGGCTGCCGCTGTTTCCGCGAGCGTGGCCATGCCCGTGGATAAAATCACCCGTTTCCCCAGCTGACCCACTTGCCGTAAATACGGCAAATTAGTAATTTCACC
Source organism: Candidatus Omnitrophota bacterium (assembly GCA_015233495.1). Classification (GTDB taxonomy): domain Bacteria; phylum Omnitrophota; class Gorgyraeia; order Zapsychrales; family Zapsychraceae; genus JADFXQ01. The sequence continues at coordinate 44,536 of JADFXQ010000002.1, read as the reverse complement.
CGAAGGAATCTTATAAATATCCAGCCCGAGTCCCGCTAACAACGCGATGCTGGGCAAATCAAACGGCGAAGAAAGAAACGTAATGCCGGCCGCGCGGCAATGCTGCAATAATATTGGGTGATCGCTCGGCAAAAGTTCCAAGGCCTTGATCATGTCCCATTGTGATTCCTCCGGATGGGTTGTCTGCATCTGGTAAGCCGCTTTCGGAGCGGACGGGCAAAGCAGATTCACGGCGCGAAAGGTTTGAAATTTTACCGCGTCGGCTTGCGCCGCGGCTGCCGCATCAATCATTTTGCGGGCGATATCCATATTCCCGTTGTGATTCACCCCGGCTTCCGCAATGATATAAATTTTTTTCTTCATTTTTTCATTATTCTGGCCGGGGTTCCGATATAAATCCCCGAGCGGGTTAAAGACGAAGTTACGGTGGCCTGCGCACCCAAGTCGCGCAATTGTTGAAAAATTTTAATCCGGGTATCGGGCCAAAGCGGGTGTCCTATCGTTAGCAAAACATAGGCGTATTTTTTTGCCAAAACCGGCAGGTCCGCGTCCGACCCCAGGCAAACTGCTTCCAGCACTTTAGCGCCTGCCGGGATATTCGGGTCCACAATCCCGGCAATCGCAAACCGGCCTTCCGCGCGGATAACATCCATACAAGACCGGCAATGCCCTCCCCCGCCGATTAAAATGAGCTGCTTTTTCATGCGCACTCCCGCAAAGCCCGGCAGACCGCCCGGATATCTTCCTCGGAATTTATCGTCGAGCTTGGCAGACACAAACCTTTTTCGTAAATGGCGTACGCGTTGGGATAAAGCTCCCGATTGTTCCCTGTCCCTTGGTACATCGGAAACTCCACCAAGGGCATAAAAAAACGCCGCGTCGGGATCCCCCGGTCTTTGAGACTCTTTTGCAGCGCGCTAATGTCGCAGTCCGGATCCAACCCCACGCAGTTAAACCACCACGAACTCTTAGCTTGCGGCAATTCCTGTTGAAAATGGATACGGCAGCAATTGCCCAGCTCCGCCGTATAGATAGCATGAAACCGCTCTTTGACTTGCAAAAAATACGGCAGACGTTCCATTTGCGCCAATCCTAACGCCGCTTCCAAATTGGTCATCCGATAATTAAACCCCATTTCCGGATGAAAATAGCCGCGTTGCTCGTCCCGGCCCTGATTGACCAGAAACCGGATGTGCTTGATCCGGTCTTCCGCTTGGCCAATGATCATCCCGCCGCCGCCGGTGGTGATCGTCTTATTGCCGTTAAAACTCAAACAGCCAAAATCTCCCCAGGTCCCCGTATGCTGCCCCTGATATGTCGCGCCCAAACTCTCGGTCGCGTCTTCAATAACCGCCAACCGATATTTCTTAGCCGCCGCGCGCAATTCCGGCAGGGCGCCGGGATTGCCGTAGAGATGCACGACTATGATCGCTTTCGTTCGCGGGGTAATCGCCGCTTCAACTTTACGCGGGTCCATTGTCCACGCGGAGGGATCCACATCCACAAAAACCGGCGTGGCGCCGACATATTTGACCGGATTCACCGTAGCCACAAACGTCAAAACCGGCACAATGACCTCATCCCCGGGACCGATACCCAATTCATGCAAGGCCATGTGGATCGCGGCAGTGCCGCTTTGCACGGCCGCGGCATAATTCGCGCCCAGAAAGGCGGCCATTTGATTTTCAAATTCGCCGACTTGAGGGCCATAGGTTGAGATAAAAGAACTCTCGATTACTTTTTGCAAGCGCTGTTTCTCAATTTCCCCGACATTCGGCGCGTCTAATTCCATGGGTCGCTTCCTCCTATGCCGGGGACAAAACCGGATTCGTATTATAATATTTGGCGGCCTGGCTATCGGCAATCTCGCCCCGGCGCAAAACCTCTAAAATCTCCTGCGCTCCGCTGCGCACATCCCAGCGGCGCGGAACATCCAAAGTCTGCTGCAATTTGGAAAAATCAACCTGATAATCCCGGGTGTCCGTGCCGGTAGTTACTATATCGAGTTTCAAGCCCGGGAGAAGCTGTTTTACAATTTCCGCGATTTTAATTTTTTGATAATTTTCGCCGGAAAATCCGACGTTAAAAACATTATTTTTCACGCGGTCAAAATCGCGGATAATCGCCCCGATGACGCGCGCGACATCCTGCACGTGGATATAGGGGCGAAAAGTATGCGGAAGAAAAATGCTTAAAGCTCCGTCGCGAAAAGCGTTAGCCGTAAAATCATTGACCGTGAGATCAAAACGCATCCGCGGGGACATCCCATAAACCGTGGACAAACGGCAAATCACCCAATTCACTTGTTTCGCCTCATCCATGAGATAACGCTCAATTTTAATTTTGGTGTCCGAATAGACAGACAAAGGCATCAAGGCCGTGTTTTCATTCGCTACTCCGTCGGCAATGCCATAATTCGAACAAGTGGATAAAAAAACCATCCCTTTCACCGGAGACCCCGCTAAAGATTGAATCAGCTGCCGCGATCCCTCATAATTGACTTTTTGCGTCAAATCCGGAAATTTTTTGCTGGCCGGCTCCCCGACGACTGCGGCCGCGTGCACGACAAAATCCACAGACTCCAGACTCTTTTTTAAAGCAGCCGGGTCCAAAATACTGCCCCGGATAAACCGATAGCGCGGATTGTCGCGAAACAAATCCGGCACGCCCGGATCAAACCAAAGTTCATCCAAAACATTCACGTCCCACCCGGCCGCTAAAAAATGTTTTGTCATCGTTGAGCCGACAAACCCGGCCCCCCCGGTAATCAAAACTCGCATGACTGTCCTTTCAGGTTATTTGCCGTTGCCGATACTGGATCAGGGCCGCGGCGATTTCCATCTCCCCCGGCGAATCAATATCAATGGAATCCGCCTGGGGTGTTTGATACGGCAAAACTTTTTTGCCGAAAATATTATTATAGACTGCCAACGTCTTCGGCGAAAAGACATAAAGCATCCCGTTGATTTTCGAACACGCCGGATAAGCTTGCCGCGGCATAGTCGCGTATTTACCCTCCATCAGAAAAGTCATGGCCGTAGGCTGCGGCCAATATACCATGAGCGCCGGATGCTCAATCGGGTCGGAAATACTGATCACGGAATCCACATCATTTTTTAAAAACAGCTCCACTGCGGCATCGATGTAGCGCGCCTGCCGTAAAGGCGAGGTCGGCTGTAACAGAACGATCACCTCCGGCGCGTAATTTTCTTTTTCCCGCAACCGCGCTAATGCGTCTAAAATCGCATCGGAAATCAAAGCAGTATCCCCGGCCAAAGCCGCCGGGCGCAGAAATGGCACATCCGCTCCCAAAGCGCGGCTAACCTGGGCAATCTCTTCGGAATCCGTTGACACCAAAATCCGCGTCACGCAACTGGCTTGCGCCGCCGCGATCGTATACGAGATCAATGGCTTGCAATTAACCAAAGCGAGATTCTTTTTCGGTATGCCTTTTGATCCCGCCCGAGCGGGAATAAAACCCAGGATCTCCACTTTGTCACTCCTTCCGTCGAAAAACAAACCGCATATGATTCCCCGCTTCCGCAGCATCGATCACCGGCTGCAAATAATTATACAAACCCGCGCAAGCCTCGGCTAAAGGTTGCTGATTCTGCGACTCGTAAAAACTTTTCAAATCCCCCAAATCAATCCCGCAGGTCTCATAAACAACCCACTCCAATTGCGTTTTAGCCGCCAAGGTTTCCACGGACTTTTTCGTGAAATAAGTCAAATGTTCCGCCGGAATGATCAAATTCGACCGCTCCGCCATGACCCGGATCGCCAAGGAATCAAAGTTCGGCGTAAAAAACACCGCGATCCCTCCGGGTTTCAGGCAGGCTTTCACGTCCTGAACAAAAAGCGCGGGAAAAGGCACGTGTTCCAGCACATCAAACAAGGTGATTACATCAAACCGCTGGATTTGCGCCAATTCCGCCAGCGGCTGAGTATAAATTTCCCGGCCCAAGCGATCGCCGGTCCAACGCGCCAAACCCCGTCCCGCCTCCTGCCCGAAAATTTCAAAACCCTGCTCCCGGGCTACTTCTAAAAACCATCCCACGCCGCATCCCACGTCGAGCAAGGCCGGACGGCCGCCGGGCCGCAGGTATTTTTGAATCAACGCGATGCGTTCCGGGCCAAAACGCGCTTTACGGTAGGCTGCGTTTTGCAAATAATTTTCCATCATCACCGGAATATAACTATCATCGGAATAAATATCTTCCGTAACCACCGGCCGGCGCGCCGCGTAACGCGTCGAGCAATCCCCGCAATTCAAAATCTCGGTGTCGAATTTGCGCAGTTCAACTGTGGATAGCGACGAATCGCACACCGGACATTGGCGAACCGGTTCCCAGCCGTGTTTTTCCATGATCTTTTGCTGTTTTTCGCGTCCACCCCGTTCCATCCGCTCTAAAAACCCTGCCGGCCGCATTTGGGCCAGATCCATGGGGAGAAAATTTTTCAAGATTTGCGAGTAGCTCATGTCAGGCCGCCGCTTCAATGATCTGCCGGGAGGTTCGCCCGGCGGTTAATAACGATTCCCACGCCCAGGGAAAATAAGAAATACCCACTGCGCCGCTGATCGGATCTTTTTCCAAGAAATTTTGCAGAGAATAGAGCAAAAGATACGCATTTTCCGAATAAGGGATATGCGGCAGCACCCGATGCGCGATTTTTTTTATCCCCTGCGGATTGCGCGCCGGAAGATACGAAAACGGCCGCGGCGTTTCCCGGCCTAAAAACACCGCGATTTCCTCGGCGATATTCTGGGAAGCTAACCGGGGACGCGGAAAATAAAATTTATCAAAAATGCTTTTTAAAAACTGCGTTTTAAACGGCGTGATCTCTAATTTACCCGCAAACCCGGCAGCCACCATTTCCGTGAATTCTTCCAGGGTCGCGGGCTGCCAAAGCCATCCGTTATAATCCAAATCATAATGCGCCGGCATCATAGCCAAGGCGTCCGGGTTCAATAATTTTTTAAACGAGACAACCGGAATGCCGCGGACGATCGCGTCGATGGCAGAAGTGGATAAATACGTCGCTAAAACATCAATGCCTTGCAGCCACTCCACAATCGACCCGGACTTAACGGCGCAGCACCGGCCGCCGGTGACCTGCCGGTAATAATCATACTGCTCCGCCTTTTCCGACGGATGCGGCCGGATCTCCAAATGGATGTCGCGGCCGATAACCACCTGATCGATCAGATTGGCTAAAAGCCGCACATAACTCAGCTCATAAAAAAACCAAGTTTCCATATGCCGCGGCGGCATAAAATAAACACCGGCGCCTTCATTTTCATGTTCGCGCATCGCGCGGAATATATTCTTCACCGGACCCAAACTGCTGTTGATCACCCGAAACGTCGTCGTGAGTCCCAAGATTTTATTTTTTTTCGGCCGCGGCTTGATAAACCATTGATCCGTAATCGGATTGCCGGTCATGATGATTTTTTCTTTTGCCGCGATATGGTTATCCCGCAAAATATCCGTCATCAGCGGCCCCCAAGAAAAAATGCGGTCCGCCTGCTGACTATAGGTTTGATAATGAACGTTGCCTTTAAAAAAAGCCAAAATCGAACCGGTCTGGCCGTTGCCCGATTCGCTCGGCAGAATAAACACAAAAGCCCGTTTAATCAATTCCGCGATATACGGTTCTCCCGGATTGGGCAAAATGACCGCGCGGGGCCGTAACCGGTTAAACGCGCCCCACATACTAAACCGGCTGCAAAAAGCGCAAGTTAAGCCTTGTTGCCGCAGATAGTGCCGGATCAAAAAACTCGGAACCATTTCCCGAAAACGATTATCAATCACCACCAACACATCACACATAGGCGCTCCCCTGGCCAAAATGGCGCTGCCAATCTTCAGTCCAATGCTTTTTTGAAAAACCAAAACGCTGACAAAAATCCCGGCGGGCCTGCTGCACCTCGGGACGCGACCACCAGGCCGAAGGGTCAGAATAAATCGCGTTGACCTGCCGCGCCGCGCTTGCCGCGTCGTGATAAACAATGCCCGCGGCCAGCAGCGCGTCCATATATTTTTGCGACTCGGGCCGAAACACATAAACCCGCGGGTTCCAAAAAGCGACACAGGGAGCATTCATCACCAAAGCCTCGATAAAAGCGGTTTGGGCATTATCGACGACCACTAAAACCGAGGCGCGAATCAACTCCGCGCTAGGCTTTGCCGGAGCTATTTGTATTTGCGGAAAATCCGCTTTAATCCGGCTGACTTCTTGGGCCCATTTTAGTTCATAAAATTTATAACTCATTTTGCCGAGTATCCGCGGAGTCAACGCGGAAAAAAATTGTTTTTTCCGTTGAAAATAATCCTCCAAAAAATCCACATTGATCCAATTCGAAAACCGGTTGTAATATTTCGACGGCAGCGTGCCAATAAACAATAAACGATCTTCCCGCGGGTCATGCGCGTCTTTCAACCGGGCTAAATACGGATTGCTAAACGGCTGCACCACACGCCGGGGGACATCCTTTTCCCCCCAGGAAAAAAAAACGTCTTTGTTCCGGCTCAGATTCTCTTGAAAATAAGTGTCATACCAACCATAACCGCTGCCGTGCTGCAGTTCAATAGTTTTGGCCCCGCGCTGTAAAGCCTCAGCCGCCGCAAATTTAAAAAAATCATTGTAGTACCAACCGATCGCCGATATCACAGCTTGCGGTTCGGGAATCCGGCTCCATAAAGACCTGGTCTGCCGACGGTAGCGCGGCAAAGCTTCCAACAAAGACAACGGCACAGCTTGCGGCAATATCCCCGCCAACCAAATCGAAAAATCGTCAAACCCGGCTGTCAAAGAGATTTGCCGGCGCAGTGAAGCGTCATACCGGGTTTCCAAACCGGAACCGGACGGGCCGCCGGGCAAAAGCCGAATCGTATCCCGGGGCAAAGCCCGGCGCAATGCCCAAAAATCCTGAAAACGAAAATGATATAAATCCTGCAGGATTATTTTTTTTCCCTTACGAAACAAAAATTGCAGCGCCTGATTGCCGATTTCGGTTTTCAGCTTGGCCATCGCGGGGTCTTTTCCTCCGCGTTTTTGCCTCGCTGGAGCGTCCCGCCCCGGACCGAAGTCGTTTTGAACCGCAACGCGTGAAGGATAAAAATGCCAGGCAATGCCGGAATAGATCGATAAATTAAAAAAATCATCCTCGCTTTTCCGGGCGATAAAATCATGCGTCGTCTCACTCTGCAACCGGCATTGGGACTCCGGCAAAACGAAAAGCAAAGCGTCCGGATAAGCGGCCACGGCCTGGCGCAAACGTTCATAACGTTCGTAGGTAATTTGAATAAAAATCAATAACCAGCTGTCTAACAACATTTCCCAGGATTTGACCTTCCAGTCAAAACCTAAAACCCGATTCAAATTTTCCGCGAGTTGCGGCAATACAAAATCATAAATTTTTTGGCAATACGCCGAAGCCTCCTTGACACTGTCGGGCCGCGACCAGGGCGTGGGAAACAGCGGAAACCGCGATTGCCCCCATGCTCCCGCCGGGGTTTCCTCCCCGGGATATAAACACCAAGGCCCCAGCAAGACTAAGTCAGAAGCTTTTTCAGCCGCGCAGGTTAAAGCGGTTGTTTTGATTACCACGCTCATCCGGCAGCCTCCGGCTTGATTACCAGCATGTTCGTCCCCCATCCATGATCAGCGTCGCCCCCGTCATATAGGACGAGGCGTCGGAAATTAAAAATAAAACCGCCGCTTTATATTCATCCGGCCGCGCCATCCGGCCCAGCGGGATCAAACGGCAGAGATTTTCTCTGAACTCTTTGCCTTGATTGTTTTCTACTCCACCGGGGCAAATGGCATTCACGCGCAGGTTATTTTGCGCCCAGTAGGTGGCGCAATATTTCGTTAAACCGATCAAACCATGTTTCACCACGGAATAAGTTACTGGTTTAACGGGTTGCCGGCGCTCGGCCAGCCCTTTCTGGCGATAAATTCTTTGATCCGGCGCGATAATCCCCAAATCCGATGCCAAATTTAAAATGACCCCGCCGCCCGCTTCGGCCATACCGGCGCCGATAATTTGCGAACAAATAAAAGCGCCGGTCAATCCCACTGCCAAATCCGCTGACCAGGCATTCAAAGAAAAATTTTCCAAACGCGAGCCGACCGGGTCCTCTTTACCGGTCATTTTCGGATTATTAGCCGCGTTATTGATCAATACATCAATCCGCCCGGATTTTCTCATTATATCTTTCCGGGCCAGAAGCACATCCGCGCGGTCCGTGATATTTACCTTTTTGCTAAAAACCGGAGCGCGATATTGCTGGGAAAGTTCTTCCTGCGCTTGATCCAATTTTTCATTATCAATATCCCAGAGCCAGGGAATCCCGCCCGCTTCCAGAACTGTTTGTCCGTGTTGCACTCCTAAAAGTCCGGCTCCGCCCGTGATGACCACGACCTTGCCGTCCAATTGAAAACGTTTTAACACTGCCGCTTTTTTCATGGGTCCAACCCTCCTCTAACGCGTTTGACCGCCGTCCACAACCCAGTCCGCGCCCGTGACAAATTTGGCGGCCGGCGAAGCCAAAAACGCGCAAACGTTCCCAATATCCGCCGGAGAGCCGAATTGATTTAAAGGCACCTCCCGGATTAGCATATCTTTGACGCTCTGCGGGTTTTTCGCCAATTTATTTTCCCAGGTTGACCCCGGAAATAAAATGTTCCCGGGAGAAACCACATTGACCCGGATGCCGTCTTTGGCAAACTCGCGCGCCAGATTGCGGCCATAATGCGCCAAAGCGGCTTTTGCCGCGGCGTAAGCGGGCGGACAACCCAAAGCCTGACGTCCGCAAATCGATCCGATTAAAGTCAGGGTTGAATAATTTTTTTTACGCAGAAAGCCGCGCGCCAACAGCGGCCGCATCGCCTGCGCCAAGCGGGCGGCGCCAAAAAAATTAACCGCGAACATCCGGTCCAGCTCCGCCATATCTTCTCCCGAAGAAGAAGTTGTTTTACCGTCGCCGATGTTGCACACTAAATGGTCTAAATATCCGATCTGTTGGCTCAGCCAATCCGCCAAGGTTCCGATCACCGCCGGATCTTGCAAATCCCCCGGAAACAACAAAATTTTTTGCCGCGGATATTTCCGGACAAACTGCGCCCGCGTTTGATTGAAAGTCCGCTGATCGCGGCCGGTCAAAACGATCTGCGCTCCCTCTTGCAAAAAACCGGCGGCAATCCCTTTACCGATACCGCGCGACGAACCCGTGACTAAAACGTACTGGCCTTTTAACTTAAGATCCATGGATTTCTCCCAGATAACTTATTACCATGTCACGATACTGACTCAAAACTTCCGCGTGCAAACCCTGCGGACTGCGGGCAGTCTGCAAAATATAATTACCGCGATATCCGCACGCTTCTAAGAGATGAATGGCTCCGCGAATATCCGCCTGACCTTGCCCCAAAGGCACTGTGCCGCCGCCGCGCACGCGGTCTTTAACATGGACATTCTTAATCCAAGTAGCGAGCCGCGGAATTTCCTGCCGATAATCAAAACCAAACGCGGCGCTATTGCCGATATCATAATTCACGCCCCAGAGCAGAGGATCCAAACCTTGCAGGAAAATTCCGAGTTTCTCCGGCGGCAGATCCGATTCCAAACAAATCATCATCCCATGGGCGCGCAACCGCTGATCTAATTTTGCGGCATAAGCGAAAAAACCTTCCTCTTGTCCGGCGTCTTCGATCCGCCCTTGGTCCACCAAAGGCAAAACCAGAATGGGGACACGCGCCGCGGCACACCCCTCAATCACCGCGACTAACTGATCGAACAATTCCTCCCGGATAGAGCCTGCCGCTTTAAAAAACGGGGCTTGCATAAAAAAATCCCCGGTCACCGACCCAATCATCAAATTATTTTCCCGGCAAAGCTCACGGATCAATTCCCGGCCTTCTGGCCGCAGCAGCGGATTTTCGAACAAGCCTTCCTGGTCCAAAGTCCACTCCATCCGCGAAAAGCCGCAGCTGCGGGCTAAAGGAAACTCTTCCTTCCAGTACGGCCCGGGAAACGCCTGGATTTTCTGGCCGATCTGCGGAGACAACCTGCCCTGAATAAAACCAATCCGCGAAACATCCATCATTTTGCCCTCATTGGATTTTGAATGGGTAAGCAAGGCTAAAAATTATTTTCTTCTGACACAATAAGGGTTTTTTGGCCAAAAGTCTGCGAGGTTTTACGGCGAGCTTTCCGCGTTTAAAAATCGCGATAGAAAGCTCGCCGTAAACCGAAGCAGACGGCCAAAATAACCCGTGGCAGAAGAAAATAATTTTTAGCCTTGCTTACCCATTCAAAATTAAAATATCGTCATTTTTCTTCTGTCTTAAATTGATACGGCGTTGACACGGGGCCGGCGCTCGCCAATTGCACTTCCTCATTAAAGGCCTTAATTTGCCGCACAATATCCACCCCGACATTTTTTCCCCAAACGTCTAACAGCTGACGCGTCACCGCCCCCATCGCGCCGGAACCGATTTTGGTAAAATTAAAATGCGTTACCGGCAAAGCGCAAAACGGCGTGGCAGTTACAAAGGCCTCGTCCGCCGCGTACACATCATAGGGTTCAAGATTTTTTTCCCGGCAAGAAATACCCAATGTTTCGGCCAGTTCAAAAATATAATTGCGGCTGATGCCCCGCAAAATATTTCTGCCCTCCGGGGTAAAGATTTTTTTGTCTTTTACGATAAAAAAATTACAACCGGTGCCTTCGGCAATAAAACCGTCGGGGTCCAACAATAACGCCCAATTATTTTCCCCCTTCATCCGGGACAACTCGATGTTCGCGGTTTGATAAAACATCCGGCTGCGATTTTTGATTTTGGGGTCCATCAAAGCTGCCGGGATCGCCCGTTGCGACGGCACCACAGCATTGATCCCTTTGTCGAACAAAGCGCCCATCCCTACCACTGTCCACTTCAAAGGAAAATCCGCGATCACCACGGTCGGACCAACCGGGCGGTCAAAAACCTTATGATAGATGCTCAACGGTCCCCGGCTCACATTGATCATCAGCCGATGCTCATCCGTTTTGCTGAAAGCCGGCTCATTCTTTTCAATTACTTCTAAACAGCGGGCTTCCAATTGATCGACCGACAAGTCCAAAGGAATATGAAATATTTTCATCCCCAAAGCGAGCCGCTCCAAATGTTCCCGGAGCCTGAACTGTTTTTTATTAAAAGACCGGGTCATCTCAAAAATCATGTCGCCGAACATCAAAGCGGAATCGAAAATCGAAATTTTCGCGTCTGCCTCCCGGACATATTCGCCGTTGAGATAAACCCAGCGTTGCGCAGGTTGGTTCATTTTTGCCCCCAATTTAACGGACGGAGTTTATTTTTAATTTTAAGCTCGGAATCCGAGACTTTTTTTTCGCCATCGCCCAAAGCCTTATGAATAATCCGGCAGTCCCGCACTAAACGCAACAGCCCGGTCGGCTCTAAGGAAGCGGCCTGATCCGAGCCGTACATGGATCTGTCCAAGGTGATATGGCGTTCAATCGTCGTAGCGCCCAAAGCAACCGCGGCCATCGTGATTTGCAATCCCACCTCATGTCCGCTGTATCCCACCTTGCATTGATAACGCTTCGCCAAAGTTTCAATGACGCGCAAATTAGCGTCCGCGTCCGGCATCGGATAAACGCTGTTGCAATGCAGTAATTCAAACGGGCATTGCGCGCCGCGGAATATCGCCACGGCCCGGTCGATTTCTTCCAAGGAACTCATGCCAGTGGAAATGAACGTGGGTTTCCGTTCCGCGGCGATCTGTTCGATCAGATCCCCGTGAGTTAATACCGCGGAAGCCACTTTGTTGTAACGGGTCGGATATTTTCTTAAAAAAATTTGGCTGTCCACATCCCACGCCGAAGCGAACCAGGCAATGTTTTTTTGTTGGCAATAGGCGTTGATTTCATCATATTGCTTTTCATTGAATTCCAATCCCTCTTTCTGGGCGCGCTGGGTCTTCCCCCAGGGGCTTTCCCGCGGCGAATCAAGCAACTCCCGGGAATAAACTTTATCAATCGTCCTTTTCTGAAACTTCACCGCGTCGCATCCGGCGAACGAAGCCACATCGATCAATTTCTTGGCAATCGCCATATCGCCGTTATGATTGATTCCGATTTCCGCGATAAAAAACACCGACATGTGGATTCTCCTTTTTTATTCTTTTTTGGAATTTAAAACGTCATACAACGCGCGGATCACGCCATCCCCGCCGCGCCGATTTAAAACAATCCGCGCGCTATCTTTAACGACAGGATGCGCGTCCAGCGGACACGCCGGCCAGCCGACAACCGACATCACCGCGAGATCGTTCAAATCATTTCCCACATAAAGCACGCGGCTTAAATCAATTTTTTCCCGCGCGCAATAATCCATTACCCATTGTTTTTTATCGCCCACACTTTGATAAACCGGGATCTCGATCTTCTGGGCGCGCTTAGCCACAACCGGGTTGGTTTCGGTGGAAACAATCATTTGTCGCCAGCCCTGTTTTTTTAGAAGCGCGACCGCGAGTCCGTCGCCGCGGTTGGCCGCCACCGCTTCTAAGCCGTCCTGTTGGACAATCACTTTATTGTCCGTCATGACTCCGTCAAAATCATAGACCAGTAAATCAACATCGCGGGCCGTGACGGCCGGCTGGGAAGCGGCCAGCATCCGCCGCAGAAAATGCGCGCACACGGGAATATCTTCCGCCGTGTCAATTTCAAAAGATCTTTCCCGGGGCATCAAAAACGCGGTAATCTTCCCGCCCAGACGATTGTGGTATTGCCGCAGCGCTCCCGGCGAAAAAATATAAATTGACCCGTTTTCCAAATACAAAGGCGGCCGCGTCTGCCTTTGACCGCGCGCTTGATAATCAAAAGAAAAACTTTCAAACCGGTCATCCGCTTTTTTCCACAAACAAAAATCCGTCACTTCCGCCGCGGAAAATAAAGAATCCGCCTGCAGGGCGTGAAAATGCCGCATGGCCAGGTCAATATCCGTTTTCAACCGCACCGGCGAAGTGGCTTGCAAAAAGACCACCAAATCCACTTTTTGCGTTTGTTCGATTTGCTGCAAAGCGTGTTCGATTGCCGTCTCGGAAGAAGCCGTATCACCAGAAAGTTCTTCCGGCCGCCAAATAATTTGAGCGCCATAGGCCTGAGCCACCTGCGCGATACCCGCATCATTCGTGGACACATAGACTTCGCCGACACATTCGCTTTGTTTCGCTTGTTCTATAGACCAGGCTAAAAGCGGCTTGCCGCAAAAAGAAAAAATATTTTTCTGCGGAATCGATTTCGACCCTCCCCGGGCGGGAATGATCGCTATTACCCGTTTTTTATCCTGTATTTGGGTCATCCGCCCCTCCCTTACCTGGCTTGGCAGTCGCGGACAATAATTTGTCCGTCCAAAATAATTTTACCGATTTTATAAACTTGATCCCCAGCTGCCGTATTGGTCATCTTTAAGGTGTATTTCCCTTTTTTTAAACCCGGCGGTATTGCTAAACGGTAAGTGGAACAATAACTTTCCCGCCGGGGAAAATCCATTTCATTAAACGTCCAGCTTGCCTGATTGCTCTCTTGGCGCAGCACATCTTTGATCCTATCGATAAAATAAGCGTGACTTTTATTTTGCCGATTACAATGTTCTAAACAAAAAAACAGCTGTCTTAAAATCCTTTCTTGGTTATTTTGCCAACACACATTGACCTGAATATCCCGCCGCAACGGATCCACGCGCATTTCCGTCTTAAAACCCTGCGGCGGAAAATCCCGGAGATCTTGATTCGCCGCGCTCTGTCGGGTAATCGACGCGCCTGCCGCTTTTTCAAAAGCGGCCCAAAACTCCGGAGTTAAACGATAAATTTTCACGCCATACCCATAGGACCTGGCCCGGGGATCAGTCAAAAAAGCCGGCAGCTGCGCCAGCGGAACCCCGAGAAACTGATATCCTAAAATATTAAGCTGATCTTCCCCAATCCACTTGCCCTGAGGAAACTCTTTCACCAAGACAGCGTTTTGTTGTAACAGATTCCGATACGTCTGATAACTTTCTCTCAATCCATAACCGATGCCCCGGGGAGAAAGCTGTTTTTTAAACGCGGGATAGCGGTTAACATTCTCTTCGGAAAAAGTTTCGGAATAAAACCTCCCGCCCGCCACGGCATATTGAGCGTTAAATATTTTTTCTCCCGCGTCCCAGGTCATATCGCATAAATTGTGCGATAAATCATTTTTCCCGCCTTGAAATGAAATGCGAAAAATCTGGTCCGAATGATCATTCGCCATCACCCCATAAGCCTCGGTCAGCAAAATCGCCTCCTGCGGCAAATTGCGTTGGATCCACATCCGGGCAAGCAGCGGAGAAGAAATTTGCGTGTTAATCAAACCTTGAGCGTAGATCCGTAAAAATCCCCCGGCCGAAATGACTGCCACGATCAAAGCCAACAAAACGCGCCGCCCAACCACCGGGACTGTATTCCCCAAAAACCGATCCATCTTCTGAACCAGCGCCCGGGAAAAAACCAAATAAAAAACAGGAAACGATAAAAAAATGATGTAGGTTTCCGGCGCCGCCAAACTAAACCAACTATAAAACAAACCGATCAAAAGCGTCAGCAAAATCATCTTTTCTTTGCGCCACGCTACCGCGGCGACCAAACCCGCCAAAACCGCCGCGGACAAAGCCGGCCCGATATGGTCGCGCAGATTGCCGAGCAAGGAAAACAGGCCGTGATACCGATGATAAATCAACACGTCCCCGCGGCCGCCTGTCCCGCCGAAAATCGACGACCAGCCAATCAGATCCAATAATAAAGCAAATCCCCATTTGATAATCCGGGGATTGAGCGCGCCAAATGTCAGCAGAAAAGCCATTCCCGCGCCGATCATATAGGGATGAAAAAATAGCTTTCTGAAACTGCGGCGCTCTGCCGCCGGTAAAGCGAGAATATGGGCCAGGCCCAGAAAAAATATAAAGATCGCGTGGTAATAAATCACCGCGGATCCTAACCCGGCACAAATCCCGGCGAGGATATACGTCCGCCAGCCCGGATAGCGTAAAACCACGTAAATATAATAAAGATTAAGAAATACAAAAAAATTGGCCATCGCCGGATATTTCGCCAGCTGGGCAAGCATCATAAAAGAATATGACGCCATTAAAAAAAACGCGCTAGCCAATCCGATTGATCTGCGGCCATAGTGGTCGCGTCCGATCATATAGACCAAGACCAAGGTCAAATACCCCCAAAGCACAGAATACCACCGGGCCAAAAACAAAAAGAAAGTCCGGCCTTCAATAGTGGAGATTTTTACGTCGGCAGACGGCATCCGCCCATAAACATTATTGGCGACCGTCAACGCGAAATCCGGCAACCTATGAAATGACTGGGCAATAAACACCGCGGTTTTATAAAACAGGGCCAAACCCAGACCATAGCCTTGCGGATAAGTTTTATATCCCACTGACCAATTTTCTTTAAAGTGATACGCGTAACCTAAGGCCTCACTGATCCCCCCTTTGTCCGGATCCGTGCCATACCCTTTACGCAGTTCGACATGATCCCAATTTATACTCGGCACGGCTAAGAAAAAATACACGGCTGCCAATAACACCAAAGCAAAAATATCTTTAAATAAGGATTGTGGCCAAGCTACGTTGTTCATTTTTTCCGTCCATTCGCGACCCAAGTAACGCCTTTTTCGTGAAAGATGTTCACATCTTCAAAATCATCCTGAAACCAACGCTCGATATCCTGCCGCGCGATGTAATACACCAGCGGCGCGTTAATTTGATCATAAATATCCAAAACATTCATCGAAAACGACATCCCCAAAAAATAATCATGCAAATACCGATAAAACGGCAAACCCGTGATACGGCAAAAACAGATAACCCGGCCGTAACCGCGTAAACACCGGGCCAAAAAAACTGCCAACCACCGTTTTAAGATATACGGCCAAGCACGCGTGATCGCAAAAATTTTATTCAAAATATGCTGATTGACCCAATTGCCCTCCTGGGCATAAACCATCACCATCATGAGCCCTCCGGGTTTAACTAAGCTTTTTAGGTTGGCAAACGTGCGGTCTGGATCTACCGTGTGATGGATCACTCCATCAGATATGAGAATATCGACCTGTTCCGGAAGTTTAAGCTCCGCCAAATCCGCTTCGATAAACTCGACGTTGCAGCAGCCCTGGTCTTGTATGCGCTGAGCCACAACAGACTGAGTGTTCAAATCAACGCCAATCACCCGCCGGGCCAAAGCAGACAGGAAAAACAATTTATCCCCTCCCCCGCACCCCGCGTCAAGAACGACTTTATTTTTAAAAATGCCGGCATCATAAGGTTTTAAAAAAAAATTCAAAAAATGCTGTTGGGTCGCGCCGGATTGATCACAGCCGTCATGCCTCAAATTCTGCCACTGCACGGACCATTCATTTTGTTTGAGCTGCATCGCTGATTCCTCTCTGTACGGCGATTGTTTTCCTTTGAAAAGTTTGCGCAAAAACCCGCAAATGCGACCACAAATTCCGCGGATTTGCCAATAAAGGAAATTTTTTCAAAATGTATCCCGGCCGCAGATAAAATTTTTGATAAGCCAGCGACTGCAATTCCGCCAGACGTTCGGCCGATACTTGCGGCAACCCGCCGGTTTCCTTACACTGTCCCGGGCGGGCGGGATCCGGATAGCTCGTCTGGATTTGAAAACTGGCATAATCCAAATTCAAATCCTGAGCCAAACGCACGGTCGCGTTGATCCGGCTCTCATCCTCGGCGGGCAAACCAATCATAAAGTAACCCGCGACTTCCAAACCGTGTTTTTGCGCTAACGCGATCCGTTGCCGCAGCTGCGCGAGCGAGGCGTTTTTTCCCATCGCCTGCTGAAACTGTTCGTCGGCGCTCTCCACACCGATCAAGGCGACCTGGCATCCGGCTCGCCGGAGCTGCGGAAGCAATTCCGAATTCAAACACCCTGAACGAAAATTTGCGGACCAGCGCAACGGAAACTGCTCGGCAGCCATGGCAGGGAGCAATTCCTTTAAAAAATTTTGGTCCGCTCCCATGTCCAGATCCGCGAAAAAAATATCCCGGCCGCCCAGTTCCGCCGCGACATAACGCATTTCGGCAATCACTTGCCGGACAGTTTTATGGCTGTACTGATAATGCGTCATGGCCTGAAAACAAAAATCACACAATTGCGGACAGCCGCGCGAAGTTTCCAATTCCACCACCCAATCCCGCATCACCCCAAACCGGTATTGCCGATAATCCAATAACTTATAATCCGGACAAGGCCAGGCCGTCATATCCGCCCGGCGCACGGGATCAACCCGGGTCATTTCTCCGGAGGGTTCTAAAAAAACCGCGCCCGGCGCCGCAAATAACACCGCTTTGTCGCCGGGGTTGCCAACCGCTTGAAAAAATGGCTCCGGCTGTCCGGCAATGACTAAATCGCAAACGGATAGCATTTCTCGCAGAAAAAAACAAGTACCCGGTCCGCACCCGATCACCAAAGCCTGGGGAAACTTTTTTTTCATCGCCCGCGCTGCTGTAAAAAACGGCTCGATCGTTTTTGGCGGGCATTGCCACGTATTGAGCGGCGAAGTGCCCATAACCACCAGCCCCGGATCAATGTCCAAATCGCGCCGTGCTAAATCCGCCGCTCCCCACTGCTGAATGTGCGCATCTACGACCCGGACCAGCCGGCCTTGCTGCTTAAGCATTGTTGCGCAATTGATCAGCTCCAAAGGCGGCAAACGATTATCGGTGATCGGGCCGTCAAATTGCCGGTAAAACGGGTTAATAAATAAAGTTTCGGTTTTCATTGCGTTCCCCGGCGCAGCTGCGCCACAACCATGTTGCGGGGGCCCAATTCTACCGCTTCCCGAGGGGAGAATTCAAACCCGAAACGGCTTCCTTCCCGCGCAACAAATTCGATTTCCGGACGGTACAAAAGCAAAAATATCCTTCCTGACTTGTCCAAAAACGGTACGCTCTCCCGCAAAAACCGGCTGATCATTGTCTCTCTCTGAGCTAAAATCGCCGGAGGAATATGCCAAACCAAATAATCATTGATCCAGGAAACGCGGCGCAACGCGGCCTTTAACCCCTCCGGCAGAAAAGCCTTGCAGCCCAGGGAAAACGGCACATTAAATCCCACGGATTCGAAAGTCCCCTTGAGGTTGGAAAACATATCCGATTGATATACCGGCACGGTCACGCCATTACGCCGGACATTCTTGCGGGCCAAATCGACCGCCGCTGCCGAAAGGTCGCACGCGGCAACCGGGATGCCGTGTTTGGCCAAATAAATCGCGATATATCCTGTGCCGGTCCCCATATCCAAAAAATTTTTTACCCCCGCTTCCCGAATGACCCGGGCAAAAACCGCAGTGTCGGCATTCGCGGCGGATACCGAACGCTGATTTTCTAAAATGATGTTCATGTCGTTAACCGAATTTTTTTTGCCATAAATGATACGTTAACAGCGGCCATAACAATTGCCGGTGGTTCCGTTTGCCGGCACAATGCTCGTCGATCAAAGTTTGAATTTTTCCGCGGTTAAACCGCCCGTTTTGCTCCAAAACGGTTCGGGATAAATTTTCTCGCAATAAAGGCCGCAGACGCCCGCGCAGCCAAGGCGTCAACGGAATATCAAACCCTTTTTTCCGCCGGGCTAAAATTTGTTTCGGCAAGGCGTGTTGATACGCCCGGCGTAAAATATATTTCCCGATACCGCGGCGCAATTTCCAGGACGAAGGCAATCGGAACGCGTATTCCGCCAAACGGTAATCCAAAAACGGGTTGCGCACTTCCAAAGAGTTCGCCATGCTCGTGCGGTCGACTTTAGGAAGCAAATTGTCCCGCAAATACAAATGGACATCCAGATAACTTATTTGTTTTAAAACATCCGCGCCTTTCAGTTTATCCCGCAGCCGCAAAACCGGCTCAAAAACCTCTTCGAAATTCCGCGCTCCGGATACGAACAGTTCGCCGAGACCGGCATAAGAATATGCCCCCCACCATAAAACATTCGCGATGTCCGCCGGTTGCTTGACCGCGTTAAAAAACTTCTTTGCCTTAAACTCCCAACTCAAATTTTTGTCGGAAGGCGGAAAAACATTAAGCATATTCCCTACGGCTTGACATACCGCCGGCGGCATCCATTGAAAAAAAGACCGATATTGATGCGCCCGGTAGGTGTCATACCCCAAAAATAATTCATCCCCTCCGTCTCCGGAAAGCGCGACTTTTAAAAACCGCCGCGCCTGTTGCGAAACCAAAAAAGTCGGAATCACCGAGGCGTCGGCTAAAGGCTCATCCAAGCCGGAATAAATTTCCGGAATCATGGACACAATATTGTCTTCACTTAAAATAGACGATTCATGTTCTAATCCCAAATAATCCGCCATCAACTGCGCGTAGGGAGATTCGTCATACGATTTCTGAGCAAAAGCAATGGAAAAAGACAACGGTTTCGCCGGAGCCATCGCGTCGCGCATAACCGCGGCAATAATGCTCGAATCCATGCCCCCGCTTAAAAATAACCCCACCGGGACATCGCTGACTAAACGGTACCGCACTGCCGAACGCATCAAATCCCGGATATGATCTTCCGCTTCGAGCGGGTCGCGGATTTCCGCGGCATGGATATCAATCTCCCAATAAACCCGGGTGGTTACGCCATCCGCCGGTGAAAAACGCAGCCAAGCTGCCGCCGGAACTTTGCGCGCCGCTTGATAAATCGAACGCGGCTGGGGGATATATTCAAATACAAAAAATTGATTCAAGGCCGTCTCGTCGACCGCCCGGTCAAATCCCGGCACTGTCAATAAAGCCTTCAATTCGGACGCGAAAGCGAATCCCCTGCCGGCCAAGGTCGAATAATAAAGCGGTTTAACTCCCAAACGGTCGCGGGCCAAAAAAAACTCCCGGCGGCGCTGGTCATATATGGCAAAAGCGTACATCCCATTAAACAAATTTAAGCACTCTTCCCCATACCGCAAAAAAGCCTTTAAAACCACTTCCGTGTCCGAACGCGTCGCAAAAGTTTGGCCTTCCGCGATGAGCCGCGCTTGAATTTCGGGGTAATTATAAAGTTCACCATTATAGACGATGACATACCGTTTGTCGGGAGAAAACATCGGCTGCTGACCGTTGGCCAAATCAATAATACTCAGGCGGCGCATCCCGACCCCGGCCGATTCGACGACAAACTGCCCCGCGTCATCCGGGCCGCGATGCCGGATCGCCGCGCACATCCGGGCAATGATGTCCGCCGTATCCGGACGCGCCTCATGAAAAAAGACTCCCGCTATCCCGCACATAAATCCGCCTGTCGCGATAACCCGGTCTCTCCGGGGGAAAAACTAACTTTTGACCGCGGCATTCTTATAAATCTGACGCACGGCATATATTTTTTTATCCGTCGCTTCGTAATGGATCCGGGTCAAATATTCCAAAATCAATCCGGTGGCAAAAAACTGAATCCCCATGATGGTCAACATTACTGCCAATTGCATGGTCCCGCGAAAATCATTGTGCCAAATCACATAATCCAAAACGATATAAGACAATAACCCGCTGCCTGCCATAAAAAATAACAGCCCTAACCGTCCCCAAAAATGCATCGGCCGGGTCGAATACGACATAAAAAACGCCAAAGTCATAATGTCAAAAAATACTCGGGCAGTGCGGGACAAACCGTATTTGGATTTGCCTTTCGGCCGGACAATATTTTTTATCGGGATCTCGCAGATCCGCGCTCCGACTTGCGCCGCGAGCACCGGGATAAACCGGTGGAGATCGCCGTATAAATTGATATCTTGAACGATCTCGGAGCGATACGCCTTAAAAGTGGTGCCAAAATCATGCAATTCAATCCCGGAAACCGCGGCCATAAAACGGTTCGCCAATAAAGAAGGCAGCCGCCGGATGAAAAAATTGTCAATCCGCTTCTCTCTCCATCCGCTGACCACATCGTATCCCTCGGCGATCTTTTCCAAAAAACGCGGAATTTCCGCCGGATCATGCTGCAAATCGCCGTCCATCGCGATGATCACCGCGCCCCGGGCATGATCAAACCCGGCTTGCAGTCCCGCCGTCTGACCGTAATTGCGCCGCAATTCCAGCAAACGCGCCGGGACAGGGCTGGCCGCGATCAATTCCTTTAATATCGGCAGAGTCTGGTCCCGGCTCCCGTCATTAACGTAAATCACTTCGCAGCGACTTTTAATTTTAAGCAGCGACTGCAGCAAAGCCTCATGAAATTGCCGCGCGATGTCCTGTTCATTATAAAACGTCACAATTACGCTCAAATCAAATCGTTCGTCATTCATAACGGATCTCCGTTAAAAAAAAATTATCCTCGTTTAACTAAATGATCGGCGATCGCTTGCGCCACAATCGCGTTCCCCCGGCCGTTCAGATGCCCCGGATCAATAAACACGGATTCCGCAGTTTGATTAAAAACACCTGACAAATCATGGTCCTGCCGAACTTGACGGGCAAATTCTGCCGCAAACGGAAAATCCCGACGGATATAACCAGAAAAAAAATTGCGGGTCATCGCGCAATACTCCGAATTGAATCCCGCGATAAAACTCTGTTCCTCCTTAGTTTGGGATTTACCCGCAAGCAATAAAATCGGCTGCGTAAAATGCAAAAAATCGACCTCCCAGGTCCGGCAAAGCGCGGCCGCGGTCAGAATATTGTAAGCATAACGCTCAACTGAACGCGGTTGATACTCTGTGGCCGTGTATTCCCCGGTCAAAGGATGAAAAAAAAACGACCGGCACCAACGGTTCAAAGCCATCATGCCGCGCCATCCAAAAAAAGGCAGAGCTTCCATCGTTTCCACCAAAAGGCGGAATCCCAACTTAAGAACCTGCCGGAAAGCCGGAAAAAAATACATAAGCGTCTGTTGCCGCTCGATCATCCGGTACGACTGGCGCGCCCGGCCCGGCACGTAATCCGCGCCGTGATAAGTGAGCATGCCGTTTAAAAAATCATTATCATTCCACCCATCATAAAAAATCACAATATCCGGCTTAAGCTCCAAACCTTCCTCCAGTAAATATAAAACCTGCTGATCAGTCGCGTACAGAATATTCCCGCAATTCACGACAATACAGGGAAAACCGTATTGCGCATTTAAACAGCGCTCCAAATGGGCCGGGATAGTTTGCTCCGGCAGTCCGGCGCCATAACCAAAAATCGTGGATCCGCCATAAACCAAAATCACTTTCTGGTTGGCGCGTTTGGCTGCCGCGATCCTTTGCCGGGCCGCTGTCCCGGGAAGCTCATTCGGCACAAACCCATCCGCGTCCGTCACGCAAAGATCGCCGCTGGTCCGGCTGCGCCGCAAAAAAAGGGCGGCATTCTTGGCCAAACGGTGTCCATAAATCGGATCAAAAGGAAAAAGCGCGTTGCCCACCCGGAAATCGCGCCAGGATCCGCTGTTCCGATAGACCCCGTGATATTTTATCGACGGTGAAAGACGCGCAATCTGACTCGGCAAATCATGTTCATCCATTTTTTCACCACAGCGGATAAATGTTTTTCGGAGGTTCATTCCGACTGTCCGGCTTTTGCGGCTTGGCAACCCAACGGCTGAGCTTCTCTCGCAAGATTTTAATAAAAGCCGCAAACTTTCCCAGACAATTTTGCTTTTCCTCGGTTCGCATATTAGTCCTGTCTGTTAAAAAATCTCTGGGCCATGACCCGGTCCGTCAATTCAGGCCCGCGTAATTGATGAGTTGAATATTGAGCCGCGTCACTTCCTGCTGAATTGCCTCGTCCGTTAAGACGCGCAACTCCGCTTCCCGCGTCGCGTCAATATAAAACCGGCCCTGATCCTGAATATCCTGCTGATGCGACTCATCCACATAACCGGGATGGCAGCACAACTCCGTCACGCCCGGCGGCAAAGTCCGCAGAATATCGCGCACCTGTTCCCGGTTCATCCGGCCGGTCAAATGAATGCCTTGTTGAAAATCAGCGCTGCGCGCTGCGGATCGCCGCAGCTGTCTTTGATTAAACCCGGCGCAAGCCCATAACGGCAATGTCTGAAAAACTTTTATCCCCGCGGACAAACGCGGCGTCTCTTTCGCCAACCGAACTGCCGGAATCGCGTATTCTTCCGCCAACCGCAGAACCCGCTCAAATAAAGGCGGAAAACAATGATGATGTTTCTCGCCGTCTAAATGCGTGATCTTGACGTTGGCTTGCAAAATTTTTTCAATCTGCGCCCGGTATTCCGTCTCAATTTCCGCCAGCATAGTTCTAGAACATCGCAAAGCCAAGACCGCGCCCGTCAAAAAAAACCGCCCTTCGCGCACAATATGCGGAATAAAATCTGCTTTGGCTATCGGCCGTCCTCTTACAACATTCAGGTGCGCCCCGACCCCCAATCCCGGAACATCCCGCGCCGCCGCCACCGCATCGTCGAATGCCCGGCCGTTGGCCATCAAAGAAGCGCTGCGCACAATGCCCGAATGATAACAGGTCATAATACCGCGGTTTACGCCGCGGCTCAACCCAAAATCATCCGCGTTTACGATCAATTTTTTTACGCCTGGCATAAGGTCCTTTGCTCAGCCTTGGTTTAAAGCAGGGACAGCCGTCTTTACTTTGCGAAATTCCGCGGCAGTCATTTTTGCCTGAAAAAAATCATATTTCGGCCAGCGGTCGGGCGCGTAATATTGCGCGGCTTGCTGCGGCCGCGGGAACAGATGCGCCAGTGCCAACTTCAGGCCATAATACCCGTCCCAATAAAGGTCGCCGCTCAACAGGCTGTGAAAAATCCGCCGGAGGATAAAACCCGGATTGCCAAAAATCACCTTTTGATAAGCCTGCGCCACATATTCCTGCACAGTTTCGAATTTTAAATTCGGATGCGCGAACAATCCCCGCGTCGTGTAAACATTATAATCTTCCCAATCGAATGATTTGATCAACCCCTTGGCTTGGTATTCGTAAAACATCCGGGTGCCGGGAAACCCGATCGCGATCCCAAATTTCAGCATATCCAAAGGCAAACGGCTGGCGTATTCAATGGTCTTGCGCATACTGTCTTCCGTGTCCGGCGACAAACCCAAAAGAAAAAATCCGCTCACGTCTAACCCGGCTTTTTTGGCTTTTTGCACCGCGGATTTTCCCTGAGCAAGGGTGGCGGCCCCGCCTTTCCCAAAAGCCTTTAACACCGACTCATCGCCGGATTCCAAACCAAAAGAAACCCGGTAACACCCCGCTTGACGCATCAGCCGAAAGAGATCGGTATCCGCGGATTCAACGCGGATCCCGTTGGTGCACGTCCAAATGATATCTAATTTGGCTTTAATAATTTCCTGACAAACCGCCTTGGCCCATTCCTTATCCGAGGTAAAAATATCATCGGTTAAAGCGAATTCCCGCCAGCCGTATTCATATAACCGCCGGACTTCCGCCGCGCAGCGCTGCGGCGATTTTTTCCGATAACCATGCCCCATGGTGATTTTACTGGCGCAAAAATCACAGGTGTACAAACATCCCCGGGAAAACTCCACCATACACGAAGGCACGCGGCGCGTCAAAATACGGCTGATTTTATTTTTATATTCCTGGGCGTCAAACAAATGCCAAGCAGGAAACGGCAGTTGATCCAAATCCGGGATAAAATCCCGGCAAGGATTTTGACGCGTCAAGCCGGACGCGTCGCGATAACAGATCCCCGCGATCTTTTCCAGCGGGACACCTTGGCAAATTTCTCCCAGCGTCGCTTCCCCCTCTCCCATCACCACAACATCCAGCAAAGATTCGGCCAAACTCTCCTTTGGCAAAGCGGAAACATGCGCCCCGCCAGCCACGACAAGAATATGCGGAAATTGCTCTTTGATCAGAACACTCATATCCCGGATCTGATTCATCAACGGTGTCGTGCCGGTGAGCCCGACGATGTCCGGCTTAAAATCCCGCAGCCGATCCGCGACCACGCGCCAATTATAAATCTGATAACTCAAATCCAAAATCGCAACTTCATAACCCGCTTTTTCCGCCACCGCGGCCAAGGACAACAGTCCCACCGTGGGAAACACCGGATCAAGAATCGATGCCGTAGGAGAAACATAACTGGCTTTGTAAGAAGGATTGATGAACAAAAGTTTTGGCATAAAACCCCGTCAAATATGTTCGGCTTGTTCCGCGGCCCGGCGGAAAGCTTGAACCCGCCGCAATAATTTTTTTAAATAAGCAACCGCGACAAAATATTCATTGATGGTGCGCAGTATGCCGATTTTGCTTTTGCCCAATTTTTTTCCGTAATCATAAACAAACGGGACCTCGCCGATCTTGTCCGTGAATAAAGACAACTTCACCAACAATTCCGCGTTGGCCACAAAACCCTTGGACTGAATCAAACCAAACGGCCCAAAGTAAGTTTGCGCCATTTTCAAGACCGCCACGCGGTACGCCCGGAAAAAAATCGTGTAATCCCTTGCTCCGGAAATCGGGAAATAATAGCCCATCATCCGGTTTGCCGACGAACTAAAAAGCCGCCGCAGCAGCGGAAAACGCCGATATCCTCCCTGTTCCTGATAACGCGATGCAATCACAATATCCTGCCCGCCGGACTGCACTGCGTCTACCAAGCGGTTGATCACTTGGATCTCACTGGTCTGATCGCTTTCCATGATGATCAATATATCCTGATCATCCCGGGAATCCGTCAAAACATAATGAATGCCCCGGGAAAAAACCGCGCCGACATTCATATTGATGAGAGAGCTCTCGATATGCAAATCCTCCGCCCGCATCGCTTGCAAAATCGACAGGGACTCATCCCGGCTGCCATCGTTGACCGCGATGATCTTATAGGAGCGGCCTGCCAATAAACCGCGCAGCTGCGTGATCAAAGGACGGATGTTGCGGGCTTCGTTATAAATTGGCAGCACAATATAAATCACCGCGCCTCCTTTTTATCGACGGGACGTTGATACATGGTCCAATGCCGGCTCGCGAATGCCGCCTCCCAGCCTTGAACAAAACCCGGATTCAAATTGCCGAAACGCGGGCTATAAAGATAGTAAGCGCAATTTTTTCCCGCTTGCGCCAAAGCGGCGGGAGCGGCATAATGAAACGGCAAAAATTCCCGGCCCGCGAAACGGTTGATCAACATTGGAATCGCGCCTGCCGCTTCCATCCCATTGCAATAAACGCCCAAATTGTTTTTTCCCGCAAAAGACGGGTTATTGCTGATCCAAGCCATGAGCTGGTCCGAATCCGCGTGATAAGTCATCTCCCGGTCCAAAGCATAGAAACACACCAATTGATTAAGACACAGCGCGGCAAAAATTACCCAACATTGTTGCCGCAAAGGCAGCGCCGCAAGCGGTCGCGCGCCGGCCAAAGCCAGAATAAAAGCGAAAAAGAACCCTAAGGGCGCGGCGTAATATCCCGCGGTATTCCAAGGAAGCAGCCCGCCGAGAAAAAAAAGATAAAAACAAATCCCCAGGACCATTCCCGCCCTGACTCCCGGCGGGAGGTTGGCTAAAACGCGGTTCGTCGGGTTTTTCCGGTTGAACGTTCGCCAAACGATCCAAGCGCCGGCCAGCCAAGGCGCGTGGTTCAACAGATCTTTTTTCATCCACACCCAAGCGTTGGCGCTGATCTTCGCAAAATCGAAAATATGATAG
Source organism: Candidatus Omnitrophota bacterium (assembly GCA_015233495.1). Taxonomy (GTDB): domain Bacteria; phylum Omnitrophota; class Gorgyraeia; order Zapsychrales; family Zapsychraceae; genus JADFXQ01. Next base: position 17,843 of record JADFXQ010000002.1, on the reverse strand, counting down.
GAAGTTGTGTACCCAGTCCGCACGATATGCAACAAAATCCAGATATAGAGGGCGGTCGCAGCCAAGACCAAAACTCCCGCAGCTGCCATCCGCCAAACGCCTTTCTCGCGGCGCGACATCCCAGCCCAAAACAAATAATATACACCGACCGCGGCGCCTAAAGGCGCGAAGGTTTCTTTGGCCGAAAAACTCAAAAACAGATAAACCAGACCCGCGCACCAGGCCGGCCAGCTCCAAACCACGACAGCGGCTCCCCCCTCGGTTGGCGCCGCAGCCGGACCAATACTTTTTAAAAACGACAATACTGCCAACCCCAAAAAAAACAACCCATAAATCTCATGCGAAGACAAATAAAAAACAATGTCATAAACATAATGAAACGAAAGCGCGATGGCCGGCACAAGGTAAAACGAAATTTTTTGACCGGTCAAACGCCGCGCTGCCAACCCCCATACGGCCAGAGTTAAGACCGTTTCCAGCAATTTAAACACGTAAAATCCCGTCGGGAAACCCGCGAAAATTTGATAAAAAACCGCCGCGTGCAGGGCGAAAATCGGCTTCAACTCTCCGAAGGCCAAAAAACCGCGATAAATAGTCCAAGCCCGCTGAAAAATATTGCCCGGCAGATTCAGCAAAGAAATATCATCCATCAGCCCCCAAGACCATTTTTGCAAAATGAATGCCCAGAGCAGAGTTAGCGCCGGCGCGGCTGCCGCAAATATCCAGACTATCGATTCTCCGCCGGATTCGGCGTCTCCGGTTTTCGTTTCAACTGCCATCCAACACCCCTTTTAAACTGAACATACCGCTGCGGGCGATTTCTTCCAAAACATTTACCGTATTTGTCCGCGGGCATTTCCCGTTTTCATACCCTTCTTTGCAAATCAATAACATCCCGTTAAAACCTTCCGGAGGCAGTTCTTTCACTCGCCGCAAATGTACGGCTGGCGAAAAATGTTCGCGTAATGCCATTTCGAGCAGCACGGATAAATCCGAATCCCCTAAAATGATAAAATCCTTATACCCGGTTTGCTTGAGATTTAAAACCATATTTTTAATATGTTCCCGGATAAAAGCAATTGAGTTGATTGTCTTCAAGGTGTATTTAATGGATTTTTGCATTTTTTCGGCAAAACCTTTGGGAGTCAAAAGATATTGCACTTTGCGTTTATTGAGTTGTTCAATGCGGATATAACCCTTGGCAATCAAACGGCGGATGATCAGGTTTACCATGCCGAGGGAGAGCTGCATTTGCTGCGACAAATCCCGCTGATTAGCGCCCAAGCCTTGACCAAGAATATTGATCAATTCAAATTCCCGCTCATTCAAAACGTCTTTAACCATGGGATTTAAAACCAAAAAAGATTGGATAATTAAACTGTTCATTTTATGAACAAAGTTATTATATCCTCTCCCTTTCGGTTGTCAAGCGTGAAAAAATTTTTAAATCCGGCAATGTTGGAACGGCTTAAATAAATATGACGGACCCCATGATTTTTTTAGGGCGGCGTTGGTTTTTAAGAATTTGTATGGTATACCTTAATTAGGTTGAAAGTGAAAGATTACGCGACTTAATTAAGAGTTCTTTAAGGAAAGCGCCGCTATGAACAATCTTAAACACCGAAAACTATTTCGTTTTTTGTCTGTTTGGCTCGTGCTCAATTTTATTATCTATCTCTTGCTGCCACCGCAGTTTACGCGTGCCCAGGCCTTGTCTCTGCCGGAACCCGGACAAATGATTAATGTGACTGGGGCTTTTTCTCTCCCCCGGCTGATTGGAGTCACTCTTCATCCGGAAAATCCAACGCAATTTGATTTTCTGATCGACTCCGGCAATGACCGGCTGCAAGGTGCCGCATTTAAGGAAGAATCAAATAAAATCATCAAATATTTTTTAGCCGCGCTGACTGTCCCGGAAACCGAGTTGTGGGTAAACTTATCGCCCTATGAAAAAAATCGGATAATCGCCGATGGGTTGGGCCGGACAGCCATGGGACGAGATCTGCTTGCGCAAGATTATATACTCAAACAATTGACCGCGTCTCTCCTGCATCCGGAAAACCCGGTCGGAAAAACCTTTTGGGATCAAGTTTATAAAATCGTGCAAGAGCGTTATGGGAATGTCGACATCCCCGTGGATACCTTTAACAAAGTCTGGATCGTCCCAGATCAGGCGGATATTTATGAAAAAGACACCAGCGCCTTCATTGTCGCGAGCCATTTGAAAGTTATGCTCGAGGAGGATTATCTAACCCTGCAAAACAACAAAGAACCTCCCTCTGCCGCTTCTAAAGACGCCGCAGTCAATAAAATCGGATCCGATGCGGTGCGCAACGTGATCCTGCCCGTTTTGGAGCAAGAAGTCAATACCGGCAAAAATTTCGCGTTGCTGCGGCAAATGTACCAGGCCATGATCCTCGCCACTTGGTACAAAATGAAATTAAAAGACAGCTTGTTGAGCCAGATTTACGTAGACCAAAACAAAACCAAAGGCATTGATCTCAAAGATAACAACGTCAAAGACCAAATTTACCAACAATATCTCCAAGCTTTTCGGCAAGGCGTCTATGATTTTACCAAAGTCGAAGAAGACCCCTTGACCGGCGACATCCTTACCCGAAAATATTTTTCCGGAGGGTTTACGGTGTCGAGCCCGGCTTTGTCATTTCGTAAAGTGCTGCGAATAGTTCCGGCAGGGTTAACTGTTCTTTTGGCGCTTTCGAATGTGTCCCGCGTCGTCGCGCAAGTCAATACCAATCCCCTGACCACGGAAACGCAAACCAACCCAGTCGTCCTTAAAAATATCCTTGATGCCAGTATCCCAAGACTAGAAATAAAACCGGTCAAGCCCATGACCAATGATCAAATCCATAGAGCGGCCACCGCATTGGGCGCTTTGCCGCGTTTCTTTATGGATTCAAATAATAAAAATACCGGCGATAAAATGCGGATCATTTTGAACAACCCGGGTTGGAATGGCGCGGTTAATGGCCCTCAGGTAACCCTTACCGCGCCCGAAGTAAAAGAAGTCATCTCAGTTTATGACCCTAAGGACCCGACCAATGCTCAAGCCGGTCTTTACGTTTGGCATGGGCCTAAAGACAACCCGAAAAAACTGGTATTTTTTATCCCTATCCCAAAGGGGCAGATTACCGATGATTCAATACCCGAAAATTTTTACAAAGAATTGGGGGATAAGGATTTTGGCAATTTGCCTCCCAGTGTCCAATTCGGCATTAAAGCTAAAGCCCTTTACCCGAATGTAGATAAAATGCTCGAGCTGATCAAAAATCTCGGAGTCCCGGGATGGGATCATCCTCGGCTCAATCCGGCGGGCGACCAAATTCGGTTTTATTTTAATGAAAAAGGAACAGAATGGATATTTTTAACCAACCTACTGGACGCGCAAAAAGGGCCGGACGGCGCTTTATATATTTTGAATGTGGATAACGGCAAACCCAAGACTTCAATTTTAAAACCCATTACCGGAGCAAAACCGAAAACCGCGAAAGACTTACAACAATATATAATCGAAGATTCACCGGAAACGCCGGCGGCGTTTAAAACGATAATTCAACAAATTGAAGGCAATCCCGCTGCGAAAACCCCAACTGGAATTTTGCCGGATGGAACCCCATTACAAGCGGCTCCTGCCAATACAGCAGTCTCTTCACCCGCATCCAACGTCGGTGGTATCGACTTTAACGCGAAGCTGTTAAATATGCAAATCAAGCGGGATCTTAACGGTATGCCGCTGCCGGTCAAACAACAGCCGATTTTCAATCTAAAAATCGATGGTCTGTATCCCGTCATCTTTCAAATTCAACCCATAGAGATGAAACAGCTTTTAAGGTGACGGACACGTTTATTTACACCAAGTTGAATGTTTTTTTAACTGCCTCGAGCAATTGACGGCCGGTAAACGGTTTGCCGATGGCCGGATACGTGATGTCTCCTACCCGGATCTCGTCGACCTCTTTATCTTTGCCGATCATGCCGGACAAGAAAATAATCGGAATATTTTTGACCCGTTCTTGCTGTTGCAACTCCCGCGCCACTTCTGAGCCCTCTAAATCGGGCAGCATAATGTCCAACAAAATCAAATCCGGCAAATACGACTTGGCTTTTTCTAAGCCGCTTTTTCCGGTCATCACGCCCATGGCCTCAAACCCATTGTTCAAAAGATGCTTCACGACCACATCCAAGACCTGCGCGTCATCATCCACGACCAAAATCATTTTTGCCATAGCGAACCCCTTCGGTTTGGTTATTTCACACCCACTCTCTCCCGTCCCTGCGGATCAACTCATCCGCGGCGGCCGGCCCCGGCGCGCCGCCTGCGTAATTAGGAAAATCCCCCGGCGGATTTTGCTCCCAATATTTAACTATCGGATCCACGATCGCCCACATCGCCTCAACGCCGTCCTGGCGCGAAAACAACAAAGGGTCGCCTTTCAGACAATCCGCCAGCAACCGCTGATAAGGCGAAAAACTTTTGAGTTGAAAGGTCTGCCCATAATTAAATTTCATGGACACGGGATACGGACGGTTGCCCGGCCCCGGATATTTGACGTTCATCCGCAAACTGATTTCCTCTTCGGGATAAAGGCTAAAACGCACCGCGCCCGGCGTGATCGCGTCGCAGACGCGCCCAAAAAGCCGCAAAGGCGGCTGTTTGAATTGAACGCATATTTCGCTGAACCGGCGGGACAGCCTTTTTCCGGCCCGGACATAAATCGGCACCCGCGCCCAACGCCAATTATCAATATAAAATTTTCCGGCGAAAAACGTCGGCGTGACAGAATCCGGGGCGACATGGTTTTCCGCGCGGTACGCCGCGGCCGGCCGGCCTAAGAGAGTCCCGGCCCCGTATTGCCCCAACACGGTCCGACGGGAAAAATCTTCCGGGGCAAAAGGACGAAACGTGCGAAACACCTTAACGGTCTCATCGCGAATAAAATCCGCCTCAAATCCCACGGGCGGTTCCATAGTGACTAAAGCGATCAATTGCAGAATATGGTTCTGGACAATGTCGCGGATGACTCCCGACTGTTCATAAAACCGGCCGCGGTTCTCGATTCCCGCGTCTTCCGCTACCGTGATCTGAATGTGATCAATATAACGATAATCCCATAAGGGCTCGAACATACTGTTGCCAAACCGAAAAAATAAAATATTTTGCACGGTGTCTTTTCCCAAATAATGATCCATGCGATAGATCTGCTGTTCGGGAAAATGCTGCCGCAATAAACCGTTAAAAACCCGGCAAGAATCCAGGTCATGCCCGAAGGGTTTCTCGACGACAATTTTGGCAACGCGGCTGTCATGACACGCGGGGATCGCGTCTAACGACCGGACCACCGCGGGTAACAGATCCGGCGGCAGCGCGCAATAAAACAAAAACAAAACGTCCGGACTGTCTAATCCCGCGCGCAATTGGGTAAGCCGGCCGCACAGACCCGCCGGTTCTCCGGCGCGGTTCAAATCCTGCGCCAAATAACCAAAACGCGCGCCAAAATCCTCCACAGCCTCCGCCGATGCCGCGCCGGACGCGACCGCGTCCCGGCAAAAAACACGGAACTCTTGATCCGACAACAGACGCGATCCGAGGCCCAACACAAAAAAACGCGGCGGCAATTTTCCGGATATAAAAAGCTGAAACAGCGCCGGAATAAGTTTATTGCGGCTCAAATCCCCAGTGCCGCCAAAAATCACCAAGACAAACGGCGGAATCGGCTTCTCCGGCTCCGGCAAATCACAGGATTCGAGAAATTGGTTTTGTAAAACCGGATTATCAAAATCTTTATCCGCCATATTTCTCCTTATAACTTTCAACTTTTCTTCACCCCATGCCCGCCAAACTCATCGCGCAAAGCCGCGATCATTTTCGCGGCAAACGAATCTTCCTGACGCGAACGCAGGCGCTCTAACAGCGCCAAAGTCAAAACCGGCGCCGGAACATTTTGCGCGACCGCTTCGGCAACCGTCCAGCGGCCCTCGCCGGAATCCGCGATATATCCTTTAATTTTTTCCAAACGGGGGTCTTTCGCGAACGCGGTTTGCGCCAATTCCAAAAGCCAGGAACGGACAACACTGCCTTGATTCCATAAACCCGCGATTTTTACTAAATCCAAATGATATTCCGCTCTCGCGGCCAAAATTTCAAACCCCTCGGCATAGGCCTGGAGCATCCCGTATTCAATTCCATTGTGGATCATTTTGACAAAATGCCCGGCCCCGCTCGGCCCCACCAGCGCGTACCCCTGCGCGGGAGCCAAGGCCGCGAAAATCGGTTCAACTTTTTGGAAAGCCGAAGAACTGCCGCCGATCATCAGACAATAACCATTCTGCAATCCCCAAATCCCGCCGCTGGTGCCGCAATCCAAAAATTCAATCCCTTTCTCCGCTAACATTTTCCCGCGGCGCAAAGAATCCTGATAATTGGAATTACCGCCGTCCACCACAATATCGCCGGGCGAAAGCCGGCCGGCCAATTCCCGGACATTCTGCTCGGTGGCCTCTCCCGCCGGGACCATGACCCAAACCACCCGCGGCGTGTTCAGCGTGTCAACTAATTGACCCAATGCTTCCACTGTCCGGGCGCCCTTATCCCGCGCCGGACGCCGGGAATCTTCACTGCGGGCATAAGCCGCAATCGCATGCCCGCGCGCCAGCAAACGCTCCACCATATTTAATCCCATGCGGCCGAGGCCGATAAAACCAATGGTCATGATCTCTCCTTGTTCCTAAGGTTCCATGCATAAATAGACCCAAACGTTCGGGTCATGCCCGGCAATCCGCTCGCGCATCTTTTTATAAATATCCCGGCGAACCCTTTCCGGATAGCGCAGCTTGCCGTCAAAGCCGGCGGTCATTTCCCCATTTAAAATTGTATTATCCGGAAACCTATTTTCAATGGCTTTCTTCAATTTCAACGTCAGGCGCAAACACCCTAAACTGATCCAGGCTACACGCCGCGGCGGCACCGAAGAAAAAATCCGGTCCACAACAGCAAAATAATCCCTTTCCCATTCCGGGTAAAAAATGATCGGGTCAAAATGAAACCCCACCCGGTATCCCGCGGCGGCGCAACGTTTAGCCGCGTCCAAACGCGCGGTCAATCCGGCGGTAAAAAATTCGGCGGTCTCAATAATCTTTTGCGGATTCAGCGACCAGGAAATCACAATATTCTCCCCAGCCGGCGCCGCTAAAATCAATTCAATGGCATCGCTTTTCGTCTTAAACTCAAAAATATCGTTTGGCCGGCCGCGGAAAAAATCAATAATCCGCGGCGAGAATCGCGTGATATGGTCGAACACCAAAGAATCAGTAAACTGGCCGGAGCCAAAGCGCAACCCTTGACCATAACCGTCGATTCTCTGAAAATATTCCTCCAGATTCCCCGGGATCACAATGCCCGGTTCATTCATATAGCCGGGTAAAAAACAATAAACGCATTCCAACGCGCAGCCGCGGCCGGCGTTAAAAATGTGATACCCGCACGGCGCGCAACCGGGTGAACACGGGCACGGGCAAAAAAAATCATATTTTTCGGCGACAATAAAAAAATCCTCTAAACGCCGGTTATACTCCGCCAAACAATATTTGCGCCCGGCGTGAAATTCTTTATACGTGGTGATTCCCGTGAACTCCGCGTCGGGAAAACGTCGCCGCAGATCCGCCGCGAAATTTTTCTTCGCGACCGCCGCTTCAACGTAAAACCGCCGCGGAATAACTTGGCGGCGGTTTTGCTCACCTAAAAACACCGCCCGGTTCCCGGGTTGTATATCCAAAGCAGGCAAAACTGCGGCCTGTCTCTCTTCCTCCGTCAAATTCGGATATCGCCGGCGTAAAAGCGCCTGTCGCAAAGCCGGATAACGGATCTCCGGGGATTTTTCATCCGCCGAGGGCAAAACCGATTGCCAACCGACATTTTCCCGGCGAGAAATTTCATATACCAACCGGGAAATTTCCTGCTGTTTGTTGACGCCAAACCGGGGAAACCGCTTTCGCACGCAGGCTTGCGCCGCATCGTTCATAGGTTGGCCGCTCCCGGATCTAAAGTCTGCTTTGCCCATTCGTCGATCAACCGGGTCTGCTCCTCGCTCAAATCCCAGGCAATAGCCGCGGCATTGTCCCGCACTTGCGCGGCGTTACGACAGCCGCATAACACGCTCACCACGCCCGGCTGCCGCCTAGCCCAATTCAAAGCGATTTGGTTTAAGGGCTGTCCCAAAGACCGCAGTTTTTCCAAAAGTTGCCGCGTCGGTTCAAAATGCTTTGGGGAATAATATTTATAAAAAAAACTCCGCGCATCCCCGGATTTAAAACGCGGCGCTTGGTCGTATTTTCCGGTCAAAATCCCTCCCGCCAAACTGCCATAAGTCAAGACGCCGATTTGCCGTTCCTGGCAAAACCGGAAAAGCGTTTCTCCGGACCTATCCAGAATCGAACCAGGATTTTGGGAAGTCACGATACAAGCGCATCGCCGCGCCCGCTCCAAAAGCGCTTGATCAAAATTGGATACCCCGATATAACGAATTTTTCCCTGCTGCTGTAAACCGCGCAGGGCTTCCATGGTTGATTCGATCGCCGTATCCGGGTCGGGCCAATGACATTGATATAAATCAATGCGTTCCACGCCCAGACGGCGCAAAGAATCTTCCACTTCGCGGCGTATCGACCCCGGCGACAAATCATGCCGGATCTCCCGGCCGCGTCCAATGAGCCCGCATTTTGTGGCAATCAGAAACCGCCCGCGGCAGCCGCGGACCGCCTTGCCCACAATAATTTCCGCTGCCCCGTATCCATAAATCGGCGCGGTATCGATGACGTTGATCCCGCAATCCGCAGCCGCGGCCACCGCGTCGCGGCATTCTTGTTCCTTCACCGCGCCCCACACGTCGCCGCTAAAGACCCAAGTCCCCAAAGTCAAAACGGACATATCCATATCCGTATTCGGCAATTTTACGTATTTCATAAATCTCCCGCGTTATGATATAATATGTTTCCAATTTGGACAGCCTATGCCGTCGGTTAAGAGCATTGGAGACATTTCGCAACCGTCCCTATAACGAATAATTGTATCATAAACTCTTGAATCTGTTCCCATGTTAAATGCGGCGCGTCAATTCGGCCTTGACCCTAAAACCTTTCCCCCAAATTGCGTCTTCGCGCCCTTGGTCAGCGCTCCTTTGCTCGCGGCACTCGGCATTCCAAAATTAAACAAAGGCTTCATTTTTTCCGCCGGCATTGGCAAACACTGCGCCTTAATTCAGACCCGGGTCGGCGCCGCGTTCGCCGGCGACGCCTTGCTGCTTTTAAAAGACAGCCCGATTAAAAATTATGTCCTTTTCGGATCTTGCGGCCTCATCGCTTCACCCCAAGAACGGGACAGCGCCGCGCTTTTCTGCCCGGTAAAAAGCCTCGCCCGGGAAAGTTTTTCCCGCCTGCTAAAAAAACAAGACTCCCAACCGGATTACGCCGAACCGGACCAAACACTCTGCCAAAAAATCCTGGCCCTTTCACCCGCGATTCTTCCCGCGACCTGCGCCACCGTGGGCTCGCTTTATTTAGAAACAATCTATCACGCTGATTTTTGCCGCGACAAGGTCGATATCGTCGATATGGAATGCTCCGCTTTTTTTAACGCGGCGCGATATTGCCAGCGCCAAGCCGCCGCGTTATTTTACGCCTCCGACCACGTCGGCCTCACCGACCCCTATCTCCCCCCCGACGCCGCCGCGGATAAAATCATGAAAAAAAATCATAATATTGCTTGTATTTGCCTTTCAAACCTTGTAAAAAGCATTTAAAGCGTCTGGGTTCGGACGCGCTTTTGCCGGATTAATCCCGCCCGCGGCAACTCATCGCGGCCGGCCTTTTTTACCGACGAGATTGTGAGAAAAACCGGAATAAAAAACACTTGCAAGGCCGGGGAAAATATTCTATTCTTTACAACAATATTCTTATAGGAAAATGCCGCGGCCAGCCGCCGCTTCATATAAATAACCAATTTCCATTCACGTTACAATAAAAGGAAGGGTGAAAAAAGGACCGATGGCTGAATATCGACGTATCAACGTGGACGGTGTTGTCTACTACGGAAAACACCTCATCTTAACAGCGCGTAGCTGCAACGCAAACATCCTCGAAACCCAAAAAATCGCGGACTTCATCACTCGATTGGTGAAAAAAATCGATATGGTCGCTTTTGGCGGCTGTGTCGCCGAACGTTTCGGCGGCGGTATCGAAGTCGGTATTTCCGCGGTCCAACTGATCGAAACCAGCGCGATCGTTATGCACACTAATGATCAAGCGCGAGACATGTATTTTGATGTCTTCAGCTGTAAAACGTTTAAAGAAGATGCTGTCATCGATTTTGTGAAAGAGGTCTTCAACCCTAAAACCATCAACTACCAGGTGCTGTTCAGATGATCAAACGCTTTTATCCCAGTAATCTGCCGGAATTTCCCTACGAACCGAAATCCGATCGGTTCGCTATCCGGCGCATCAGCGACAACGTTGGTGAGGGGGTTATTGCCTTGACGTCGTTCGAACCCGGAGATATTGCTTTCGCTTTTACCGGTTTTTTGACCAATTACATCACTCAGTTCACCCTGAAATTCGCGGATGGACTGCACATTCACGACCCCTATTTTATGGGGAAAATCCTGCATTGCTGCGAACCGAACACTATCTGCGATATGTCGCGGCGGGTGTTTATCACGGTTAAGCCCATTGCAGCCGGCGGGATTGTTACCATGGACTATGCCCAGACCGAAGACGTTTTATTCAAACCGTTTTTCTGTTCCTGCGGCGCTTTGCACTGCCGGGGTTATGTGACCGGAAAATTAGAAACCGTGACCACTGAGGCGGATTTGCTCATCAAATCCTAAAAATTCGATCCTCTTTAGCGCGTACTACCGAAGCGCGCCCAAAAAAAAGGCCGGCAAATCTGTTTGCCGGCCTTTTTTTTGGTGATGTATGTTTATGGTTATTTCACGACGGGAGCCGCCGCTGGCGCGGATGCGCCAACCGCCAATCCCGCCGCAGCAGTTAAATCCGCTTTCGCTTTCGCCAATTCCTCTTTAACTTTTGTTAATTCCGCGCTGGCCGCGGTCAAATCCGCGATTTTTTTATTGGCCGCCTCTAAATCAGCTTTGACCTTAGTCAAATCGTCGTTTTGCGCAGACAAATCCGTGGACTTTTTATTAGCGACCTCCAGATCAATCTGGGTGACCGCCAATTCTTTTTTCACCGCGATCAACTCTTCGCCGGTGGCTTTCAATTCCTCGGCTTTTTTATTAGCCGCCATTAAATCCCGATTCACTTTGGTTAATTTTTTTTCAACCTGAGCAACCTCGTGTTTGAGCTTAACAACATACAAGGTTTCCGCGCAAAAAAACAAAGCTATAACCGCTATCCAAAGAGCATTTTTTTTACAAGTATCGTGGACCATATCTCCCCCTATTTTCTGCGGCTTATATAACTATTGAACCGGCTTTTCAGCTGGCGCGGGTTGTTCGGCTGCGGGCTTTTTGGCCGCTTTATGATGACGCACTTTTTTCCCCTTGCGTCCTTTTTTCGCGTGCTTGCCCGTTTCTTTTTTGCCCTCTTCCTTTACCGCAGGTTGGGCCGCGTTCAAATCCGTCCCGACCATTGGTTCCGCTGGCGCGGTTTGGGCATAGCCTAAAGGCGAAAAACCCAAAATCAACAATGCGCTTAAAAGTACGACTCCCCCGGAAAAGCCTTTGACCCCATTCATACCCTCTCCTTTGATTAATGTTAAGAACAAATGCTAAATTATTTCTTCCATTGTATTCCTTACTTTTCAAAAAATAAAGCTAAAAATGATAAGACTATCGGAACTATTGCAATGAAAGCGTATCTTCCAACCGCCTTTCAGTCACTAAACAATGCTGCCTAAAAAATCCCGAACCTTAACGATCTTGATCGATTGATATTTTCCAATATCTAATAAATGACGATCCCCAGACACAATATAATCGGCATCCGCGGCTAACGCGCAAGCAATAAATTTATCATCATCCGGGTCATCTTTAATAATCCGAACCGGCTCCGGATAAGGAATTAAAACCGCTTCTTGCTCTAATAAAACAAATAACGCCTGAATATCCGCGTCCTTTAAAAAATATTTTTGTTTTATCCGCGAATAGTCTAATACCTTTTTAATTTCGCGGAGGATTGCTGGACTGATCACCAGAATGAATTGCTGGCGGCGCCAACATTGCAAGAGATCCGCAGAAGGTCCATGATGATTCAAAAAAGCACTGACAAATTGATTGGTGTCAATCACAACTTTAAGCACGTCGGCTCCTTACCGCCCTAATAGCCGCTGCCACGTCATCAGTGATTTCTTCTTCCGGGTGTCGCGGAAGTTTCCCTTTAATCTTGTCCAAAATTTTAAACCGCTCATCCCTAGCGTCCATCATCCGGGAGTAATCCCTCGCGTTCAAAATAACCACCATAGGGATACCGGATTTTTCAACAATAAATCGAGAACCGTCTTTGTAAGACCTTTTCATGATATCCCCAAAATGAACCCGCGCTTCAACCGCGGGAATCGTTTCAACTGTCATAAATTCCTCCCAGATTCATATTAATCATTATTAATCAATCTTAATCAATTATGCCCTATTTCTGACCATATGTCAATGCCCGATTTTCTGCAAGCGGCTCGCCCTGCACGGAAACGCTTCCCCATCATATACCAGAGCGTAAAATATTATTCGAAAAGCAAAATTTTTAGGTGGGCGGCGAGCATTTCACTTTGATGGGTGGTAACCTTGCCTAAATGTTTTACAAAGTGCCGTCAAGGCAAATGTTTAAGCGTGCCGGCCCCTCCGTGGTTGCTCTGTGTTTGGCTGAGTGTGTGGAAACAAAAAAGCTTAGCATAAATTTGATCGCGGGTCAAATAAATTTAATATGCCCCGCAGTATTATTTTAAAAAAGAAAATTCCGAATCATAACGTGGGCTTTTCTTTGGCGCGCGCATAACTGATTGTTTTTCAATGTGTTAGGTTTTAAATATTTTAGCCCGTTTCCTTGCCGAGCCTGGCCGGATAATGTTATACTTTGTTGGGATAGGAAATTTTCGCTCTTTTTAAAATTTGATAATCGCAAACTACTCGAAAGAGTGGGACGCAAAGCCATGAGCCTAAATCCTTAAAGGATAAGGTTGTCAGGTTGCCGTGAGTCATCCCGTTAGATGACGGTTTCATTTTTTGCCCCTCTCTTGTCGAGGGGCTTTTTTATTTTCGGTCACGGCCGAAGTGGAAGCGGCCGGGTATTCGCTAACTGCGATCACCCCGGCCGAAGTGGAAGCGGCCGGGTATTCGCTAACTGCGAAGGAGGGGCGAAAAATGAAAACAATTTTTTTAGCGGGTTTAATTCTCGGTTTTTGGGTAAGCACACTGCTTCCCTGTTACGCGGCTTCCTACACCACAACTCTCAAATTGGTGGCAACCATTCCCGCGATGATCGGCATCAATTATTTTCCGGAAGGAATGAACGCGGCCCAACCAAACCCCAACTTAGCCAAAGAAAATTTTATTGTGATTTCCCAGCGGATTGTCCGCGATTCAGAACCAATCCTCGTGGAATCCAGCGTCTTGCGCTGATCTAACCCGCCATCAAGCCATTCCATTTCCCCTCCCCCGCGAAGCGTGGGGAGGGTCAGGGGTGGGGACTTACGGAGCCGTAGTTTTTTTCTCCCCAGATTCCACTTTTTTCAAAGGAATATGGAAAACATAGGTCGCGCCCTCGGCGAGCGCGATCTCATTGCTGATTTTGATCGCCGGCAAATATCCGGACGGCAAGGAGTTGATATCTATCGTCATTTGATATTTACCCACCGGGAGATTGCGGAAAAAGAAGGAGCCGTCCGAATCCGTAAATTCGGATATTTTGCCGTTTAACACGATTTTGACCCGGGCCGGAAACACATCTCCCTCATCGGGTCTGCCATTTCCGTTTTTATCAAAATAAACCATCCCATAAATCCCGGACTGGGCGTTCACGCCAAAATTGACCCGCTGAACCTTATGCGCGACTATGTTCACATCCACATAAAGCGGAGTGGTGAACACAAATCCCGACGGAATTGAATTGCCGTCAATCGCTACCCGGACTTTTTCCGCGAATACCTTGCGTTCATAAACCCCTTGGGCATTGGTTTTTACCGTCTGTTCGCCGACTTTGACCGCTACGTTCGCGATCCCCGGCTCTCCTACGTTTTGAATCTGATCACCGTTTAAATCTTTATAAACCACACCTTTCACTGTACCCAGCGGACTCCAGGAAATCGGCGTGTCCCAGCCTAAGCGCACCCCGGCGCGGATATCCACGGATTTGGACGGTTCCCGGAGCGCGTTTTCCGCCCAGACATTGCGGGCGTAGCCGTTAAGATAAAATTCCCAATCCGGAGCCGGGTTGAACGTAGCGCCCAGACTACCGGACAAGCTGTCCTCTCCGGACAAAAAGCTGTTGGCTTTTTCCGTGCGCTCCTCATTGCGATAAGTCAAAGACGCGTTGCCGGACAAAGTATCGGTGAACCGGTGAAACGCGTTAAGACCATAGTTCCAGACATAAGGATAAGACATTTCCTTAAGGCCAATGCTGTCCACGAAAGAAATCTGATAATTCATAAAATATGAAAGTTCGGCGAAAAGCGGCAAATTCAATCCGGTGCTGAAAGAATAACGGTCATAATCAGACGAGAAATTCCGATCATAGCGGCTGCGTTGATACGTCAAACCCGCGCTAGTGCCCAAATTTTGCTTATTCCAAATGGGAAAAGACTTGCCATAGGTCGAACCGATCAAAAAATTATTGACCGGTGAAACTTCGCCCGGGGTGTAGACAAAGGATAAATTGTGATACAAATTCGACGTTTCGCTCAAACGCTGGCTGAGATTGGTGTTAAAATCCAAATTCCAAAAATCCGGATGTTTGTCATTGGGAGATATCCCATCGTGGTAAACATCCGCGTAGGAGCTGAACACAGTCGCATCATTCAAAATGTGGTTATCCGACCAAGTCACTCCGGTCTGCCCCTGACTCGGGCCATTGCCGGTGATCGTTTTAAAATCTTTTGCCGTATCGCGGAAGTTCAAATTCCATCTATTTTGTTTGTCCTGATAAGCTCCGCCTAAAAGCAGAGCTCCCTCGTGATCGTCATAAGCGTATTCCCCGGTGTAAAAAATATCGCTGATCCGCCTTTGTCCTTGAACAGAATATACCCGCTCTTTAAGGTCCTCAGCGCGGCCCGATCCCCAGCCCCGGGCAAAATTGAATGACATATTATTTTCCCGTAGGGGAAAAAAAGTGGTTTTAAACCCTTCAATAAACGCCTGGCTTAAAATCTGCGAGCCAGTGGAAGACATCCCGTAAGTCGCCTGATTCTGGCCGCTAACATAACTATAAGCAACCTGCTTGTCAAAGGCCATAGCGTCGAGCAAAAACCCGCGGTAAGACTGCCCCGGCAAAGTCAACGGCGAAAAAGATTTAGACGTGTCAAACCCGCGCATGGAAAAATCATTAAAATCGCCGATGTGCCCGTTCATCAACCCGATGCCATAACCGGTCAATTCCGTGGAGTCAGGAAATTTATTATAGGTCAAACTGCCGTCAAAATCGCCGTAAGGCGTTTCATCCGCGATCCCAATCCATTGCAAAAGACTTAAATTTTGCCGGGTCATTTCATCAAATTTCTTTCCACCGTAAGTCGACCCGGAAGTCAGCGTGTACATAACGTGCAAAGGCTTGTTTTGAGTTTCTAAAACTTCGGTTGTTGACGCAGGCGGCAGAAGCTGATAAGGCAAAATCACCTCAGTGTCAAATGTCCAGCGCCTTTGCCCGTCCCAGACATGCAAATAGGTTTTTCCGCGGCGCAGTCCCGAAACTTTGAGCTGGTCGCGGTTGAGCCGTTCGATGCCCAGCAAATCCGGAGCAGTGACCAAAAACCGTTCAATATTTTTGCCTTGCAAAATCACAAAATCATGAAAAAAAACCTTTAGCGTGGTTTTCGGCTGGGTAGCGGCTAATTTATCGTCGAGATAAAGCGTGTTGTTATCGTATAAAGGCGGAATAACTTTGTTTTGGCCGTTTCTTTGTTCGGTGTGTTTAAGCCGGGCGTAACGGGTGGGAGCGCTCGTTTTTTTAGCCGGGGTGACTTTGGGCAAAGGAACTTTCGGGCTTTCTACCGGCAGAACCTGAGGCGGCAAAGCGACTGTATGCGGCATGACCGGCATAGGCGACGGGACTACCGCGTTTTTTTCCGCAGCGGTAGCGGCGTTTTCCAACTGTTCTAAAGCTTTTTGCATTGCTTGTTCCCGAGCCGCTTGATCAACATCCGGTACCGGGACAATTTCCCGCGCTGGGACAACATACTGTGCCGGCACCGCATCCGGCTCCGGAACGACCGGAGTAACCGCCGCGGCCTGCGGCCCGCTGCCGCGGTCTTCCCGGGCTTTTTCGATCAAACTAATATAGAGAAGCGGACGCTCTTCTTGCGGAGCGATCAGGTGAGCTTGTTGGAAAAAATTAAAAGCAGTGTCATAATCCTGTTGGGCGTAAGCGTTCAGCCCGGATTGAAAAAAATAGTTGTAGATATGCGGATACTCAATTTGCGCGGCAACCGGCTGCGCCACCAAAGCGAAAATCAAAAACGTTGTCAATATAAAACCGTGGCGCATAAAAATAATATAACACGTGCCTTCCCGTCACTTCCATAGAGGTTTTAAGAATATTGCCTAATCTCGTACCGCGGATAAAGTAATTTTACCGGCCGCGTCTTTAACAAAATCCACTTCTTTCACCAAAACATTTTCTTCGCCTAAATCCACGGTCAAAACCGCGGTGTATTTCCCTGCCGGATAAGCCGCGTTGAATTTGATTTTATAATCCGCGGTCGCGCCTCCCGGCACATAAATCTTGTCCATATCACCCCGGTCAACCGCGTCGCCTTGTTCACTCATCACATAAAAGGTTCCGACCGGGATCAAGGTTACGTCACCGCTGTTCACGAATTTCATAACCATGCCCGGGTCATTAAACGCGAAATCTTTTAAACCCGCTTCCCGTTTGCTGGGGGTGGATTCCAGAAAAAAAAGACTGCCTACCCGGGACACGATCTTTACTCCCATTTTGGTTTGCGGGCGGTCAACCACCGGCTCAAAAAACATGACCCCATAATATCCACCGGAGGAATCCGCCGGAGGATTTATCACATAAGCGATTTCTTGTTTCGCAAACGGCGGCAAAACAAAATCAGTCGGCGTGAATTTGATCCAAGCCGAACAAGACCGCGGGATGGAACCGGGTGGCATAAATTTTTTCGCGCCGTCATAGGGAGGCTGATATTCAAAATCTTCCCAATAAGCCCGGATCTTGATTTCCTTGCCTTCGGTGTTATGCACCATCAGCTTTCCGGTGGTATTTTGTCCGGGAGTGAATTTAAGCTGAACTTTGCCTTGCTCGACTAAAATGCCCGCGTTAACCGCAGTTGGCAAAACCCATAAGCCAAACAAACATAAACAAAAAATAATTTTGCGCATCCGCTTCTCCCTAAAAGTGCCGGTTCTCTCTAATTCCTTTAATAGTATCGTATGTTTGCTATCCCAATCGTGTGTAGGGGCCGACCTGGTATCGGCCCGGCAATTAGACGATTCCAACCCCGTCTCCGCTCGGCGAACAGACGATTCCAACAAATCCCACGCCGGCGAACCCTCTCTCCCGCACAAATACGCCGTCCCCATCACATGATCAATCGCCAAAACACTTTCATAATAACCGAAAGAAAACAGCGGCGTTCCCTCATC
>JADFXQ010000029.1 GCA_015233495.1 Candidatus Omnitrophota bacterium | reverse complement strand
ATATGCGATACGCCAAATCCAAAGCGCAGACTGTTGTCGAATATATGCTGGTACTAACCAGTGTCGTGGCAGTAACGCTGATTGGGCTCAAGTCTTTTTTACCCAAAACCAAAGCCAAGGCCGGGATTTATTTTAACCGGGCAACTGCCGGAATCGCCGGTAAACCTAACCCTTGTGGCGACGGGATTTGCGAACCAAACGAGACTCCCGAAACCTGTTGCGCGGACTGCGGCGGATGTCATTTGGACGCTCCGAAAAAAAATTGCGAATGGCTGGCTTGGGGGTCCTGTTCAACAACGTGCGGAACCGGGACCAAAACCCGGAGTTATATCCCGGCAACCAACGGAGGCGCGGCCTGCGACCTCAGTCTAGCCACCACAGATTGCACAGATAACAGCGCTTGTCCGAAGAATGCTTCCTCCACCTCAGCTGCCAGCCCAAGCAGTACACCTGGGAATGCTGGCACCGGAGACATTGCCAGCCGAACGCGCGATAACCTGCCCAAAGATTGTATTGAAACCTGGAGCGCTTGCGATCAACCCTGCGGCGGGGGAACACAGCAGGTGACAACTGATCCTCCGGCGCAAGCGCCGGATGCAACCGGAAAACCCTGCTTACCGGCCGGAACACCGCGGGCTTGTAACACCCAAGCTTGCCCACCGGGATATTGGGCGGAGTGGCAAGACGCGCCAGGATACGATTGCACGCAAATTCTTTGCGACGGCTGCCAGCAAATTCGGTCGTGTATTAAGCCCTATGCCAAATCTGCGGATTGCCTAGCTGACCCTAACGGCGATGCCGCCACCCGGGTTATCCATACTCAGCCTTGCGCGGTAAATGGCGGTTGGGGAGATTGGCAAAAAGACGAGGATTGTAAAAATAATATCAAAGGCGGCAAAGAAACCCGTTATTGCAATACCCCCGCGCCGGCAAATGGCGGCCGCGAATGTATTGGCGGCGTGGATCCTAATCAAACGTTCATGATGCAGGAAACCGTTATGTGTAAAGTGGATGGAAAATGGTCGGAATTCAGTATATGTCCGTA
This sequence comes from Candidatus Omnitrophota bacterium, assembly GCA_015233495.1. Classification (GTDB taxonomy): domain Bacteria; phylum Omnitrophota; class Gorgyraeia; order Zapsychrales; family Zapsychraceae; genus JADFXQ01. Next base: position 20,885 of record JADFXQ010000029.1, on the reverse strand, counting down.
TATTTTAAAATCAAAATCAAACGATAAACAATGTGTGCAGCGCGGTATGACCAGCACCAAAACCCGCGCCTGTAATAATCCCGGTCCTTCCGACGGAACTTATGAAAAAGGCGATCCCTGTAAAGACAGCAACGGCAATCCCGCGGAAACCGAAACCTTGAGCTGCGGCGTGAATTGCAAATGCGGGGACGGAATCACCACGGAAATGGAAGTATGCGATCCGGGTGACCCGGCTGGTAAAATCGATCCGGATTTGAACGGCGAAACCTGCGCGTCGCAAACCGGCGGGGTGGGCACGTTAAAATGCAAGAACGATTGCAGCGGCTATGATTTAACCGAATGCGAATATTGCGGCGACGGGGTCAAAAACTTGAAAGAAGAATGCGATTACGCCAATTACGGAAGCCAAATTCTGGCGGGAAAAGAAGCCGCGCATCAAAACGCGGTCAATTGCGTGGATTTGGGCCAAGTGACTTTACCAAATGGAAAGCCAGGAACATTTAATGACGGGATCCTCGGCTGTAAACATGACTGCTCTTTTGATGTCAGCAATTGCTCCTACTGCGGAGATAGTAAAGTGAACCCCACGGTCGGGGAAGTTTGCGACGGCAATGATTTGAGCGGCCAAAGCTGTGCCAGTGAAACCGGCGGTGAAGGCACGTTAAAATGCAAAGATGATTGTTCCGGTTATGATATCAGCCAATGCGAATACTGCGGCGACGGCATCAAGAACCGCTCGGAAGATTGCGATTATAAAAATTACGGCGATAAAACCCTGGCCGGAAAAGAAGCCGCGCATCAAAATATGGTAGCTTGCGCGGATTTGGGTCAAGTGAATTTGCCAAACGGCAAAACCGGCCGATACACCAGCGGCACGCTCGGCTGTCAAGACACTTGCAGTTTTGACCCCAAAAATTGTGTTTACTGCGGAGACGGCCAAGTATTCGCGGGGAGCGGTAAAGTCTGCGACCTCACAAATTTTGGCGGCCAGACCTGCGAAAATCAGGTTTTACCCGGCGGAGGAAAATACTCCGGCGGAACTTTGCGCTGTTCCGACGACTGCCAAACCATTTACACGGATGGATGTTTGTTCTGCGGGGACGGAAAAATCACCGGCACGGAAATCTGCGATCCGGGCAATGGCACAACCGTGCCGGAAAATCTCAACGGCAAGACTTGTGACGCTTACGACGCGAAATACGAAAAAGGCAAAGGTCAACTGCATTGCAACTCTTCCTGCGACGGGTGGGATCCGCGGGACTGCGTTGAACATTGCGGCAATGGCGCCTGCGAGCCGGCATTAGGCGAAGACTATACCAATTGTTCCGACTGCCCGAAACCCTCCTGCGGGGACGCCCCGGTTCCGCCGGATAAATACAAACCTTGCCCACCGCAAAATCCGACCAGCGTTAATCAAGCGGTGTCGATTGTCGAGCGCTGCCCGGCGAATCCGACTTGCGAATATACCTGCGCGGACGGTATGGAGCTAAAAAACGGCGCTTGCGTGGCTTCCGAAATGGGTTGTAAAGGTGACAAGCCCGTGAATGCTATCGAGTGTTCTCCGGGAGATACGACACCGGGAACCTATTCGCTCGGTCCGAATCAAGAATCTTGTTATGCAGGTGATAATTTCATTCCCTGCAAATTTTACTGCTCCGCAGGCATGATTATGACGCCCGATCAAAAAGAATGTATCAACGCCCGTTGTAATGGCGATTTACCGCTGGGCGCTCTAAAATGCCCTGCCACAGAAACCGATCTGCCCGGAGACATCAATTGGAACGGTGTTGTCAACCCAACACAATGCGCTACCCGAAAATGTCAATATTATTGCGATTCCGGCTATGCGTTCGCTTCAAATACCTGCGCTGCCAATAGCTGCGGCGTTACACCACCGGAGAACAAATATCAAATTTGCGCCAGCCGTCTTCCTGCTACATCCAGCCAAGCATACACAGTTATTGATCAATGCGCCGCGGATCCGGCCAAAAATCCGCCGTGTTCCGCGGCCTGTAAAAACGGATATATAAAAATAAACAACGCCTGCGGCTGCCCGGATGGAAAACTGGAACAAAACGGAATTTGCTGCCCCCCGTCTTTTGATAATATCGATGGCTCATGTCAATGCGCGCCAGGGACCTTCGACTATCAAGGGAAATGCGTGGAAGGTGTTTGGCTCCAAAACAATGGCGCGTCATCCTGCAGCAGTGTCTGCAATGCCATTAACCGACAACCGGGAGCCGATCGCTTCCAAGGAAACAGCAGTTGCGCCTCAGGAGAAAGTTGGCCGGCCAATATTGATAAATCCTGGTTTGTGAACGGCAGATGGTGTAACAGCGGCTTTGATGAAAGCTGCGTCGTATCCGATGCCATCTGTAAGCTGTTGACTGGGGGATCCGCCTGCGGTCATGATAATGATACCAACCAAGAACAAATGAGCAGCAATACCTCCTATTGTTATCACCATAATCAAAATACGGATTGGGATGACACCGACAAAACCATCGCTTGTTATTGCAAATAATAAATGGTGTCCAATCTCAATACCCCCTTACGGCAGAAAGAATTGTGAACATTCTTATGATCGATAACCACTTAAACCAGTATTGTCTATAGCACGTATACTCTAACATATACTTGCAATTGTTTTCCGAGATGCTATACTCAAATCAAGGAGGACAAGACATGGCGCAACTAACTATTTATATCGATGATAAAACCCTTGAACGCATCGAACGATCCGCGCAAAAAGAGCATGGCTCTGTATCCGGCTGGGTCAGAAAACGATTGAACGCTTCGCTGGATTCCGGATGGCCCGCCGGGTATTTTGAAATTTTTGCGTCGCTCAAAGAAAACAAAATCGAACGTCCCGCTCAACCGCCCCGTAAAGCTGACCGAAAAAGGATTGCGTTTTGATTTATTTTCTTGACACGGATATTTGTATCTATTTTCTCCGGGGGGATATCCCGGGCCTGGCAGACGTGTTTCGTGCCCAGCGGCCGGATCAGATTAAAATCCCGGCCATTGTTGCCGCCGAGCTTTTTCTGGGAGGGCACAAATCCCGTGACCCTGCCAAAACACAGAAAGCCATCGCCGCTTTTCTGGAACCTTTTGAAATCATCCCTTTTGATCTTTCCGCGGCGGAAACCTATGCCCAAATCCGCGAAAACCTCGAAACCCAAGGAAACATCATCGGTCCCAATGATCTATTAATCGCCGCTACCGCCCTTTCCCGTAAAGGCACGCTCATAACCCGCAACCTAAAAGAATTTTCCCGAGTGCCGCTGTTAAAAATTCAAGACTGGATCATTTAACCAAATAATAATGTCAAATAATATCAGCGTCTGGTTATATTGGCCATTACTCCCAAAACTCGCGCAGAAAAACCTGATACGGTAAAACTTCAATATTTCCGATCCGCCGCCTCACGATATTCGCTCCAGGCAAAAACCTCATTTAAATAATTTCCTACATAGGCGGCCAAATCCGTCTGGAGATCATCGGAAAAATAGATGGAATTTTCATTCCGTCGTTCCTTTCTTCAAAAAAATATGCTCTATTTGACGAAACATATGTCAATAAAAACCAGCTCCGGCCCACTTGGCCGATGGCTTTTACCTTTAGCCAGCGGCGAATTGTTTGGCGCGGGGATCGATTTTTTTGACTATGTAGGATTTGAGCAGGAGGGTCGGACGAAAGGACATCTTAGTCCAGGCGAGATTTTCCGCGCCGCAATCGTCCATGACATTGAGGAATTTGTAGGGCCGGACTTCTTTGTCGTCGGAAAATTCCCGGAAAATATAAGCGGGCAAACCTCTATATTCAGGATGCGTCACCTCCAGCAATACGCAGAACATATCGTCGCGCATCCGGAATCCGAAGGTGTATCCGCGAATTTTGCCCTTAACGCGCACTACCCGGCCGACGAGCCCCAGCTCGCCGGCGCCGCGCAGTAAACGGGCGTTCATCACCCGCGCTTCTTCGATCATCGCGCAATACATATTATTGTCGAGCCCGAACGCCATGCGGTCCGAAGCCCAAACATCGCACATCCCCAGACATTCATCCATCATGCCATGTTCAAAAGGCAGATATTCATGATCCGGATAATTCTTCACGAAGCCGTTATAAGCGGAACGCTTTGATTTGTAATCATTGCCGCGGTAATCCGCGATGTCCTGCCGCCAATAAATATATTCGTCATTCTTTGGCACAAACTCGTATTGATCCGTCGGAAAATGTTTAAGCATTTCGTAAGGGACGTTTTCGATGCGGGTCACGCCGCTGCCGCCGTTGCGCTCCTCCATCTGGGCGAAACAGGAACGGATCACGTTGCGCGACACGCGCTTTCCCAAAGGCGGCAGATAAAGAAACGTGCCGATGGCGTTCGCGGCAAAAATACACAAACACCCGTCAATGATCCGGAAATCAAAATTAAAAAAATCGATCCAGGAATAAGTCGTCGCGTAAGCAAAAGCGGTCAAGACGGCCCGCTGCTCATCGAAATATTTTTGCAGGGTTTCCCGATGATTAGTCAGTTTTGCCACAGCGCTCATGCGTTCCCTCCGCTTAAAAGAAACAAATCTTCCAGCGCGTTTTGATCCGCCGGATAATCTCCGGCGAGCTGCGGATTAGCGTTTAATATTTCCCGCGCCGCTTCCTGCCGTAAAGCCTGCCGCAATTTTTCCGCGTATTCCGCGAAACTTTTGGTGCCGCGGTTCGCCTGAATATACGGACAGGCCAGATGCGCGGCCAGCATCAGCTTATTTTCTCGACGGACTAACACAAAAGGATATAACCGGCATTCAAACGGCCGCTGCAGATAAATCTGACAAGCGTGATCGCATGTGTTTAAACACACACACGGATATACTTCCCCCGCCGGAGCTGCGCTGATATATCCATCCGCCGCGATCATTGCCGGGTCTAAGCTTTGTTTTTCCGCCGCCGTGATTTTCGGACGCCAAGGGCTGACCGCGCCTTCGAAAACGCAGCAGGCCCGGCAATCCAAACAAAACCCGTCTGGGATGAGTGATGGTAATTGCATATCGATAATTGGGGACACCCACTTAATTCGGCGCGTCTCGTGTGTGACGGTTAAATTCTTTGCCGAATTCAGTGTATGCCCCTCAGATGGTTTACTTTATCTTGCTTCCGACGGGTACGTCTTTTTCCGGACTGAGCACCACCGGACCGTTTAACCCCGCCGCGGCCAAGACCATGCCTTGCGATTCCACCCCGCGGATGACCGCGGGTTCCAAATTTTTAATCATCACGATCTTGCGGCCGAGCAATTCTTCCTTGGCATACGCGCCCCGGATTCCGGCGACCAACTGCCGTTCTTCCCCGCCGATATCAATTTTTAAAACATATAACCGGTCAGCGTTGGGATGCTCCCCAACCTCTTTGATCTGCCCGACTATCAGCTCCAACTGCGCGAATTGTTCTATGGTTATCATCTTTTCCTCATCCTTATAAATAACGCGTTTCCAGCGCGAATCAACTATTTTTTAAGTTTTTATGCTATCACGTTCCCAAAATAATTCGAGAAAAATTTTCGCGTAAATCCGGCAAAAATTTGCCGTCCCCCAGCAATAATATTTAGTAAAAGATGGCGCAAAAAATATTTCCCACTCTCCGATATCATGTATAATTAAACAATAATGGCTAACCATCATCTAATTCAAAAATGCCGAATTTGCTCAGCTTCGCGTTTTTTTCCCTACTTAGACCTCGGCATATCGCCCTTGGCGAATTCCTACATACCTCCGTCATCCGAGCATGACCCGGAATATCAAGCGCCTTTAGCGCTCTGGCTCTGCGAAGTATGCGGACTGTCCCAGCTTTCCTGCGTAGTGAATCCGGATCTGATGTTCCGGCAGTATCTCTATGTCAGTTCGACTCCCCAAACTTTTCGGGAGCATTGCGCCGCGCTGGCCGGCGACGTAACGCAATGGCTGGGATCGGGAAAAAAATTATTTGCCGTGGACGTGGCAAGCAATGACGGATGCCTCCTGCGCGCGTTTAAAAATTACGGTTTCCAAATCTTAGGCGTTGATCCGGCGAAAAATTTGGCGGCGGAAGCCAACGCGGCTGGCGTTCCGACGCTCTGTGATTATTGGTCGGTTGACGTGGCCCAGAAAATTACCCGCCAATACGGCCGGCCGGATGTGATTACCGGCACTAACGTCTTCGCGCACGTCGATGACTTGCGCGCCTTCGTGAACGCGGTGGCAATTTGTCTGGCGGACAAAGGTATTTTCCTGCTGGAATTCCCTTATATCCTCGATTTTATTGAACGGGGTTTGTTCGACACCGTTTACCACGAGCACCTTTCTTACTTGGGGTTAGGCCCGGTAAACCAACTGCTTCAGGAATACGGGATGGAAACTGTAGACGTAAAACGTTTTTCGGACTTGCATGGCGGGACCCTGCGAATCATCGCCGCGAAAAAAAATCAATATCCGCCCCGGCCGCAGGTCGCGCAATTGCTCAATCTCGAAAATCATTTCGGATTGACCCGGCGGGAACCTTACATCGCCTTTGCCCGCGCCGTGGAAGAGAATAAAAAAAATTTAGTTGACCTGCTGAACGCGGCAAAACGGGACGGCCGCCGCGTTTGGGGTTACGGCGCCAGCGCCAAAGGCAACACACTTTTAAATTATTACGGGATCGACCGCGCGCTGATCGAACGCATCGTCGATGATAATCCCAAAAAATGCGGACTGCTCGCTCCGGGCTCGCGGATCCCGATTGTGGGGATAGCACAGTTAAAAAAATCCGCGGCGCAAGTCGACGACCTGCTGCTCTTGGCTTGGAATTTCGGCAAAGAAATCGAAGCGCGGGCTGCCGCCGCGGGATATCAGGGTGATTTCATCTATCCGGTTCCGGCGGCCCGCAAAAGTCCGTCGCTAAGTTAAAGGAGAACGTATGCAAACCATGGTTACAGCCGTGACCGGCTGTTTAGGATTTATGGGTTCCCATTTTACCCGCGCCTGTTTAAGCCGCGGCTGGCACGTCTGGGGCATTGATAAAATGACTTACGCGTCAAATCTGCGCTGCTTAAAAGAATTCCAAAACAATCCCTTGTTCAAATTCACCAAAGAGGATATCCGCGCCATGCAGCATTTGAGCGACGTCGACATTGTCGTGAATTTCGCCGCGGAAACTCACGTCGACAATTCCATCATGGACAGCGCGAATTTTGTCCAGACCAATATCTGCGGCGTGGAAAATCTCTTAGAATTGATCCGCAGTAAACGCAATTATGAAATGCCGCTGCTGATCCAGGTGAGCACCGATGAAGTCTATGGGGATATTGAAAACGGCCTGCATACGGAACAAGACCGGTTGCAGCCCAGCAACCCCTATTCCAGCTCTAAAGCCGCGGCAGACCTATTGATATTAGGCTGGCACCGGACGCATCATGTGCCGTACATTATCATTCGTCCGACGAATAATTATGGTTTGGACCAATACCCCGAGAAACTAATCCCTAAGGCAGTCAAATATCTTACCCTCGGAAAGCCTATCCCGGTGCACGGCGACGGAAGCTATCGCCGCACCTGGCTGCACGCGCAAGACACCGCGGCGGGAATACTGACGGTGATTGACCGCGGAGAACGCAACACAATTTATAATATGGCCGGAAATGACGAACTCCCCAATCTGGAAATCATTAAAAAAATCATTAACTATTATTTTGACGGCGCGCAAGACCAGCGCTGGCAGGAATTCGTCAAACAAAATTTTATCCGCATGGGAGAAGACGTGCGCTATTCTTTGGATGACGCGAAACTCCGGGCCCTAGGCTGGAACCCCCAGCGCGATTTAAACCAGGAAATCCGCGCCCTGGTCGATTACTATAAAAACCATTTTATCTGGTGAAACCCATGCTCCTGACAATTATCAGCCCGATTTATAACGAAGAAAAATGCATCGATATTTTTTTAAACCGCGTGGAAACTTCGATGCGGGAATTGCCGGAACTCGCTTGGCAGGTTGTGTTTGTCAACGACGGCAGCAAGGATGGATCTTTGGCCATTTTGCGCGAGCGCTGCGCCTCCAACGCGAGATTGAACGTCATTAGTTTATCGCGCAATTTCGGTTATCAAGCCGCCCTATTGGCCGGGCTGACCACTTTTGAATCCGATCTTTACGCGATCATCGACGTGGATTGCGAAGATCCTCCGGAATTACTTAAGGAATTCTATGCCAAAATCAAAACTGGCTTTCAACATGTCTATGGCATACGCTCCAATCGGCCCGATCATCCTTTGATCTATCTGTTCCGGCGGTTATTTTATAAAATCAACAACTTGATCGCTGACAGTCAGGCGATTATGTGGATGTCGGAATTCGGCATGTTCAGCAAAAGCGTTCGAAACGCTATCCTGCATCCCAGAACCACCTATCCTTTTTTGCGTACCGAACTCGCTTATGTGGGATTTAAGAAAGCCGGGATCGATTATAAACGCCAGCCGCGGGTCGCCGGAAAAACCCACTATAATATTTTTCGCATGATCTGCTTTGCTATCGCCGGGATTATGGCGGGAACCACCTTCCCCTTGCGCGCCATACTTTACCTTTCGTTTATGTTGATCATCCCCTTTGCCGGCTCCTGGATCTTTATTCACGATTTAAAAACTTTAGCCGATTTAGCGATCGTCGGCATATTTGTTTATCTTTTGCTGACCATTCCTTTCCTGGGTCTCTACCTGGCCCGGGCTTATAAAGATATTGTCGGACGCCAAAATTTTATCATCGACGATGATCATTCGATTTTACCGTCAACAAAGCGATAACGATGTCCTCTTGGGATCATTGCCTTTTATGTGGCGCAAAACAAATAAAACCCTTTCTGGAGGGCGTGAATGCGGACGACCCTCGGGCCCCGCTGATCCCCATTTATCTTTGTCAACAGTGCGGGATAATCATCAGCGCCGCAATTTGCCAATCAGCGGCGCAAAACTTTCCCGAACAAAATTATAAAAATAATTATTATGGGGAAGCAGCCGCCGGGCGTCCGCTGAATCGCCTGTTTAACGCTTTATTTCAGACAGAGCGGCAGCAGACATCTCTGGCCAGAGTCAAGCCGGGAAAAATTTTGGATGTCGGGTGCGGCGACGGAACTTTCTTATCATATTTGCCCCCACTGTGGAAAAAATTTGGTTATGAACCTTCCCCATGCGGACAAGCAATTCTCAAAAACCGGGAAGGAATTCATTTTTTTGATTTAGCTTCCCCGGAAAAAAGCGCCCAAGAACAATCCTTTGATGTCATAACCCTTTGGCAATCCTTAGAACATATGCCCGACCCTCAGAATACGTTAAACGCCATAAAAAATATTCTGAAAAATACGGGCATACTTTTCATTTCCGTGCCGAATTGCGGCAGTTTACAAGCAAAAATTTTTCGCGGCCGCTGGTTTCATTTGGATCCAACCCGGCATTATTGGCATTATACGCCAAAGACCATCACCCGGTTATTAGAAAACGCCGGCTATCACGTCGTGACTATACGTACGCTTTCTTTCGAATATGGAGTTTTCGGCTGGCTGCAGAGTTTTTTGAATTTATTACCGATCGAAATCAATTTATTCTACAAAATATTGAAAAGCCGCAAGGTTGTCCGACCGCCGTCAAAAATCGTCTTCTGTATATATTTAGCCGCCGCGGTCATCTTGTTGCCTTTATCTTTGGCCTTGACCTTGTTTGAGGCGCTTATCTTACGCGGCAGTGTTTTAAACGTTAAAGCCGTCTTGCGATAGTATATTTAACGCTTAGGAGCCCGGAAAATGACCAACATTCCAATCGCCGATACCAACCATCGGGCGAGCTTATTAAAAGAGGCGGGAGAAATTGATATTCATTTGCAAAGTATGTTCGCGGACGTGTTCCAGGCGGATCCCTTGTATTGGCCGTCGCCTTTTTGGGCAGAGTTGAACGATTGGGGAATAAAGAATTTGAAAAATTCCTCGATCAATAATTTCAAACGCACGTTAAATATGCGTTACTTCAATTGGAATGTTTTTACCATTTTCGTTCATCAGTTTTTTCCCGTGTTGTTGCTTTGGCTGCGGCGGGGGGATTTATCGATAAGCAACGCCAAATTTCCTAATTACCAAAATGACGATCCGCGCATTCCGACATTCAACGTCTTGTCCGCGTATTTGTATAAAATTTATGTCGCCATGTTCTGGTCCGTTTTATCAGACGTGGACTCCCAGGGTTTATGTCCGAGATTGTCCGAGCCAAATTTCGGCGCGCCTTATATCATTCAGTATAAAGAAAATTATGTATCCCAAGATTTAGCCAATTCCCTGCATGAGTATTACAGCATTATGAATCATATCGATGGCGGGCGGCAAAACTTTAAGAATATCGGCGAAATCGGGGCGGGTTATGGACGCTTGGCTTATGTTTTCTTAAAAGCGATGCCCGGGTGTTCTTATACCATCATTGATATACCCCCGGCTTTATATGTCGCGCAAAAATATTTATCCGGAATATTCCCGGAGAAAAAAATCTTTCTCTTTCGTCCTTTTTCTAATTACCAAAGTATCCAAAAAGAATTCGAATCCAGCCAAATTCGTTTGATTTCCGCTCCCCAGGTGGAACTGCTGCCGGATAAATCGTTTGACGTCATGATCAACATCAGTTCTCTGCATGAAATGACTTTAGCGCAGATCAATCACTATATCCGCCACATTGATCGTCTCACGAACGGCTATTTTTATACCAAACAGTGGCTGGTATCCCGCGCGAAACGTAACGGTTTCGTGATCCGCAGGGAAGAATATCCCATACCCCAAGCCTGGGATACGCTTTTCAACGAAAAACACCCGATACAAAAATTATTTTTCCACGCTCTCTATAAAAATTATTCCAACTCTCCGGTCCGCTAAAGCGGCTGCTTACGCTTGAGTATCCGCACCGCGTGGTTGACCACCCATACCGCGGGTTGATCCCAGGGGCCGAACTGGGCGGCAAGGCTAAAATTTTTTTCAATATACTGATTTAATAACTGACAATGCGTCACGCCGAATTTGCCTAATCCCGTTTCTAAGGAATTCGCTCGGTTAGACAGCACCACCCAATTCACTTTTTTGGATTCCAGTATCCGAATAATCTCTTCGTCCTGTTTGCGGGTGGGTTGCAAAAATTGAAAGAAGACCAGATAACGAACCGGCGATGGCTTATCTAACAAATAATAATAAATCGGCTCATAAGGCGCCGCAAAAAATAACTCCTGCGGCGCGAGATTTTTTTGCAAATAACGGGTAGCGTCGAGAACCGTGGTTTTCCAAGCGGGGTCATTGGCGATAAACGCCTTAGCGCGGGGATGATTAAAATAATGATCCGCGTTCCGGTATTGATTCATCAAACCGCGGGCCCCCAAGGCGTTCCCGATCGTTGCCAAAACCATAATGCCCGACACTAAAGACCGCAAAAGCCGCCGTTCGCGCAACAACGGATAGGCGGCCAGAAAAATCATTAATAACAAACTGGGTTTTGCCCATATCCACCGATAATCCATGCCCGATAGAAGATATTCATGCAGGGATAATACCATCACCAAAAAAAGCAATAGCAATGTCCTGCCGCGTGACGCGTCTTCAGTTTGTTCCCGCGGCAAATATAGATTAAACAAAGACAATAGCAATAAACCGATCAGCAACGGGTTAGCGAATAAATATTTGATCAGCAATTGAAAAAATAGATACAATCCGATATAAGGCGATATCCGCGGGACTTGGTCATTGCCGAAAAAAAGCAGATTTTGTTTAATGTGGTCAAAAGGCTCGCCAATAAAAAAAATCCCATAAACCAAAAAACTGCATCCCAAAGCTCCGGCTACCGGAACAATCAACGACCGCCTCGGGGTTAGCGGCAGCAGCCCCTGGGGAGCGAAAACCGGAGCGGTACGCGCCAGAACAACGATCAACCCGGCAATCACGCCGAAATTGAGTTTAATGATCCCCAGCAGAAAAACAATCAGAGAACAAGCCAGAATATTTTTGGGTCCGGACCTTCCGCTGATGAACCCGGTCAAGACATAAATCAACGCCAGGAGCAAGACGACCCCCCCGGCATGATTCTGGGTGTGCGGAAAATTGATGCCTTGAGTGATAAAAAATATTGCCGCCGCGAAGGCGTAAAACAAAGAACAAAAGCGGGTCAACGTCAAAAAGAATATAACCGCGCTGAGAATATTGAGGACAATTTGGCCGATAAGGATGCTGGGAATTGTGAACCCCAAAACCTTTAAGAACCCCGCGTAATAAAACGGCATCAAAGGTCCGTAGCACCACCAATAATCATGATAAGGCAATGCCCCATGGGCCGTTTGGGAATAAACGTATAAATGCAGCCCGTTGTCACCTTGGGCAAACATCCCGCCATCGGGAAAATCAATGTTGGGATAAAGCATCCAGGCGCAGACCAAAATGGTCAAACCTAAAAATATACCTCGTAACCAATCCGGCGATCCGGATGTTTTTTGCGTATTCCAGGTCAACATAGATGACTGTTAAAAGGCATACTTCCGAGTTTAAGAAACGGTCTGATGAAAACCACGCAGCCCGCGCGGCACGAATGATTCTATCAAAATTAAAAGAAAAAAATCGAATTAAAAAAAATATTCGCTCGCCTCTGCGGGGCTCCCGGTCCCAACCTTACCTGAATGTTAGTGGAAGGTTGTGATGAACCCGCAGCTCCGCTGGCTGGTTCAACCGAACGAATCAATTAAATAAAAAAGCCCCCTCAAAGGGGGCTTTTTTATTTAACGGACTCGACGGGATTTGAACCCGCGATCTCAAGATCGACAATCTTGCATGTTAACCAGACTACACCACGAGTCCTAGATATGATCCGTGTATAACTTTGAAAATTGAAAGTAGAAATTAGACCGCAATCGAGTCGTTGATTTTTCTATTGCTCGATTGCTCTGTAAATTTTCGCTGCGCGAAAATTTACTGGGCGGTGCTGGGATCGAACCAACGGCCACTTGAATGTAAGTCAAGCGCTCTACCAGCTGAGCTAACCGCCCTTAGATAAGGCGATATATTACTATAGACTGTTTTCAGTGTCAAACGGATTTTCACGCTCGGCCGCCTTACGCCGCGTCCATCTCCCGTAAAATAGCGCATAACGCCGCTACCGGGTCTTCCGCCTCCACAATCGGCCGGCCGACGACAAGATAATCACTGCCGTTTTTGACTGCCTCCGCCGGCGTGGCTACGCGCTTTTGGTCGCCGATGGCGGCGCCGGACGGGCGGATGCCGGGCGTGACGATAATGAAATCCTTGCCAAACTCTTTGCGCAAAAGCGCGGCCTCCTGCACGGACGCGACTGCCCCGTCTAATCCCGCGGCTTTTGCGAGACTGGCTTTTTCTAAAACAACCGCGCTTAAATTTTCCGTTTTCGCGTCACTGGTGAGCGCCGTGATACCGACCAAATACGGCCGCGGCACGCTAATGCGCCGCGCTTCCTTCGCCGCGGCCTCGACCGCAAAGCGCATCATGTCTTTCCCGCCGGCAATATGCAGGGTGCATAACAAAAGACGGCCCCAAGCCGCCGGCTCTTTTTCCGCTTTAAAGACCTTTTGGCTCAATCCCGCCACTGCCGTGACCGCGCTAGCCACCGTGTTAGGGATGTCATGAAATTTTAGATCCAAAAAAACATCTTTACCCGCGGCCAATAAATGCCTGACTACCGCCGGGCCGCAAGCGGTGAACAATTGACTTCCCACTTTATAAATTTTAGCCGCGCTGCCCAAACGGTCCACCAACTCCCGGGCCGCTGCAAAAGTCGGCACATCAAGAGCGATAATCAATTTTTCCTGCATAGACGAGTTCATGATTGTAAACTCCCGCGTAATTCGCTGATCCGCTGCATCCCGTGCCGCTTTAAATAATCTTCCACTCCCCGCAGTACCGCCAGCGGCGTGCCCGGATCAATAAAATTCGCGGTGCCCACTGCTGCCATAGTCGCGCCCGCAATGATATACTGCAGAGCGTCATCCGGCGCCATAATCCCGCCCATAGCGATTATCGGGATTTTTATCCGCCGGTAAACTTGATGGACCATAAATACCGCAATTGGCCGGATCGCCGGGCCGCTTAATCCGCCGGTAAAATTGCCGAGCTTCGATCGTCGTTTCTCTACATCAATCACCATGGCTTGAAACGTATTTACCAAACTCAAAGCGTCCGCGCCTCCCTGCTCGGCAGCCGCCGCGATCTGCGCGATATCCGTCACGTTCGGCGACAATTTGGCGCACACCGGGATCCGGGAATGCTTTTTCGCCAGCCGCACAACGCGTTCGACCGCGGCCGGATCCTGAGCGACCAAAGAATGTTTGCCCAAATTCGGGCAGGATAAATTTAATTCAACAGCGGTAACGCCCGCGGCATTTACCTTTTCCACCAGAATCCGGAATTCCTCGTAGTTCGCACCGGAAACACTGACAATCACCGGTATCCCGATAGCTTTTAACAACGGCAATTTGTCCGTGATAAAAATATCCACTCCCGGATTTTCAATTCCGATCGCGTTGATCATACCTGCCGGGGTTTCGACGATACGCGGCGGCGGATTTCCCTGCCGGGGAAACAAGGTCACCGTTTTCGGAATCAACGCTCCCAGCCGGCGTAATTCCTTATCATCATAAAAATCCTCAGCATGGCCGAAGGTGCCGGAAGCCACGGTCACCGGATTTTTAAATTTAATCCCAGCGATGGAAACTGATAAATCCATGAAAAAAACCTCAAATATCCAATCCGGATTATTATCCCCAAAAAATCAGGCGAACTCCGACGAAAACCAACAACGCCCCAAAACAACGTTTTAAAACCAAATCCGGCACACCCTGCACAATGGCCGCGCCCAGAAACGCGCCGAGCGTCAAACCTAAGGCGACAAAAACCGCGATCGGCATATTCACATTCCCGGCCTGATAATATTTCCACACGCCAAAAATGAAAACCGGCGGCAAAATCGCAGCCAAGGTCGTGCCTTGCGCTGTATGCTGGGTCATGCCCAGCAAAATCACCATAGCCGGAATCATAATGATCCCGCCGCCCACCCCGAAAAATCCGCTGAAAATCCCGGCGATCACGCCGATCAATATCGAAAGCCAATGGGTCATACGTCCCTTGCTTTTTTAAAAAACCACTTCCTCCAGCGGAAAAACCGGCCCGTCGTGACAAACGGTTTTATATCCCTTTCGCGTTTGCACGGCACAGCCCAGACAAGCGCCCAAGCCGCAGGCCATCACTTCTTCGTAAGACAATTCTCCGCGCATCCCGTGCTGCGCCGCAAAGCTTTGAATCGCGGCTAACATTGGACGCGGCCCGCACGCGTAAATCAACGTAGTTGAGGGGTCCAACGGGATTTTCGAAAATAACCCCGATACCCGGCCTTTGACGCCGGCGCTGCCATCATCCGTGGCGACATGGATCCGGCAGCCATTATCCCGAAACGCTTTTAAGCTGACAATATTTGCTTTGGTGCGTCCGCCATAAAGCAGAATCTTGTCGAGTTTTTTAAGACGGATTTTATCGGTGAGGGTTAAAAACGGCGCGATCCCAACCCCGCCGGCGATCAAAACTACAACGCGGATATTTTTATCCGGCAAAGTAAACGCATGGCCTAAAGGCCCGATCACGTCCAATGTTTCCCCCGGACGTTTCGCGGCAAGCTGTTTGGTGGCTGGTCCTACGACATCATAAAGGATTTCCAAGCTTTTCCCGCCGCGGAACACACTGAACGGCCGGCGAAAAAAAGGTTCCAACCCGTCATTGACCCGCACATGCACAAATTGCCCCGGTAAAACCCCGCGACCAATATCCGGCGCCGCTATTTTTAAATGATAATAGCTCCCGGAAATTTTTTGATTCGCGGTTATTTTGTAAACACCCTGGATCTTTTTCATCGGTCAGAATAAAAAATTATCAATGCCGCGGCCTCGAGCAAAGCGGCAAGGCCGACAATCAAAAGAGTTTGCATAATATCCGTCTGATGATACACAAACAGCTCTTTCACTGACTTTAATACCACCACTGCCGCGGGACACAACAACAACAACCATTTTTCTTTGATCAAAAAAGCCTCGTCTAAATTCATTACATCGCGGATTTTAATCTTCAGCCAATTTTTCATATAAGGCCAAATCCGCGGCACCCGGTCACAGTACGACCGGTAGGTATCGCCGAACATTTCCTCGAGATGTGTCTCTTCTTTGACAATTTGAATTTTGAACCTCAGATAAAACAAGCCAACAAAAATCGGCAAGGCCCACCACGGCCAGGCAATCAAGATAAACCCGCAACCGATTAAACACGTCCCTAAATACATCGGATTGCGCATATACGCATAAGGCCCAGTAATCACCAGCGCCACACCTTGGCCGGAATGCGCTTTTTTATGCGAACGCGCCGCCATGCGCAAAAACGCGCCTTTAAAAATCAGCAGCATCCCGATAAAACTCAAAATCCCGTCCCAAAAAACATTCCCCGTGTACAGTTGGGGATAAAAATACCAAAATCCGGTCAGAATCACCATTAACAATAAAAGCCCGCTATCGACTTTGATCCGTTGCTTCATATCGCTCCGCCTATTTTTGACATATTGAACAAAAAAACGTGCTGCGCCCGGCTTGAACCACGCGTTGAATCGGCTTACCGCAAACCGAGCAAGGTTTTCCGGCGCGGCCATAAACCCGCAAATAATTTTGAAAACTCCCTTGGCGACCCGAAGCGTCGAGATAATCGCGCTTGCTCGTGCCGCGCTGGCACACCGCCTCTTTTAAGACTGCGACAATCTGCTTGCCTAAAATCCGCAGTTGAGGTTCCGTGATTTGATTAACCGGACAACGCGGGTCAATCCCGGCGCGAAATAAAATTTCCGAGGCATAAATATTGCCGATACCCGCGATTTTGTGTTGGTCGAGCAAAAAACTTTTTACCGGCGCTTTTATCCCTGTCATCGCAATAGCTTGAAAAACCCGTAAGAATCCCGGGCTCAAGGGTTCTGGACCCAAGCCGCGCAAATACGGAACCTTTGCCAAATCAGCTACCACCGTCATCCCGCCAAATATGCGTTGGTCATTATAATGCAAGCGTTGTCCGCTGGAAAGAGTAATACTGACTTTCGCCCGCGGCGCCGAGTCCGCCAAAACCCATTGTCCGGTCATGCCCAAATGCGCCAAAATATATTTGCCTCCGGATAAATAAAAAATCAGGGCCTTGCCCTGCCGTTCGATCTTTTGAATTTCCCGGTTTTTAACCGCACGAATAAAACCGGGCGCGGGGCAGTCAGCGAACACTGAACGGGGAAAATCCCGGATCAAGCGGGCGTCATGCACAACCACCTCTTGAATTTTTTCACCGATAATACGTTGCCGTAGATCCGCGGCAATCGTTTCAACTTCAGGGAGTTCTGGCATGAGTTATCTTTAGATAAAAATCATTTACGCCCAATTTGGACAGCAATGGATAAAAATAATAAGCGGCGAATCGGGATGGCCGCGGGTCAAGGCAGTTCAGAGTAGACAATTTTCCCGCCGCGGACAGTCAGCTTGACCCGGCCGCGCAAAGTCCGGCCGAGAAACGGCGTGTTTTTCGATTTGGAGACAATCTCTTCTTTCCTTGCTTCCCAGGTACAATCCGGGTCAATCAAAGTCAAATCAGCGTCCGCGCCTTCCCGGATAAATCCCTTATTTTTCAATCCTAAAATCCGCGCGGGCGCCGCTGACATACGCTCGGCCACCTGCGGCCAATTCAAATGTCCTGACTGCACCAGTTCTGTGCCCACTAACCCCACCGCAGTCTCCAATCCGATAATCCCCGGCGGCGCGTGATCAAAATCCATTTCCTTGTCTTCCGGCGTATGCGGGGCATGATCCGTGGCAATACAATCAATCGTCCCGTCGGACAAAGCCGCTTTAATCGCCGCGACATCATCCGCGGTGCGCAAAGGCGGATTCATTTTCAAATTCGTGTCAAACGAACGCACCTCATCCTGCGTGAGTGAAAAATGCTGCGGGGCCGCTTCCGCGGTGATCTTTATCCCCTGCCGCTTTGCCGCGGCAATCAGCTCCACTGAACGCCGCAAACTGATATGCTGAAAATGCGCCGGAACTTTCAAATAACCAGCCAGCTCAATATCCCGCGCCAAAATAATCGTTTCCGAAATTCCCGGATCTCCCTTTAATCCCAAAATGGTTGAAACTTCCCCCTCATTCATTACCCCGTTTTTCGACAGCTCCGGATCCTGACAATGCTGCATCACCACCAGACCAACCATGGCCGCATATTCCAAGGCCGAACGCATTAACCGGCTATTCGCCACACTGGTTCCATCGTCAGTAACCGCCAAACATCCCGCCGCCTTCAATTCAAACATATCCGTCAACTCCTGATTTTGGCGGCCCCGGGTAATCGCGCCCGCCGGGAAAATATTGACTAACCCGACCCGCCCGGCCTCCTTGATCACCGCCTCAATCAGCATCGCGTTATCCAAAACCGGATCCGTGTTCGGCATACAAACCATCGAAGTGAACCCACCTTTAACCGCGGCCCGTGATCCAGTTTCAATCGTTTCCTTATCTTCCCGGCCAGGCTGACGCAAATGCACATGCAAATCAATCAACCCCGGCAATAACAACCAACCGCCGCCTTCCACAACCAAGGCATCCGCGTCCGCAATCCCCGCCGCCACCCGGCGGATCAACCCATCCTCAATCAAAATATCCGAAGGCGAATTCCCCATCGCGTCCGGATTCACGACAACAACATTTTTTATAAGCAATCTCATAACCATCTCCAAAAATTTCCGCCTAATACCACAATTCGCCTTACCGCCGCAATTTCCTACAACCATCACTGCTTCCGTCACCGATACCCAAACCGCGCGCCTTTATCGAATCACAATGCCCTATAACCGAACGCCCCGCGATTTTCCCATCGCCAACCCTATTTCTGCTTGCGCGAACTCTCCCGAGCTCCCAGAACTAAATACAAAATCGCCATACGGATCGCGACCCCGTTGGTCACCTGATCCAAAATCACCGAATTCGCGCAATCCGCAATCTCCGCCGAGATCTCCACGCCGCGATTCGTCGGCCCGGGATGCATCACCAGCACACTCGGCTTCGCGGTTTTTAACCGCGCGGCGTTTAAACCGAAAACCTTGGCATACTCCCGCAAAGACGGCAAAAACTGATCCTGCTGGCGCTCTTTTTGCACGCGCAGCATCATCAGCACATCACTCTCGCGAATCACCTGATCCGCGTCACAAGAAACCTTCACCCCGATATTCTCTATACCTATAGGCAATAAAGTCGCCGGCCCGCACAAAGTCACCTGGGCGCCCATCTTCATCAACCCCCAGGCATTACAACGCGCCACCCGCGAGTGCAAAATATCGCCGATAATCCCGACCTTTAAACCTTCGATTCTTCCCAGCCGCTCCTGAATCGTAAACATATCCAACAAGGCCTGGGTCGGATGCGCCCGGCAGCCGTCGCCGGCATTGATCACGGACGGTTCCAAATGTTCCGCCAAAAGCCCCGGCACGCCAGCGCAGGGATGCCGCACAATCACCGCATCAACGTTCATCGCCTCAATATTTTTCGCGGTGTCCAAAACCGTCTCCCCTTTGGACATCGAGCTCGAAGATAAAGCGAAACTCAGGGTGTCCGCCGACAAACGTTTAGCGGCCAATTCAAAAGACGTGCGCGTCCGCGTCGACGGCTCGAAAAACAGCATCGCTACGGTTTTCCCGCGCAAAGCCGGCACCTTTTTCACTTCGCGCGCCGAGACTTCTTTGAACGACTTCGCGGTCTCTAAAATGAGTTCAAATTCTTCGCGGGTAAAATCCTGCAAATCAATCAAGTCGGGACGCGTCCAAGTGATCATAAGAGCCCTTTTCATATCCGTAGGGGGCGGACCTTGTGTCCGCCCTTACGACTCAATCACAACTTCATCTTCGGCAACTCCGTCCGCTTCCGTCAACCGCACAGCCACGCTCTGCCGTAAAGCCGTGGGAATATTTTTTCCGACAAAATCCGCGCGTATGGGTAATTCGCGATGTCCCCGGTCAATCAAAACCGCCAATTGGATACTGGCGGGCCGGCCAAAATCCATCATGGCGTCCAAAGCCGCCCGGATCGTGCGGCCGGTAAAAAGCACATCGTCAATCAAAATGACGCGCTTGCCGCTCAGATCAAAATCAATGCGCGTTTCATGCACTACCGGCTGTTCCGCGACTAAAGTCAAATCATCCCGATAAAGAGTGATATCCAAAATACCCGTAGGCACGTCTGCCGCTTCAATGGTTTGAATCCGGTCTTTGATCCGCTGAGCCAAAAAAGCGCCGCGCGTGCGAATGCCAATCAGGCATAAATCCTCCACGCCTTTATTTTTTTCCAAGATTTCATGGGCGATGCGCGTTAAGGCGCGGCGCACGTCATCGTGGCTCATAATTTTTCCGGCAGGGCTCATAAACGTCCTCAATAAAAACGGGGAAACCTGCTTGATTCGGCCAATGTTTTTTTAAAAATCATTTGCCGAATGAAGCAAATGTCCCCGAAATAAAAAAAGCCCGGCCCCCTCATAAGGGAGTCGAGCGATAATAGTCTTTGTGGTAATCGATTACGCATACCTTTTATTGTCTCTCCGGACAAAATTTAAAGGCGACCTATTGCTAAAAATGTACCATCTTTCCCGGTTGGTGTCAAGCAAAACCGCAAAATGTGTCCAGCCAAATTAATAATGTCCTAGTTCTACCAAAATAAAAATGTCCTAATTTCGGGTGGCTAAACTTCCTTTTAACTTGAATCCGTCTCTCCAATATGAGTTTTTTCTTGGAATGTATCTTTGT
>JADFXQ010000028.1 GCA_015233495.1 Candidatus Omnitrophota bacterium | reverse complement strand
CCTATATGACCCCGGCAAAATGCTTCATATCGAGCCCGGAGCTCCTCAAAGATATCGGCTTTGATGATTAAAATTTTTTTCGCCCCCCCAGGGAATAGGGGGTAAGGATCTATGGTATCATTCCCAGGGAATTTTCGGCAGCTGCTTGGCCGCGGTAAGAAATTATGTTATAATTTTTATATTATGGGAGATTTAATCGCGACAAACAAAAAGGCATATCGGGATTATTTTTTTACCGATAGATACGAATGCGGCATCGAGCTGATCGGCGCCGAGGTGAAATCCGTGCGCGATCTTAAGGTGAATTTTACCGACGCCTTTGCCCGAGTCGAGGAGGAGGAGATATTTCTCTATAATCTGCAGATCGAGCCGTACGCGCAGGCGAGTTTTTTAAATTCCAAGTCTGACCGGCCGCGGCGATTGCTGCTGCATAAAAAAGAGATCCGTAAATTGTTTGAAGCAGCCACGGTGAAACATTTGGCCTTGGTGCCGACGAAGATTTATTTCAACGCCAAAGGCCGGGTCAAGATCGAGCTGGCCGTCGGCAAGGGCAAAAAAATGTATGACAAACGCGAGACCATGAAGAACCGCGATATTGACCGAGACATCGGCCGGGCTCTGCGCAACCGAAATGCGAAATAAAATTGCATTTCGGGAAGAAATAAGGTAAGATTAAATCAGATAAAGATACACTGATATTAAACAAGCCGTCTGAAATACAGGTAGTTGTTCTTTGAGCTTTTGGGGGTGATCGGTCTCGACTTGCGATGTTGTTGCATAGGCTGCATGCCGAGGATGTCTGGTGGGCCTCGTTAATCATCCGGACACAAATAAACGCTAACCACGAGTTAACGTATGACGGTGTTATGGCGCAATTTGCGAAAAGCAAAGCTCCGGCAGAACCCGTCTCAGTCCCAGGCTAAAATTTAGCTTGAGCCCTTTTGCGAATAGGGTCTGCTGATTCGTAAAAGGACCTTTGCAGACTAGTCTTGCGGTCCGCTTCCAGCCGCAGGATGAAATCAAGGAAGATGGTTCCGGCGGATTTTGTCGGTTGAAGACGCGGGGACGACAACAAAAGATCGACTAAGCTTGTAGCACGCTTATGCAAGGCACGACAAGGACCGGGGTTCAATTCCCCGCACCTCCACCATTTGTTTAATAGTTAGAGTTGTTGAACGGGGGTTCCCGGCTTATCCGAAGAATAAAGGTGACTGACACTTTTTCTGCAGCAGATCGATCGCAAGCTGCAAAAAAAGTGTCAGTCACCTTTATTTTGATCCGTTCAATTTCAAATAGCCTGATCACAAGTCAGGCTTTTTTTATTTTAGAAGAAACGTTGAAAATGGGAAGGTCAATATGCCGCTTTGAAGGTTAAGAGAAACATGATAAACTATAGTTGTCAGCAATGGTTGAATATGCTTAGTGAGGGCAGGGAACTTTTTTTACGCGGCGATTGTCTAAAAGGTGAATAGGGAAGAAGATTGTGGAAATGTTTGCAGAAAGGTGGGCAGTAAATATGTCCGGTCGTGGATTTCGCGCCAAAGGGATGGTTAGTGCCGTAATTTTCAGTTTGATTTGTGCTCCCCTCGCGTCTTACGCCTGGGGCGATGAACATCGCGGCGGTCATTACCGTTATCATGATCATCCCCGGTTTGGTATGCGGATTGAGATGATTTCTCATGAAGATGTGCCGGTGTTTGTCGGGGGAACCCGATATTATTATTACGACGGTTTGTATTATGCTCCTTCCCAAAATGCTTATGTCGTGGTTTCTCCGCCGATAGGCGCGGTTGTTCCGGCAATCCCGCCGGATTATACCCGGATCACTATCAATGGCGTGACTTACTATACGGACAATGGCGTTTATTATGTTTTCACGCCTTATGGGTATCAGGTGGTGACTCCGCCGCTGTTGCAACCCGTTTCGCGCCAGGTAATCATGACGCCGGCTGCAGAAGTCGTCGCAGTTCCGCAAAATCAAACCAAGATTGCCGAAGGCGCGGGTTTGGGCGGAATTCTGGGTATGATTATCGGAGGAATCATCGGGCATCAAACCAAGGGACATCATGACATGGGTGGCGCTTTGATCGGCGGGGTAACAGGCGCGGCGATCGGCGGCACAGTGGGCGCGCAGATTCCGAATCAGAACCGGGTTGTGCCGGTAACGGTGGTCCAGCCGGCTCCGGTGATTGTCAACGCTCCGCCGGTTGTGGCGCAAGTTCCCGCGCCGGTAACAGCGGAGGAATCATTTACAATCAATGTCCCGAATGGCAAAGGCGGATTTACGCCTGTGGTTTTGAAACGCATGGCCGGCGGGTTTGTTGGGCCGCAAGGCGAATACTATAAAGAATTTCCGAAAATCGAACAATTGCGGGTGATGTACGCAAAATAGAGGGAGCAAGTATGTTTACGACGAAAAAAAGTAAAAAAGTAGCAATCCTGCTTTTAACCGGCGCATTATTGATGCCGTCGACACGCTCGTTCGCTTGGGAGCGGGACCGTCATGAGGGCCGGCATTTTTACCGCTATCATGAGCGGCCTTCTTTTGGACTGCGGTTTTCTTATATCCCGGATGGATGTTTTACCGTTGGAGTCAGCGGCAGACGGTATTATTATTACGATGGGTTGTATTATAACCGCCTCGGCACGGATTATGTGCTCATCGTTCCACCCATTGGCGCAGTGGTGACCACGATCCCGCCGGAATATTCTCCGGTTATGATCAATGGGGTGACGTATTACACAGATAACGGGATTTATTATGTTTATACGCCGCAGGGATATCAGGTGGTGCCGCAACCGATGACCATTGTCCCGGCTGCTCCGGTTGTTGCCGCGCCAGCTCCGCAAGTTGTGGCGTCTCAACCTGCGGCAACCGCGGAACAGCCGCCGGTGATTGTTCCGGCCCAGGGAACGCTGTCAACCTCGAATGGTTCCGCTGACGAAACATTTACGGTCAATATTCCTAACAAACAGGGCGGATACACCGCCGTGACCATGAAAAAATCCGGGATAGGATTTTTGGGGCCGCAGGGTGAATTTTACGCGGAATTTCCGAAAGTGTCTCAGTTGCAAGTGATGTATGGGAAATAGAAACAATGACAAATGATAAAATTCAGATGATCAAAATTTTTTCGCTGGTTATGCTCGGCTTGAGTTTGGCAGGCTGTGCGGTCAGCGCCAGGTATACCAGTTATACCGAACAGCGCTATCCCGCCAAGGGAAAATATTATTTCGTGACGATTTACCCGGCATCGCAGACCCCGGCGTTTTCGCAGTCGTATCAAGTTATTGGGAAAGTGGAAGTGTCCGGCCATGCCAGTGAGGGGGTCACGCCGGATACTTTGGCGGAACAAGCCAAGAGAATCTGTCGGGCGAAAGGCGCGGACGCGATCATTAACGCGGCCAACACCGCTTCGAGTTATAACGGGGTGGATGTCATCCCGGGCCGCTGCGGCCGTCGTCATTGTCGTCCGTCGGAGTATTTTCCGTATAGCGACACAATCTTCAGCTTGCGGGGTGAATTGATTATTTTTATGCCTGATGATGCCAACCCAACCGCGAAACCATAATATGCTTTTGGCGAAGACAGATAAAATGCCGGTATTGTTCGTCGGGCATGGTTCGCCGATGAACCTGATGCTGGATAACGCGTTTACCCGCGATCTGACGGCTTTAGGAAGGAATTTGCCGCGGCCGCGGGCGATCATGGTTATCTCGGCGCATTGGTTAACCAACGGGTCGTTTGTCTCCGGAGTAAAAAAACCGCGGATGATTTATGATTTTTACGGATTTTCCCGTTCGTTATATCATTTGGTTTATGAATGTCCCGGAGCGCCGCAATACGCCCAAGCTGCCGCGGATTTATCTCTGGCAAAAGATAAAATTTCGCTCGACTTCCAATGGGGTCTGGACCATGGGGCCTATTCCGTATTAAAACATCTTTTTCCTGCCGCGGATATCCCGGTGTTTGAAATGAGTCTGAATTATTCCTTTAATGCCTGGGTTCCGCACTGTGTTTCCCGCCATTATGAACTGGGCCGTCGTTTATTGAAACTGCGCCGGATGGGAGTTTTGATCATCGGCAGCGGCAATGTGGTCCACAATTTGGACCGGATTGATTCGGATATGGATGCCCAGCCGTATATCTGGGCCGATCAAATTGATCAGGTGATCAAGGATAAATTGCTCAAAAGGGATGACGCGTTTTTGGTGGATTTCCCGACGCGGGATAAAAAGACATCCTCTTTGGCCGCGCCGACTTTGGATCATTATCTTCCCATGATATACGCCCTGGCTTTGGGTGAAAAAGGCGAGACACTGCGCTTTGTGCATGAAAGCATTCAAAACGGGTCGATCTCCATGCGGTCGTTTATCATCGAATAGAAAGACGTTTTATGGCTCAGCTTAAAATCGCGATCGTCGGAGCGGGGGTGGGCGGACTGGCTAGCGCGGCGCGTCTATCCAAGACGGGTCATAACGTCACGGTTTTTGAAAAATTGTCCGAATGCGGCGGCCGCAACCATATGCTCATCGACCAGGGATTTAAGTTTGACCTGGGGCCGTCGTTTGTCCTGATGCCGGATTTATTCGCGGAAGTGTTCGCGGATTGCGGCGAGAATATTGAAGATTATTTGGATTTGCGGATTCTCGACCCAAGTTATAAAATTTTTTATCCTGACGGCAGGGCGTTAACAGTGCGTAAAGACAGCGCGCTGACCAAACAGGAATTGGAGGCGATTGAGCCCGGCGCGGCTGCCGCTTTTGACGGCTTTATCCGCGCGACTGCCAACCTTTATCAGGAAGTCCGGCCATTGTTGTTTCAGTGTTTCACTTGGAAAGATTTGTTCAATCCGCGTTATTGGGGGTTGGTTTCCAAGATGAAGGTTTTTGATTCCTATTGGCAGTTGGCCCGTAAATATTTTAAAAGCGAAAAATTGTGCTACGCTTTCACGTTTGAGGCGATGTTCATGGGCGTGTCGCCGTTTAACGCGCCGGCCTTTTATAGCATCATCAGTTACGCGGACCATGTGCAAAAGATTTTTCATCCCATCGGCGGGATGTATGAAATTCCCAAGGCCTTGGAGCGGATGGGGAAGAAGTTCGGGGGACGTTTTCTTTATAATTCCGAGGTCAAAGCCATTGCGCGCCGCAACGGCCGGATTCATCTCTCGGTTAACGGCGAGGATTTGGCATTTGACAAGGTTGTGGTCAACGCGGATTATGCCTACAGCCAAACTGATTTGTTGCGTCGGGAAATTCCTAGGTATAAATATTCCTGCTCGGTTTATCTGCTGTATCTGGGTTTGAAACGTAAAGTTTCGGGACTCGGGCATCATAATTTATTTTTTTCCCGCGATCTAAGGAAAAACCTGCGGCAGATTTTTGATCAAAAAGTCATTCCGCAAGACCCGTCGTTTTATGTGCATGTGCCGACGGTAACTGACCCGGCATTGGCCCCGCAAGGCAAAGATGTTTTTTATATTTTGGTCCCGGTCGCCAATTTGGAAAATCCTAAAGAGAACGTTGCCGCGCCAGAAGACCGGATTCGCCAAACGGTGTTTCAATCGATCAATCAGACTTTGGGGATCAACCTGCAGGAGATGATTGAGGTTGAACATGCATTTTATCCGCAGGATTTTATTTCCCGCTACAACATCAAACACGGCGCCACATTCGGGCTGGCGCATAACTTATTGCAGAGCGCGTTTTTCCGTCCGGCGAATTTTGACTCGCATATTCCCGGTCTCTATTACGTCGGCGCCAGCACCCAGCCCGGCGGCGGCCTGCCAGTGGTGATCGCCGGGTCGAAGATCGTAGCGGATATGATAAAATAAAAAGTGATAGCATAAGTAACAAATTTTTAAAAGCCAACCCATCTGTAGCAAATATTCCGCGCTATATTTTTCCCATTAATATCCCCCGCAATTGTTTTTTATTATTTTAAGGCTTTTTTAATGCCTTCCGGTTTCTTTTTAATTCGCCATAACTCAGCGTAGGATTACACTTATATTAAAGGCCCGGTCTTTTTAAGAACAAACTGGGCGGTAAGGGCGGAGATATGGACTTTATTTTTATTTTTTTAATCATCGGGCTGGCCCTGGTTTCCTGGGGTTTTATGGATTTGTGCGGCAAGATATAGGAGAAGCGTATGCTGGTCATTTATTGGATTAGCGGGATTTTGGCTTTGGGGTTGTTCGTTTATTTGTTTCTGGCTTTGCTGAAACCGGAGATTTTTGCATGAACGGGAACAATGTTATTCAAATATTATTTTATCTAACCGTGCTTTTATTGACAGTGAAGCCCTTGGGTATTTACATGGCTCAGGTCTATGAGGGAAAGCCAAGTTTGCTTTCGATTTGGTTTGGGTCATTCGAGAGAGCGCTTTACCGGATTAGCGGGGTTAAATTCGAGGCGAGCATGACCTGGAAAGAATATGCTGGCGCTGTCATGCTGTTCAATATTTTGGGAATTATGGCGGTTTACGCTATACAGCGTATGCAGGCTTTTTTGCCATTAAATCCTTTGGCCTTGCCCGCGGTTTCGCCGGATTCTTCCTTTAATACCGCGGTGAGTTTTGCTTCGAACACCAATTGGCAAGGCTATGGCGGCGAGAGCACAATGAGTTATTTTACCCAAATGCTGGCCCTGACGGTTCAGAATTTTGTCTCGGCCGCGACAGGCATGGTGGTTCTCGTCGCGCTGATTCGCGGTTTTGTTCAGAAACAAACCAAAACCATCGGCAATTTTTGGGTAGATTTGACGCGCTCCACGCTTTATATTTTGATTCCTTTGTCGTTAGTCATGGCGCTGGTTTTGGTCAGCCAGGGGACGCCCCAGACATTTGCTTCCAGCGTTAAGGTAACCCTTGTCCAGCCGATGAAAGATGCTTCCGGAAAACCCGCGCCAGAACAGCTGATCGCTCTGGGACCGGTTGCCTCTCAAATAGCCATTAAACAGTTGGGCACTAATGGCGGCGGATTTTTTAACGCCAACTCCGGGCACCCTTTTGAAAATCCAACGCCTTTATCCAATTTTTTAGAAATGCTGGCAATTCTCTGGATCCCGGCGGCGCTTTGTTACACTTTTGGGGTTATGGTTCAGGACCGCCGTCAGGGCTGGGCGTTATTAGCCGCGATGCTCATTATTTTTATTCCATGTCTTTTGTGGTCGGCGCAGATCGAACAGCAAGGTAATCCGTTATTGACAAGCTTAGGCGTTGATCAGAAGCCTGCGGCGTTTCAACCCGGCGGCAATATGGAAGGCAAGGAAGCGCGTTTCGGGATTGTCAGTTCTTCCATTTGGTCAATTGCCACGAGCGCGGCATCGAACGGTTCGGTAAATTCGATGCAGGATTCTTTTCTGCCTTTAGGCGGTATGCTGCCTTTGTGGCTGATTCAATTGGGAGAAGTTATTTTTGGCGGGGTGGGTTCCGGGCTTTATGGCATGATTGCTTTTGTGATTATCGCGGTTTTCATCGCAGGGCTGATGATCGGACGTACCCCGGAATATTTGGGTAAAAAGATTGAGGCTTATGAAATGAAGATGGCGGCTTTGGTGGCGCTGATTCCGCATATTTTTATTCTTATCCCCACGGCGCTGGCGGTCCTTTTGCCCGCCGGGAAGGCCGGGATACTCAATCCGGGGCCGCACGGATTCAGCGAAATTTTGTACGCGTTTTCCTCCGCTTCCGGGAATAATGGCAGCGCTTTTGCCGGATTGTCGGCGAATACGCCGTTTTACAATATCGCCTTGGGTTTGGCTATGTTTTTTTGCCGTTATTGGCTGATCATTCCGATGCTGGCGGTTGCCGGGTCTTTGTCGGCAAAGAAAATCGTGCCGGTCAGCTCAGGCACTTTGCCGACGCATACGCCGTTATTCGTATTTTTTTTGGCCATGGTTGTGCTGATCGTCGGGGCGCTGACTTTTTTTCCGGCGCTCGCCTTGGGACCGATTGTCGAGCATTTGATGCTGGCGGGGGGAAATCTGCGATGAAATCGAATCCGAAAATCAGTTCCTTGTTTGACCCGGCTATTCTGCGGCCGGCGGTAAGGGAGGCTTTCCAGAAATTAGATCCCCGGCACCAGTTTAAAAATCCGGTGATGTTTGTGGTGCTAGTCGGGAGTTTATTGACTACGGGATTATATTTGCAAGCCTTGATCGGGCCGGGGGAAGCCTCGGCTGGGTTTATTTTGGCGATCACTTTATGGCTGTGGTTTACGTTGTTGTTTGCCAATTTTTCGGAAGCCATGGCGGAAGGCCGGGGCAAAGCCCAGGCCGCCAATTTACGGCGGACCAGAAAAGACACGCCCGCCAAGAAACTTTTAAAGCCGGTTTTTGGATCAGGTCATACCATTGTTTCGGCTACTGATCTGCGCAAAGCGGATGTGGTCTTAGTCGAAGCGGGAGATATTATTCCGATGGACGCGGAAGTTATTGAAGGCATAGCGTCGGTTGATGAAAGCGCGATTACGGGCGAGAGCGCTCCGGTCATCCGCGAGAGCGGCGGCGACCGTTCGGCAGTCACGGGAGGCACGCGGGTTTTATCCGATTGGTTGGTCGTGCGCGTCACGGCTAATCCCGGGGAAACTTTTCTTGATCACATGATCGCCATGGTCGAAGGGGCCAAGCGGCAAAAAACGCCGAATGAAATCGCGCTTGGTATTTTGCTGGTGGTTTTTACGATTATTTTTTTGTTGGTCACTGTCACGCTGCTGCCTTTTTCGCTTTTCAGCGCACAAACCGCGGGTCATGGTTTAGTCGTTTCGGTTACGGTTTTGGTGGCCCTGTTAGTTTGTCTTATACCGACGACAATTGGCGGTTTGCTGCCGGCAATCGGGATCGCCGGCATGGACAGGATGATTCAGGCCAATGTGATCGCGACTTCCGGCCGCGCTGTCGAAGCGGCCGGGGATGTGGATGTTTTACTGCTGGACAAGACGGGCACTATCACCCTGGGGAACCGGCAGGCGGTGGCATTTATTCCGGCCCAGGGAATTAATCTCTCGGTATTGGCGGACGCGGCGCAGCTTTCCTGTTTGACCGACGAGACCCCGGAAGGCCGCAGTATTGTCATTCTGGAGAAACAAAATTATGGGATACGCGACCGGCGGATTCACGACCTGCAAGTCAGATTTGTCCCTTTTTCCGCCCAGACCAAAATGAGCGGAGTGGATTTGAGCGGCGGCCGGCAGATTAGAAAAGGCGCGGTGGAGTCGATTGAAAATCAGGTTAAAAAATTAGGCGGCGCTTTTCCGGGAGATTTGCAGTCGGTCATTGAAACGATTGCCAAAAGCGGCGGCACGCCTTTAGCCGTGTGCGAAAACAACCGTGTGCTGGGAGTGATCCAGCTCAAAGACATTGTCAAAGGCGGGATCAAAGAGCGTTTCGCGCAATTACGGCGCATGGGAATCAAAACCGTAATGATCACCGGCGACAATCCCTTGACCGCGGCTTCGATTGCGGCGGAAGCCGGGATGGATGATTTTTTGGCGCAAGCCACGCCGGAGGCGAAACTGAAATTGATCCGTGAAATGCAAAGCGGCGGCCGGCTGGTGGCCATGACCGGCGACGGCACAAATGACGCTCCGGCTTTGGCGCAAGCGGATGTGGCCGTGGCGATGCACACCGGAACGCAAGCCGCCAAAGAGGCCGGCAATATGGTGGATCTGGATTCCAATCCCACCAAACTGATTGAAGTCGTCGAGATCGGCAAACAACTGCTGATGACCCGCGGTTCATTGACAACGTTCAGTATCGCGAATGATGTTTCCAAATATTTCGCGATCATTCCAGCCGCATTTGCCGGTACTTATCCCGCGTTAAAAGCCTTGAATATTATGCGGCTGGCAACCCCGGAAAGCGCGATTTTATCCGCGGTTATTTTTAACGCCTTAATCATTATTGTCTTGATCCCGTTATCATTATTCGGCGTGCCCTATCGGCCGATGCCGGCCAATCGTTTGTTGCGGGATAATCTGTTGATATACGGGCTGGGAGGGATGATCACGCCATTTATCGGAATTAAACTGATTGACATGATTCTTGGGCTTTTGCATTTGACGTAAACCGAAGGGGCAGATCAATATGTTGCGCGAACAATTAAGACCGGCGATCATGATGTTCATCTTTTTAACAGCGCTCACCGGGATAGTTTATCCCTTAACTGTCACCGGACTGGCGCAGGTTTTTTTCCATAAACCAGCGAATGGGAGTTTGCTTTTTGCGTCAGATGGAAAACCTGTCGGTTCCGCGCTGATCGGACAGAATTTTGATGATCCGCAATATTTTTGGGGCCGGCTATCTGCCACGACTCCGCCTTACAATGCTTCTGCCTCATCCGGTTCCAATTTAGGGCCGGCTAATCCCGCCTTGCTCGAAGCTGTAAAGGCCAGGATTGCGGCGCTCAGAACGGTTGATCCAAATAACGCTACGACCATTCCGGTCGATTTAGTTACTGCTTCCGCCAGCGGTTTAGACCCGCAAATCAGTTTAGCCGGAGCGTATTTTCAACTGCCGCGTGTAGCCCGGGTCAGACATCTTCCTGATGAAACTGTCCGGAATATCATCGACCAAAACACCACCAGCCGCTGCTTAGGCATTTTAGGCGAACCCGCAGTCAATGTATTAAAAGTCAATCTGGCGTTAGATGAGTTTAAAAAATAGGTGATTCATTGACCTGAAGGAAGTATCATAATATTTATGGAACGACCGAATCCGGATGCCTTGCTTTTGAATGCCATTGCGCAGGACAATCAGCGGGGGAAATTGAAAATTTTCTTCGGGATGTGTCCCGGCGTGGGGAAGACCTATGCCATGTTGCAGGAGGCCCGGGCCCGGCAGGCGGAAGGCTTGCGCGTTTGGATCGGCATGGTATACACGCATGGCCGGCCGGAAACCGAGGCTTTGGCGCAAGGGCTGGACATTGTTCCGCCGAAAGAGATTGTTTACCGGGAGAAGACTTTCGCGGAAATGGATATTGACGCGATTTTGCGCTTGCGTCCGCAGCTGGTGATCGTCGATGAATTGGCGCACGCCAATATCCCGGGCAGCCGCCACCCCAAACGGTATCAGGATGTTTTGGAATTATTATCCGCCGGCATCGATGTATTTACTACGCTTAATGTTCAGCATGTCGAAAGTCACAAAGAGGACATCCACGCGGTGACGCGTATTGTGGTGGGCGAATCCGTTCCGGATACGATTCTCGATGAGGCGTTTGAAATCGCCTTGGTGGATCTTTCTCCGCAGGCTTTGCGCAAGCGTTTGGCCGAGGGCAAGGTTTATGTGCCGGACCAGGCCCGGGCAGCGGCCGCGGAAAACTTTTTCAAAACGGAAAATTTAACCGCTTTGCGCGAAATGGCTTTGCGTCTGACCGCTGAGCACGTGAACCGGCATTTACGTTCTTTAATGGCCGCTAAAGGCATAGCGGGTCCGTATCAAAGCGGCGAACGCATCCTTGTCGCGGTTGGCGCTACGCCGTTTTCCGAATCATTGATCCGCATGACGCGCCGTTGGGCAGGGATGCTGGACGCTTCCTGGATAGCCTTGCATGTCCAGAGCTCGTATCCCCTTAATGATGAACAAAAAGACCGGGTACTTAAAAATTTGGCTTTGGCGAGATCGCTCGGCGCCCAAGTGATCGACAAAGAGGGCGATGATCTGGCCCGGGAAATCATTGAGGCGGCCATTAAAGAAAATGTCACCCAGATCATTGTCGGCAAATCTCCCCGAAGGTTTTGGCAGCGTTGGTTTGGCGTCCCGACTTTAGCGGATAAATTGGTGGAACTCAGCGGCGAAATCGATATCCATGTGGTTCGGCTGTCCGGCACGGAAAATATTTCTGCCGGGCGGCGTCCTTCGGGTATTGCCCAGCCCAAGACGCGCGAATATGGTTTAAGTTTGCTTATGGTCGGCCTCGCCACCCTGGCGGCGCTCGGCTTTGAACGATTCACCGGCTATCAGACCTTGGGCCTGATTTATCTGCTCGCGGTTGTTTTAAGCGGCGTATTTTTAGGCAGAGCCGCGACTTTGATTCTCGCGGGATTTAGCGCATTAGCCTGGGATTTTTTGTTCATTCCGCCGAAATATACTTTTGTAATTCATAAAGAATATGACATAGCCATGCTGGCGATGTTTTTTATCACCGCGCTCATGATGGGACTGGTGACTTCTCGTTTACGAAGGCAAAAAGAAATCGAACACCGCCAGCGCTCCCGTTCCGAGGCTCTGTACGCGCTCACCCGGGCCTTGGCTGTTACTACGGATATAAGTCAGGCGATGCGGACCGGGACGGAACAGATAAATAAGCTTTGCCGTTCGCAATGCGCGGTGGTGATGACCAACGAAGTCGGAGAACCGCTTTTCGCGCCTTTATTGGGCGACGCGATCGATTTGACCGAAGAGCAAAAAGGGCTTGTCCATTGGGTCATCAGTAATAAAAAATCAGCGGGACGTTTTAGCGATACTTTGTCTCAGCAGCCGTTGATGTATATTCCATTGATCTCGTCAGGGAACGTGAAAGCGGTATTGGTGATAAAATTATTGGAAGAGCGGCAGTTGGATATGACCCAGCGAACGCTTTTGGATTCTTTTACCTCTTTAATGACCCTGATGTTAGAAAAGGACGAATTGATAAAGATTTCCCGCGAAGCCAGAATGAAGCAAGACACTCAAAATTTACAGAGCGCTTTATTAGATAATCTATCGCATGAATTGAAGACGCCGTTGACGATCATTGCCGGGTATTTGGACGCTTTGTTATTGTATCATGAATGGCCCCCGGACGCTTTGGAGCTTTTGGATGAAAGCCGTTTGGCGAGTCTGCGTTTGACCAACAGCGTAGACGCTGTTTTGGATTTGACGAAATTGGATACCGGAAATTTCCGGCCGAATTACGCAAGTTGTGAAGTCCGCGATATTGTTCAGGAAGCGGTGAAACAGGCCGCGGTCACAGCGAATAAAGACCGGGTCAAGACTGACTGTCCCCAGCAGCCGCTTTATGTTCAGGCTGATTTTTATATGTTGACCCAGGCGCTGAAAAACATCATCAGCAATGCCTTGATCCACGGCCCGGCCCAGGGTAACGTTGAGGTGAAAACCAATTCTTTGAATCAAAAAATTCTGATCAATGTTATTGATCAAGGCGGAGGCATCCCCAAAGAAACGTTAAATAAAATTTTTGATAAATTTTATCGCGGGGAGCAGACGAAAAAAGGGGGATTGGGGTTGGGCTTGTCCATTGCCAAGCGTTTTGTGGAGTTAAATAACGGAACGATTGAAGCCGGCAATCTGGCGCCGCGGGGTTTCATGGTGAGCGTGGCTTTACCGGCGGCCGAGAAGGAAGATGGAGAATAATATGTCCAAGGGATTGGTTTTGGTAATTGACGATGAGCCGCAGATCCAAAAACTTTTGTGGGTAATTCTCACTCATGCCGGTTATACCTTGATCGCCGCTGCCACAGGTCAGGAGGGGATATCCGAACTCGTTTATAAAAAACCGCAAGCCGTTCTTTTGGACATGGGGCTTCCGGACATGGAAGGTTTTGAGGCGCTTTTGCGGATCCGCGAAATCAGTGATGTAGCGGTAATCATGGTTTCCGTGCGGGGGCAGGAAGACGTGAAAGTAAAATGTCTGGAAAACGGCGCGGATGATTATATTACCAAACCTTTTTCCGCCCTGGAGTTGACGGCCCGGCTGCAAGCGGTTTTACGACGGAAAACTACTCCCGGGATTGTGGATGAGATTTTTGAAAATGCCGGTTTGCGGTTGGAGTTTAATACACGGCTCGCCACCCGGCATGGCGAATTGCTGAAATTGACGGCGATCGAATATGGACTCTTGCTTTTGTTTATAAAAAATGCCGGCCGGGTTTTAACTACGCGGCAAATCTTACGGGATGTCTGGGCCACGGATAACCCGGAAAAACTCAATTCGGTGCGGGTTTATCTGAATCATCTGCGTCAGAAAATTGAAGATGATCCCGCCCACCCGAAACGCATTATTAATGAACCGGGGGTCGGATATCGGTTCAATCTGCTCTAACTTTTCTTGCCCATTTATTACCGCTTAAATACGAATTTGGTCATCCTTGCGAACGCCTGCCTGATGGCAGACAGGCCTGCCTGATGGCAGACAGGCCTGCCTACCGATAGGTAGGCGGGAATCTTGAAGCCGAAATGCTCGTCGATAAAAATCTCTGGATTGCCCGGTAAAGCCGGGCAATGACATCTATTAGGCATTTCGCAACAGTCACATTTTGGCTGTCTGTCCTGTCAAAAGCAGGAGGATTTTTCTAAGATGGTTAGTGTGGGCGCGCTGGTGAAAAACATTGTATTGGTTTTTTTCGATCTGGGTCAGGATGTCGGCGTAAAGCACGGCCATGGCCCGGGCGACAAATCGGGCGTCGCGGGATTCGATGTGTTTGATCCCCGGCAGGGCGCGGCTGTAATATTCCCGGGCCCGCTGGATTTGAAAACACATAAACGGCTTCCATTCGGCGGGTATGCGCCCCTTAAGGATATCGTCGGCGGAAATATTATATTCCATCATTTCGTCGGCCGGCAAATAAATCCGGCCGCGGTGCGCGTCTTCTTTGATGTCCCGCAAAATATTGGTCAACTGCATGGCCACACCCAGGTCGATAGCGTGTTTGACCGCTGCGGGATGGCAGCAGCGGAAAATTTTATGCATCATCAATCCCACCACGCCCGCGACTTTGTAGCAATAGACGTAGAGTTCCGGAAAATTCGCGTAACGATTTTTATTAAGGTCCATGGCCTGGCCGTCCAAGAGCTCTTCAAAATACCAAAGCGGAATTGCATATTGCCGGATTACAAATTGAAACGCGGCCCAGAGGCCGCCGGAGGGAGCCGGGCCGGCGTAAGCCGCGGCAATATTTTTCTGAATCAGGACAAGCTGGTTTTGCCGGAAAACTGTGTCAAGCGACTGGTCTACGGCATCATCGCTGATTCGGCATACGGCATAGAGGGTATAAGCGGCTTGCCGTTTTTCCCGGGAGAGAAAACGCGAGGCGAAATAAAACGATTTCGCGTGCTGCCGGGTGATCGCTTCGGCGAGTTGGAAGTCTTTTTGAATGGCAAATGAATCGGCTGGCAGCATAAAGGCATTTTATCCGGCTCCAGCCGCGAAACCAAGAAAATTTTTCGCTAATGCCTCGGGATTTACGGTAGAATACTGCTATGTCCGCCTATGCTTTAATCTTAATTCTTGCCGGAGTCGTGCCGTTATTGTTGAGTTTTTGGCCGCCGCTGCGGTTCTATCAGCACGGCCGCGCTCTGGCGGCGACCCTTGGTTTGATCCTGTTGATTTTTGGCGGCTGGGATGTGTTCGCGGCGTATCGAGGACATTGGTTTTTTGATCCCGCCTCGGTTTGGCCGCCGCGGATTATCAATCTCCCGTTGGAAGAGGTTTTCTTTTTTATTGTCATTCCTTTTTGCTGCATATTTACCTGGGAAATTTTATTATTTTTTTGCCGGAAGGATAAGCGTTGAAAGAGTACACAATTTTGAGCATTGTCGCAGCTCTGTTGACGCTTTGGGCGGATGAAAAAAGCGGTGTGCGGGTCTGCCGCAGAAAGTTATTCTGGTGGTTTCTCCTCGTAATCGCCGGGTTTAAATTTTGGGTGAACGGGTATTTAACCGGCAGGCAGATTGTGGTTTATAATCCGCGGTTTTTTCTCGGAATAAGGATCGGGCCTATTCCGGTGGAAGATTTTTTATTCGGTTTCAGCATGGTAACCATGACGATTATTTTTTGGGAGATGTTTAAAAAGGGATCGCGATGCGGCACATACGATTAGCTATTTTCTTTTTAGCCTGTTTTTTTAGCCAGGCCCAATTTTCTTACGCGCTGGATTGGCAAAAACTCAATGCCCGGGGCCGAGCCATTACTCTGTCTGAGGCGCAAAAGGCGGTGCGCCAAAATCCCGGCTCTACCGAAGCTTTATATGTTTTGGCGATTGCGGATTTTGAAAAGCATAAGGATGCAAACGCGGGCAAGCTTTTTCAGCGGATGCTCGTTTTAGAGCCGCGGTGCCGCGAAGCAAAATGGGGAGCGGCGGAAGTGTTGCGGCGGCAGCATAAAATGGCGGCGAGCGAAAATTTATTAAAAGAAATTCTTCGGAAGACTCCGGATTTCGCGCCGGCGTCGCTGAGTTTATCATATATAAATTATATCCGGATGGATCTGCCCCGGGCTTTGAGATTGGCCGATGATGTTTTGGATCGCGGCAGGGATCGTATCGGTACGGAGGAATATGTGGAGGCGTTGTTGTTAGCCGGCGGAGTCAGAGGGCTGCTGGCGCATTATGGCGGTCCGGTTGCGAAAATAACTAATGGATTAAAAGTCCTGCCGTATCTAAAAAAAGCTGAAAAGCTGCGGCCGCAAGACGCCCGCGTGCAATTCGGGTTGGGGAGTTTTTATTTATTAGCGCCGGCAATAGCCGGCGGCGATTTGGCCAAAGCGCAGAGCTATTTGCAGAGCGCGGTTAAATCCGATCCTTTACTCGCAGACGCGTATGTGCGTCTGGGACAGGTTTATCTGCGCCAAGGTCAGCGGAAAACATATCAGGATTTGTTGCATAAAGCCTTATCTGTGGATCCGCAGAATGAACTTGCCCGGGATATTTTGAGCCGCCGCTGCCGGTTTATTTGTATAGAGAAATAAAATTGCCATTGCTATTCAAAGTAAAAAGTGATATGAATACACGAATGAAAAATAGCTATTTTCCGATCATTTTAGGATTGTTGGTTTTTTCAATCCCCAGAATCGCCTTTGCCCAGGAAGCGAATCAGCATTCTGCTGCGAGAATTGTGACAGTGGCGCGGATTGCCGCCGGAGCATTGACCTTGCGGAATTGTTATCAACTTGCGTTAAAGCAAAGTGAAATCATCGCGATCGACGCCGAGAAAATCAAAGAAGCCCAAGCCCGGTTCGCCCAAAGTCTGGGCTTGATATTGCCGCAGGTGTCTTTTGTCCGCACGGACAGCCGGCAAGAAGCGGAAAGCTCTGCCGATTCCCGGCATGCGCTCGACCAGGAATTTGTCTTCACGCAAACGTTGTTTTCCGGGTTCAAAGAATTCGCGGCCATGTCAGCCAGCCGATTACAGGGCCAGCAATTGTCCTGGGAAAAGCAACGCGCGGAACAATTGCTTTATACGGATGTGGCGGACGCGTTTTATTTGCTCTTGGAAATTCGGGAAGATCTGGGGGTTTTGCGTTCGATTCATCAAAGTCTGGAAGAACGGGTTAAGGATCTGCAGCAGCGGGAGAATATCGGCAAGTCCCGGCACAGCGAAGTGGTTAATGTCCAAGTGCAGGTTTATAATATTGAAGCGGATATAGAAACCGGGAAGAGCCAGGAAGTGATTGCCAGGCAGCTTTTGGAATTTTTGATCGGCAAACCGGTTAAGGATATTGTGGATACGGACATTGATTTTCAACTTAAGACAGAAAAAGAATATTTAGCCAAGGCGGAAAAACGCTCGGATGTCCGGGCGGCGCGTTATGCTTGGCAGGCCCAGCGGAAATTGGTGACTGTGGCGCAAAGCGGGTATTTTCCGAAAGTAAGCGGGGAAGTTGATTATTTTCTACATCGTTCTACGGCTCCGCAAAACAATGATTGGACCGCTTTATTAACGATCGATGTCCCGATTTTTGAAGGCACGACAGTTTATGGCGAAGTGCGCCAGGCCCAGTCCGTTGCCAAGCAGAATGAATGGCTCTGGCTGCGGGCTAAACGGCAAGCCGTTCAGGATATCCAGACTGCTTACGCGAATGTGCAAGCGGATTTGGGCCGGAACCAGGCTTTGGCAAAGGCATTAGCCGCTGCGGAAGAAAATTACAGCCTGCAATTGCAGGATTATAAATACAATCTGGTGAATAATCTCACGGTGCTCGACGCTATCCAGAGTTTGGAGACTGCCCGGCGCAGTTATATTCACACCACGTATGAAAGCAAAAGATTTTACCGCCAACTGTTAACGGCCGCCGGAGAAGAATAAAGGAAGGAATGACAAATGACAAAATTTTGCGCTTTGCGTTTTGTCATTTGAAACAACATGACCTTATCAGACATCTCTATCAAAAACCCCGTCTTCGCCTGGATGCTGATGATTGGCATCATCGTTTTCGGTTGGATCGGTTTTTCGCGTCTGGGCGTGAGTCAGATGCCGGATGTGGATTTTCCGGTGGTTTCCGTTGCTATCAGTTGGGAAGGCGCGGCGCCGGAAGTCATGGAAACCGAAGTTACGGATATTATTGAAGACGCGGTCATGAGCGTGGAGGGAATAAAAGACGTTTCTTCCGAATCAAGACAGGGTCAGAGTCAAGTCACCATTGAGTTCAATCTTAACCGCAATATTGATGCCGCGCTTCAGGATGTGCAGACCAAGATTGCCCAAGCCCAGCGTAATCTGCCCCGGGATATCGATCCTCCGGTGGTTACCAAAACCAACCCGGAAGACCAGCCGATCATGTGGATCACGATTTCCGGCGACCGGTCCATGGTTGATTTGACCCGGTATGTTAATGATACGCTTAAAGATCAATTTACCTCGATTTCCGGGGTAGGAAATATTCAGTTGGGCGGTTTCGTCGACCCCAATTTGCGGGTTTGGCTGGATTCGAAAAAAATGCGGGAGAAAGAGCTGACCGTCGAGGATGTTTTAAACACGATTGGCGAGCAGCACACGGATCAACCGGCCGGGTATATTGATACGGGAAAAAAAGAAATTAATGTGCGGGTTTATGGCGAAGCGTCCACGCCGGAAGAATTTAGCGGTATTATTATCCCCCAGCGGGTGCGCGGCGGCCCGGTGTGGAACACCTTGCGGCTCGGCGACGTGGCGGCGATTGAAGACGGTTTGGCGGACATTCGCCGTATTGCCCGGACTTGGGGCCAGCCGGCGATCGGCATGGGCATTATCAAGCAGCGCGGGTCCAACGCGGTCGCAGTGGCAGACGCGGTGCAAAAACGGATGAAAGAATTGCAGGGCCGGTTATTGCCCGGAACGCAGTTGAAGGTGGTTTTTGATTCCACGGTTTTTATCCGCGATTCGGTGAATGAGTTGAAATTCAATTTGATGTTGTCTATACTTTTGACTTCGTTGGTTTGTTTCTTTTTTCTCGGTTCCTGGACCGCCACCTTAAATGTCTTGCTCGCCATTCCCACTTCGGTAATGGGCGCGTTTATCGTGCTGTATTTCCTCGGGTTTACGATCAATACCTTCACCATGCTGGGACTTTCCTTAGTCATCGGCATCATTGTCGACGACGCGATCATGGTCTTGGAAAATATTTCCCGTTATCAGGAAAACGGCTTGAACCGCCGCAACGCGGCGATAGTCGGCGCCCGGCAGATTACCTTTGCCGCTTTGGCCGCGTCGATCGCGATCCTGGCGATATTTGTGCCGGTCATTTTCATGGAAGGCATTGTCGGGAAATTCTTTTATCAATTCGGGGTGACGATTTCCGTAGCGGTCATCTTTTCTCTATTGGAAGCGTTGACCATCGCGCCGATGCGTTGTTCGCAGTTTTTGGACGTTGGGCATACCACGCGGTTAGGCCGGGTAGTGGATGATTTTATGAAATGGCTGCGGGAGAGCTATCGGTTATCTTTGAGCTTTTTATTGCGTTTTCCAAAAACGGTTTTGTTTCTCGCGGTGATGATTTTTATCGCGTCTTTATCGCTGTCGAAATTTTTAACGAAAGAATTTGTTCCGTCTCAGGATCAGAGCCGTTTTATGATCCGTTTGATGACGCCTTTAGGATCTTCGATCGAGTCAACGGACAGCGTTTATAAACAAGCGGAAGCGATCGTGATGAAAAGACCGGAGGTGTCGAATCTTTTTAGCGCGGTGGGCGGCGGCGGTACTGGCGGGCAGGTCAACCGGGGTATGCTTTTTATTACCATGAAGCCCAAAGATCAGCGTCCGCTCTATAAAGGCCATCGTATGACCCAGCAGGAATTCATGCAAATCATGCGCAAGGAGATCCAGAAAGTGCCTGGCGTGGATAAAGCGGTGATTCAGGATTTATCTTTGTCCGCGTTTACCGCGAAACGCGGTTTTCCGATTGAGCTCGCTGTGCAGGGGCCGAGTTGGGATAAATTGGCGCAGTACAGCCAGGAAATCATGAAACGGATGAAAGATTCTAATCTGATGACCGACATTGACACCGATTATCTGCTTGGGATGCCGGAACTGCAGATTCATCCCGACCGGAAAAAGGCGGCAGAGCGCGGGGTCAGCATTGCTTCCATCGCGGACACAATCAACAGCATGATCGGCGGGGTGCGCAGCGGCAAGTTTACCCGCGACGGCAAACGCTATGACGTGCGGGTGCGGTTGGTGGACACGGACCGCAATAGTCCGGATGATGTGCAAAATATTTATGTGCGCAACCAATATGGAGAAGTTCTGCCTTTATCGGAAGTCGTTACCACGGAACAAAAGCCGAGTTTGTCTTCCGTAACGCGCAAGAGCCGGGAGCGGGCGATCGGGATTTTCGCGAATCCGGCGACAGGACATTCTCAGCAGGAGGCTTTGGACGCGGTCGCGAAAATCGCCAAAGAAGTTTTACCGGGTGACTATCATATAGTTTTCTCCGGCGGATCGCAGGCTTTTCAGGATTCGTTTAAAGGGCTGATCTTTACTTTGGTGTTGGGGATATTTGTGGCATATATGGTTTTGGCAACCCAATTCAACAGTTTTGTCCATCCCTTTACCGTGCTTTTGGCTTTGCCGTTTAGTATTACTGGCGCGTTTATGGCGCTTTATTTACGGCACAGCTCCATCAATCTTTACAGCATGATCGGTTTGATTCTGCTTATGGGCATAGTCAAGAAAAATTCCATTTGTCAAACAGCATTTGGCTGTAATCATTCTCGCCATAAGGGGCGATCGTTGTCCGCGTGACTACCGCGATTTCAGCGGAGGTTTTTTGTTCCAGCTCGTCGATCAGGGCATCGATTTTTTCCTTATACTCCGCGGAAATCACGCCGGCAAAATCATTCACAAAACCCGAAGGGGCAGGAATATCTTCGCCATAAACCCGGGCAAAGAAAACCAGCAGAAAAAAACCAAGTAAAAATACCCGCCGTAAAATCCGCATTAAAGTTTATCCACGCTTTCAATGATTTTATCTAATTCCCGGACGTAATCCGCGAATAAAGCCCGCAGGACATCCGCTTTCAGCGGAGCGGCGCTTTGTTTGGCTGCTAAAATTTTAAGAAACACCCCGGAGTCGACCTTAAAGTCCGCGGCCGCTTGCCGAAACACTTCTTCTTTCGCGTAAACCGGTCCCTGGCCTTTGAGCCTAAGAAGATTCCGCAATAAATGTCCAACCGAGGTTAGGCTTTGAAATAATAATTTGGCTAATATTTTTCTATCCCGTGAATCAATCCGCAAATATTGCTGTTTTAAGAGAATCGATTTTGACCGCAATTCCTGCTCGCATTGAAACCGCAAATGCTTAAGATCGATTTTTAATTCCGCCAAAACATCCGGGCCGTGCAAACAGATATGATTCTCCCGCATATCCATAAATTCAATCGGAAATACGTCACAGGAATCCAACATAGCTGGCTGACTTAAAAACAATGGTTCAATCCGGCGTTTCGTCAATCCCAGAGTGATTTTTCGCGCCTTTTCCAGCGTCGCTATATCCGTGTTGCGCAGAACAACCAAAATATTAACGTTCGAATGCGCCGGGCTCAACTCGCCGCTTGCCGCGCTCCCATAAAGACTAACGGCAACCAAATCGTCCTGGTAAAGCTGTTGCAGATCTGCCACAAAAGCCTGAATATGCATACGCAGGCCTTCCGCTAATTTTAATTCCGGCATGACAAACCTCCCTTTATGCTTTTTCTTCCTCATCCGGCAGATAGGTCTTATGTTCCAGCTTGGCGAAAACTTCATAGGCGCAAGGAACTACGAAAAGGGTGAGGAATGTGGAAACCGTGACACCGCCGACAATGGATACCGCCATGGGAACCATGACTTCCGAACCGGGGCCGATAGCAAAAGACAGCGGCAAAGCAGCCGCGACTGTGGCAATTGAAGTCATCAAAATCGGCCGCAAACGCACCGGGCAGGCTTCCAACAGCGCCTCTTTCACGCCCAGGCCTTTTTTGCGGCATTCATTGGTAAAATCGACTAGCAGAATGGAATTTTTCTTGACTATGCCCATAAGCAGAATCAAACCGATCATGCTGTAAAGATTGATGGAGCTGTGCCGTAAATAAAGCGCCATAAACGCGCCAG
>JADFXQ010000027.1:528-23465 GCA_015233495.1 Candidatus Omnitrophota bacterium | reverse complement strand
CTCTTGAAAAGAAACCTGACTTAAATCAACAACTGCTCTTGGTACCACCTGTTGATCTCGATAAATTGCTTCGCATGAAGCATGTTCTTATGAATCAAGGGGGTAAGGATCTATTGACCGTTCCCTTTTAATTTTTCAGATTTAATCAAATAGTTTTTTTGTCCGTTGGGAAAAATCGTTATTTTTGGTTAAATAATTATTGACAATATTACAATAAAATGATAAACTGCTTTTAACCCTGGGGGGCAAGA
The DNA here is from genome assembly GCA_015233495.1 of Candidatus Omnitrophota bacterium. Taxonomy (GTDB): domain Bacteria; phylum Omnitrophota; class Gorgyraeia; order Zapsychrales; family Zapsychraceae; genus JADFXQ01. The sequence continues at coordinate 23,214 of JADFXQ010000027.1, read as the reverse complement.
CGCCAAAGCAATTCCCTTCCCCATCGTTTTCGGCGTCCGTTGTTTTAGGTGATGTCCCTCTCCCGGAAATACCATCTCCCATGAGTTCAAATAGTTTTAACTAACAAGATCAATAATGTCCGTGATCCAAACGCGGAAAAGCGACGCGCGTCTCCTTTGTGCGGAGGGGTGGAGTTGAGCGGGCCGAAGTTGTCGGCAAGGGGCAGGTTTTGATTTGGTGCGGGTGGCCGCGTCATTTTCCCGTTTTAATTAAAAGCAGCGAGGAAAAATATGAAATCGAATGTCCTTATAATAGGAAGCGCGCTGGCTGGAGCTTTGCTCGCCGGGAGATGCGAGGCCGCGACCCAGCGGGTGATTTACACTGGGCAGGATATTACGGTTAAAACCGCTTTGCGCTGTTTAACCACTGTGGTATTTCCGGAAAAAATTCTGAAAGTGATGCGGCTGGCGGAAACGCGAGATTATGAATTCCGGCAAGGCACTGCGGATTCGTTATTGGTGATGCCTTTTGCGGATAAAGACGCGCAAGTCATTGTGATCGGCGCTTCCGGAGAGAATTACGCGGTCAAGCTGAAGATTGGGCCGGAAACCGAGCGCGACGCCAAAGTGGTGCTCACTTTGCTTAAAAACGGTCCGGAGATTAAAAATGCCGTCGTTACCTTTAGCGACCGCAATCCTCCGGAGATGGGTGTCAACCCGCCGCGCGCTGTTAAAGAACAAACGTCTTTAGACTCTCCCCTTAAAAAAGTTACGCCGGAGGACACGGATATTTTCCGCTCACTGCCTGCGGAACTCAACCAAAAGATCACTTTAAAGGGCTGCCGTCTGCCGTTGAAGGTGTATTTCAACGCTATGGAAAAAGCGACCGGTTACAACTTGATTTCCAATAAAGAAATCGACGATACCCGGGCGTCTTTGAACGTCACGGATATGGAAATTTGGCGCGCGTTAAAAACCCTGCTTTACCCTTTGGCTTTTGGGTTCAAACTGAATAACGGAGACATTGTCATTCTCTCGTCGGAAACCCGGATTTATGAAGTGCCGGTGCCGGACATTGCCCATTCTTTTGACGATACGACGTCGAATGAATCCTTTATTGAGGCCGGGCAGAAAAACACCGGCGGGGGGAACAATCCGGATAGCCAGGGACAAGACGTCAAAGTCGGGACCAAAATTTTCGTGGAAAGCAAAACCAAACCCGTGTCAGTCTGGGCGGATTTGGAAGATAACCTGAAAAAAATGGTGTCGCCGACCGGCGTGTACACGTTAAATCCGTCCAGCGGCGTGGTGGTGGTCAAGGATTTGCCCGGCGTTTTGGACCGGGTGGGAAAATTCATGGATCAATTGGCAAAAAATATCACGCGTCAACAGACTTTTGAGATCCAGATTATTGAAGTCGCTTTGACCGACGAGTATGAGATGGGCGTAGACTGGACCGCTTTGGCAAAAAATTTTGGCGGGTTAAATCATATTTCCGCGGTGACGAATTTTGCGGCTTCCGGGTTTAACGGCGGGAAAATGTTCACCCTCAATTCAGTCGGTAAAAATGCGGATAGCGGCACGACTTCGGGCGGCGTGGACGCGGTGATCAAGGCTTTGGCGGAAATGGGAAAAGTCAAGGTGATTTCCCGGCCGACTTTGACCGCCAGCAATCTTTATACCAGCGTGATCCAAGAGGGCAAGAGCAAAACCTATATTTCCGAGAGCGGCCAGACGTTTAATGATAATACGACCTCAACGACGGTGAAAACCAATCAGGTGCATGAAGGTTTAACCATGCGGATCAACGCGCGGATCGGGTCCAAAAACGAGAAAAGCGTTTTGAATCTTTCCGCGGTGGTTACGACCATTGACGCGATTGATAACGTCAAATCCGGCAATGTGACAATTCAGACGCCGCAGGTGAGCACCAAAAGCATAGTCACCAATGTCGGGGTAGGCGAGAACGAGAGTTTGATCATTGGCGGGTTGATCAGCACGACCGAACAGCGGACCCGCCGGGGAGTGCCGTTAATTTCCGCTGTTCCGATTTTTGGAAGTTTGTTTCGGTATGAGGTGACGAAAAACAATAAAACCGAATTGGTGATCATCATTACGCCTAAACCCGTTGTGGAATAAATATGACCCGCCTTATTTTCAATAGCCATATGTTTGTCTCTGCCGGCGGACAGTTTTGCCGCGTGGATAAAGAAAAACTTGGAGATATTCTCCCGGAAAGCGCTAGAGCTTTGATTTCGGTCGTCGAGATCGAAGTTTGTCAACTCCCGGCACCGGAGGACAGCCCGGAACGGATTGACCATATGCTGTCGGAAGGATTCGCGCAGCAGTTCAGCGATGAATATGTGATTCAATACGAACGGATAGCTGCGAATCTATTTCAGGTGGTCGGAGTAAAAAAAGAAATTTTGCGGGATATTTACGCGAATGTCGGTTTTAGTCGGGTTGCCGCGGTTGTTCCTTACGGATTAACGGTCCGCAGTTTGCTTAAACGGCGGGAGGCGATCAATGATCAGGAGATTGTTTTGTATCTGGACTCTTTGGGAGATGAAATATATTTGACCTTTTTTTGGGGAAATATTTTCACCAAAACACGCCGGTTGCCGGATCAAGATCCCTGTTCTTTGAGCGTGGAAATCACCCGCACAGCAAAAAGTTATTTCGCCTGGCATAAGAATTTCGCGCCGCAGAACCAACCTTTACGGTACGTGACGGCTTCGCGGGAATTGGCGGAAATTTTGATTCGGGAACATTTGGCAGCGCGGGAAAATGTCGTGGTTTTATCGGCAGAAAATTATGCCGCGGACGAAGTTCTGGGAACGCAATTTAGCATGCATTTTTGTCTGCCGGAACAAGTGCTGAAAATGCAGCAGGAAAAAGCATGGCGCGGCCGGCTGATCGCGGGGTTTTGGTCAGCGGGGATTTTGTTAGCCGCGATTACGGCAAACTTGTTGTTTCGCTTGGGGTTAAGCGCGACCGCAAATCGTTTGGCCGCGGCGGAAAAAAACCGCGACCGCCGCGTTACGGTTTTGCGCGAGGTTACTGCGGCAAAGTATCGCGGCGCGATCCAGGCGGCCAACCGGTGTTCTTATGGCATAACTTATTTAAAGATCTGCGAAATTTTGCCGCCGTCTTACGCGGTCAGCGCTTTGCGTTGGGAAAAACAAAGCCAAGGTCTGTTGTGGGAAGTTGATTTGAAATTGCGAACCGAGGGGGGTGAAAGTTTTGATGACATCCCGCTTGACGCGTTTGCCGAAACGCAAATAGAGAATATTTTTATCGGTGACCGGCCGGGCAAGCGGCTGCGATTTATGGCGCGGAGCGGGGCATGAGGAAGTTGAGCATTTTTTTGTCATTGGTGATCGCCGGTATTGTCCTGGCGCAAATGATTCCGCTGAATAAACAGCGGGCCGCCCTGCGCCAGCAAATCCGGGAGGCGGAACAAGCGGCCCGGGACGCAGAGCGGGAACGGGATTGTTTAGCGCAGTTTAAAACCCTGGCGCCGCAGCCTTTAGCAGCGGTTTTTAGCCGGGTGATCACCGAGGTTAACGCGCTGGGCGCGGCGAATCACGCGCCGTTTGTTATAAAAATTTTGGGTTTGGGAAACAATGCGCCGGTCGACACAAGTTTTATGTCGAGCGATTTTTTCGGAATTAAAAAATGCGAGATGGAAATATCTTTGACCCAGCGGTTCACTGAGGAGGAAGCCGCGCTTTTACTGGATGGTTTGAGCGCGCTGGAACGGGCGAATGATGTTTCGATACAACGCGTGACGCGCCAAGAAGATAACTGGCTGGTGAAAATGGTTTTGTATGGAATTTAATGGCGGGGGAGGGGGACTATGAAAAAAACAATAGGCGTCGTGTTGCTGTTAATAACTAGTTGTCCGGTATTTTCATCGGCGGGAACCGGGAATATCGTGTCGGCAAATCAACCTGTGGAAAAATCGGTGCAAACTGTGGATAATTCCGGCGAGGTACGGATGAGTGACCGTGAACGGGAGGAATTTTTGCGGCAAAAACGGGAACAGCGGAGGGAGATCGATGTCTTAAATTTTGAATTGGAGAAAACCCGATTACAGGCCGAGCGGGAAAAAATGCTGCAAGAAATCAATGGCTGGAAAAAAGACAACAAAACCACGGTCGCGAACAGCGGTCTCTGGGCGATGGGCAATCAAAAGTGGGATGTCAAATTAGTGTTTTTAGAGCAAGCGGCGCATTACCGGGAAGCGATTTTGAATATCAACGGACAAAATTTCGCGGTCCGAGAAGGCGATCGGCCTACCGGACAGATGACGGTTAAACAGATCAACGGACAAAATGTCATTTTACGGATCAATGACGCGGAAGATGTTGTCCTCAACGTGGATTTTCTCGAATGATCAATACCAAGGCGCGGATCGGCGAAATTTTAAAAAATAGCGGGGTGATCACCGCGGAAGAACATTCCTTTTGCGTAGATCTTTCCCGACAGATTAAAAATAAACGATTTGGCGAGATTGTCTCCGCTCAGGGATTCGCGACCGAGCGCGACATTGCCCGGGAATTGGCGCAGCAAGTCGGTTTTCCTTTTTTTACCGGGGAATATATCCCGGATTTGGCCGCGGTGGAAACCGCGGGTTTGGATTTTTTGAAGCGAAAAAAAATTTTTCCGGCGCGGCACCAGGGCCGCACCCGGTTCGTTCTGGCATTTATTGACGATGTGGAAGCGACGGATGTTTTGAAGGTCAAATGCCGGGCAGCGGATTTTTGCGTTGGAGAAGGGCAAAAAATTATTGCCGCTTTGGAGCGGCTGGAGTCTCCCTTAACCGCGCCTTTTACAGCGCCGGAGCGGGATGACGGCGCGGAATTACTGCGCAAGCTGTTAAATCGGGCCATTCAAAAAAAAGCTTCGGACATTCATATTGAGCCTACGGAAGAAGTGATCCAGTTTCGCTTTCGTTTGGACGGAGTTTTGGTGTTTGAGCTGTCTTTGGATAAGGCGTACGGCCCGCGGATCGCGAACATCATTTTTTCCAAAGCGGAAATCGACACGTCGGCTTTTAATAAATTTCATGACGGAAGGTTCAGCCACGCGTATTTGGGACGGGATATTGATGTGCGGGTGTCGCATATTCCGACCATTTATGGGTCGTCGATTGTCTTGCGTTTGTTAGACAAGGCAAAATTTGATTTCACGCTTGCGGATCTAGGATGGCATCCGGAACAGCTTAAGAAAATCCAACAATCTTTGCGCCGTCCGGACGGCATTATTTTGCTGACCGGGCCTACCGGATGCGGCAAGACCACGACCCTTTACGCGATTCTGCACGATACCAAATCGCTGGCGAAGAAAATCATCACTGTGGAAGATCCGGTGGAATATGTGATGCCGTTGGTCACGCAAGTGCAGATCAACAAAAAGCAGGGTGTGGATTATCACAATGCCGCGCGTTCCATTTTGCGTTCTAATCCGGAGATCATCCTTATCGGCGAGATCCGCGACCCGGAAACGGCCAACCAGGCCATGAAAGCGGCAATCACCGGGCATAAAGTCTATTCTACTCTGCATACGATTACCCCGTTTGACGCCTTGATACGTTTGCAGGATTTGGGCGTGGCGACTTCATATTTGGCAAATTCTTTGGAATGTGTGATCGCGCAGCGCTTGGTGCGCACGCTGTGTCCGCGTTGCGCGGAAGATGTCCGGGTGTCCCAGCTAGATTGCGAGGATTTCGCGCGGGCCTATATTCCGTCGGACGTTGAGCGGATCCGGGTCAGCCGGGGATGCGGCAATTGCGTCAGCGGATATCAAGGACGGAGGTTGATTGCCGAAGTGCTGGTCTTGGATGAGCGGCTGAAGATGCTGCTCAACCGCGGCGACATAGCCGCAATTTTCGAATCACTGCGCGGCAATTCCCGATATGTTACTTTTAAAGACGATATTTTACGGCTGATCCGGGAAGGACAAACGGATTATCAGGAAGCGGTGAGGGTCTTGGGATGAAGTGGACATTTCGTTGTTTAACGAAAAACGGCAAAGAGGTTTGCGGCGCGATATCCGGTACGCGGGACGCGGCCGCGCAACAATTGCGCGATAAAGGGCTTTTAGTCATAGATTTAAACTGGGATTGGGCGGGGATCCGGAACGAATTTTTTATTCAGCGGAAACTCGACGATAAAACATTGGTCATGTTTTTTGAAGATTTGCAGGAAATGTTCAAGGCGGGGATTCCTTTGCGCCAAATTTTTTTTATGGTCAAGGAAACCGCCGCCAACCGTTTGGTCAGCGAGGTAATTGACCAGATGCAAAGCGCTATCGCGTCTGGCAAATCTTTAACCGAGGCTTTTGAACAGACCGGGGCGTTTCCCTGGATTGTCATCAGCGCGGCGTCGGCCGGAGAGAAAGCCGGGGTGCTGGCCGAGGTCACGCGCGAATTGGCAAAGCATTTTCGACGCCGGTTGGAGGTCAGGGAGCGGGTGGCGCAAGCGCTGGTTTATCCGGTCGGAGTGTTGATTGTGATTTTGGGTTTGATGTTATTCATCTGCGGGAAAGTGATTCCCCAGCTTTCCGGTATGCTGCCTCCCGGCGCTTGGGAAAATCCGGCGACCCGGTTGGTGTTGGGGTTAAGCCGGGGGATGCGGCAGTATGGATTTTGTTTGTTATTTTTGCCGCTGCTGGGTTTTGGGATATGGCAATATTTTAAACAAAGTCAGAATTATAAAATCGCGGAATTTTGTTTTGCCGTGCCTTTGTTGGGCCGGATCAGCAAATATGCTTTGCTGTCGCTTTTTTTTCTAAATCTGTCTTTGTTGCAGCGTTCGGGCGTGACTATTCTCCATGCTTTGCAGAATATTGTGCAAAAGACCGAGCATCGTTATGTTGCCCGGCAATTTCGGCTCTGCCATGACTATATTTTGGGCGGCCTGGATTTTTCCCAGGCTATGGAAAAAACCGCATTTTTTCCGGCGGTGGCGGTCTTTAATATTAAAAAAGGCGAGCAGAGCGGGAATTACGCGGAACATTTGGAAAAAACAGCGTTGATCTTGGGGGATAAAGCCAATCGGTTGACGGATACCTTGGTCAGTCTTTTAAATCCCGCCTTGATTTTTTTGGCCGCGGGGTTTTTGGGTTTGGTGGCAGTGAGTTTTTTAGGGCCGGTCTATGGGAGCTTGAGCGCTATGGCAGGGGGAGGATGAGAGAAAAGAGAGGTGAGAGGAGAAAGGTGAAGCAAATGGAGTCAATCAATCAAAAGGAGGAGGGAAATGGGACAGGTGAATCGAAGAATAATGAATAATCAGGGGTTTTCGTTGGCGGAGCTGGCGATTACCGTCGGTATTATGGCGATTCTGCTGCTGGTGGTGACGGCAGGGGGAAGCGGGCTGTTCAATCAATCGCGGATCACTACCGCGCTGGAGAGTATTTCCACATTAAAAACCGCGTCGCAAGCCTTTTTAGGAACCGTGTCGCCGGCCGGGGGGACCCAGACAACCTACACTGATTTGACGGTTCAAGCGCTTAAGGACAACGGACTTTTGCCGTCCGGTTTTTCTGCTTTAGGGGCAAATCCTTGGGGCGGAGATTATTTGATCCTTCCGAACACCGATATCACGAAATTTGACATCAAATTAACCAAAGTGGAAGCTACTCCCGGTCCGCAGTTAGAGAAGAAAATCGGGGGTAAGTATGATGCCGGCTCGAAGACCTATACGGTGACATATTGAGACTGCAGTAAGGAATAAGCATGAAAAGCGCAGGTTTCAGTCTGGGGGAGATGACGTTGGGGCTGGCGGTGATCAGCTGTCTGTTGGCTGCCGCTTGTCTTTGCGGCCATAAATTTTATGGCCGGGCTCAGGTGGAAGCGGCGCTCAATTCTTTAGCAGCGGTTTGCAATGCCAGTCAACATTATTATTCACGCAACCAGGTTTGGCCGGACAATGTGGCGCAATTGAGCGGAGATTATTTGAACGGGATCCATTTTGTGAATCCTTTTGGCCAGGAATACATGATTAGCAAAAATAGCAATCGGGTGGATGTTTCCACATTGATACCAAAAGGCGCGATTTCCCAAAGTTTGGCGGGACCGCAAGCAGTGATTAAAAATGAAGGGGCGTATGACCGGGTGACTTTTTCGAGTCCGGCGGGAAACGGCGTTGCCAGCCGACTTTTTTATGATAAAAAATATCTTTACAAAGAATGAGGGATATTCCTTATTTGAATTGGCCTTGGTCATCGGGATCGCCGCGGTTATGTTTACTACTTTAGCGGATTCCGCGATTCACTCCCTATATGAAAAACACGCCCGGACTTTGGCCTTGGACATCAATGTCATTCAGGAGGCGGCGCGGCTTTATTACGTTAAAAATAACGCTTGGCCGGGAGACCTTCCCACCTTGCAGACTCAGGGATATTTGAACCCAGCGTGGGAGTTGAAAAACCGCTGTTCGCAGAAACCCTTTTTCATGGAAATAAAAGGCAGTCAATTTAAGGTCTGGACGGAAACGATCCCTGCGGTCGCCCAAATGGCGGCGGATGCGTTGCCGGGTTCGCATACGTCCGCGACGCTCAATGGTTGGGCGGCAGTCGAGAGTTATGTTTCCGCGCCGGGATCGACTACGGCCGAGACAGGGTTGATCAGTCCATGGCCTTCTAACGCCGCGCCGCCCGCGGGTTGGCTGCTCTGCGCCGGACAAGAGGTGTCGCGGACAACTTATGCCGCGTTATTCGCGGTGATTAATACGGCGTTTGGCGCGGGAAACGGCGTGGATACGTTTCGTTTGCCAGACCTGCGCGGCCGGACAATTGTCGGCAAAGATGATATGGGAGGTCCTGCGGCCGGTGTTTTATCCAACAAGTGGGGAACGACCCTGGGAAAGCCGTACGGCAAGCAAATAGTCGATGTAGATCATAGCCATAATCTGGCGGCTTCGAACGTATCTGTGTCCTGGAACGCGGGGAAGCAAGACGGATACGGCGGGCGCTGGATTCCCGACGACGCGGCAATGGCTCAAGATGTGAATGGCCGGCCAGTAATTAACAGCAGCATCAAGCAATTGGATGTTATGAATCCGTGTCTGATTATGAATTGGATTATTAAATATTAAAAAGGAATGAAAACTATGCAAAAGAAAATTCGTTTCGCGTATCCGTTGTTTCTGGTTGTGATGTCGTTTGCGCAAAAGGCTTTCGGCCAGCAAGCCGCGCTGCCTTGGGAAAGTCCGTTAAACGGCATCGCGAATAGTTTGAAAGGGCCGACTGCTTCCGCGGTCGCTTTAATCGCGCTCGCGGTGTGCGGGTATAAATTTATGTCTTCCGACACGTCGACTGCGGCGAAAACCCTTTTATCGATCGTGATCGGGTTGTCCCTGTGCGTGTTCGCGGTGAATTTAATGGACGCGCTGCAGATCAGACCGCATTAAAAAATGCGGTTCTTTAAATTTTGAATTGGCGCGTAGGGCTAAAATGAAAATCAGCATTCATCAATCTTTAGTCAAACCTTTATTTATAGCCGGCGTGGAGCGGGAGCTGGCGATCGCGCTGATTTTTTTATGCCTGATGCTTTGGGTCGCGGGTAAGGATTTGATCTCTCTTTGCTTGGCTATCGTTATTTGGATAGCCGGCACTGCGGCTGGCCGGGCCTTGAATAAAAAAGAGGAGTATTGGTTGAAAATATATTTGCGCCACATCAAATATCAGGCGTTTTATCCGGCGGGGGAGCGATGATGCGTCCGGGTTTTCCCAGTTTGATCAATTATTTCGGTTTTATTCGGGAGGGCGTCATGCTGAACAAAGATGCCAGTTTCAGCGCCGCTTTTTTTTATTCCGGGCCCGACATGGACTGCGCTTGCGACGAGGAGAAGCAAGGTTTGGCCGCTTACGTGAATGGGGTTTTGACCCGCTTAAGCACGGGATGGACGATCAATGTTGATGCGATGCGGGTCCCGGCCAAGGCATACCCGCGACAACAAGATTTTCAATCGCCGTTGTTGCGCTTGATTGAAGACCGGCGCCGAAATATGTATGAAAAGGAAGGGGCGCATTATGAAAACGAGTTTTGCCTCACTTTGACTTATCGTCCAACGCTGACAGATAACCGGAATTTTCGGGGAGTGTTCGGCGAGGAAAAGCGTGGCGACGCTACGAGCGATTTACGCGACCGCTTAACCCGGTTTGAGAAGGAAATTCAAGCAACGGCTGCGGGTTTAGCCGAGCGGTTGACGATCCGCAGGATGTCGAGCCAGGAGATGATGGATTTTTTCGGATTTTGCGTGACCGGCGCGCGCCTGCGGCGGCCTTTGCTTTCTCCGCCGGCACATCTGCATTATTACTTTGGCGGATATGATTTTACCGCGGGTTTTACCCCGCGAGTAGATAACTTATTTGTCGCCGCGGTGGGGATTGTCGGTTTTCCTTTCGAATCGGTGAGCGGAATTTTGCGGTCATTGAATGATTTGCCGTTTGAATACCGGTTCAGCCATCGGTTTATCATTTTAGATCATAATGAAAGCGTCGCGGTTTTAAAAAAAATTCGGCGCGGTTATCATAATCAGCAAATGGATTTGACCAGCGCTTTGTCGGAAATTACTTCTTCTTCGACGCAAATTGCCCAGTATAAGGATGGCGAGGCTTTGGCCAAAGCCAAAGACGCGGATTCCGCCTTGAATGAGGCGCGGGAAGGCACGATCAAGTACGGATATTATACCGGCGTGGTTATTCTGTTTGACCCGGACATAGATCAACTCGCGGATCGGGCTCAGATCATCCGGAAAACTTTGGACAGCCACGGTTTTCCGGCGAGAGTGGAAAAAGGGAACGCGGTAGAGGCTTATCTGGGAAGTTTGCCCGGGCATCAAGATGTTAATGTGCGCCAGCCTTTGATTAGCACGATGAACTTGGCGCATATTGTTCCGTTGACGTCCGTGTGGCCGGGGTTAAATCATAATCCTTGTCCGTTTTTTCCTAAGGAAGCGCCGCCTTTGTTTTACGGTAAAACCGTGGGCGCCACGCCTTACCGCTTTAACCTGCACGTCAGCGACGTCGGGCATGCGATGGTTTTAGGGCCGACCGGCAGCGGGAAATCCACATTATTGGCTTTAATAGCGGCATCATTTTTTCGTTACGCGAACTCCCAGGTTTTTATTTTTGACAAAGGCAATAGCCAAAACGCTTTGGTCCGGGCCAGCGGCGGAGAACATCACAATATTTTAAGCGGCGGAGAAGGTTTGGCGTTTTGTCCTTTGGCCGGCATTCAGGATGATCAGGAAAAACTTTGGGCCGGTGATTGGATTGAAATTTTGTTATGGCTGCAAGGCGTGGGAATAAATCCTAAAATCCGCAATGATATTCACGAAGGTCTCGATGCCTTAAGCGCCACCGCGGTGAAAACTTTGTCCAATTTTTACACGACCGTGCAAAATAAGATGATCAAAGAAGCTTTACAGCCATTTGTCGATATCACGCACGGAGTGATGAGCGGTTTGTTAGACGCGGCGCAAGACGGGTTGTCGGTCAGTGATTTCCAGGTATTTGAAATGGAGCATTTGTTGAACAAAGATGAGCGTTATACTGTGCCGGTTTTAACCTATTTGTTCCATAAAATCGAACAGCGGCTGACCGGCCGACCGACTTTGATTATTCTCGACGAGGCGTGGCTGCTGCTCAAGCATAAAGAGTTCAGCCATAAAATCGAGGAATGGCTGCGCGTGCTGCGCAAGGCGAATGCGAGCGTGGTGTTTTCGACCAACAGTTTGGCGGACGTGATCCATTCGCCCATTAAACACGTGCTCGATGAATCTTGTCCGACGAAAATTTTTTTGCCCAACCCGATCGCGGCTACGCCGAATATTAAGGAAATCTATTTGAGTTTCGGACTGACGGAAGAGCAAATTAAGGTGATTACCTATGCGGTGCCGAAAAAACATTATTATCACACTTCACCGTTGGGGACAAGGTTGTTTGAGCTGGGTCTGGGCCCGGTGGAATTGAGTTTTATGTTCAGCGCGAAAGATCTGTTAAAGGACGTAAATGAATTGGAGCAGGAACAGGGAAAGGCCTGGACGTATTTTTGGCTGAAGCGGCGGGGGCTCAATCAGGAGGCGGAGGAATGGAAAAATTACGCACAATTGTCGTGAAGGTTTTTGTCGTTGCGGGTGCGGCGCTTGCCAACAGCAGTTTGGCTTGGGCGCAAATCGCGGTGGCGACCGAGCCGACTCAGATGATGAACGGCGCGAAACTATCCGCTTTAATCCGCCAATTGGCGGTTATTTCGCAAAAAACGGAACTGCTGCGCCAAGACCTTGACCGGAGTGTCGCTTCGGGCGCGGTTGATTGGACTTCAACCAAAAATCTGCTCGATTCGTTGAATCAGGCGGCTGCGGCGCAGGATAGCGTATCTTACGCATTGACGAATGTAGATGACCGGTTTAAAAATCAATTCCGCGGGTACGACGTGAAAGAAAATGCCCAAAAGGAATATAAGGCAATCAATAACGCCGCGTTGAACTCGATGCGCGGCGCTCTCAATGCAGCCCAGCTGCAGACGCAACAATTTGGACCCGAAAGCCAGGCTCTGGGGAAATTAGTCGGCAAATCCAACAACGCGGCCGGCCAGACCCAGGCTTTGCAGGCCGGCAACGCGATCCTGGCCCAATTGGTTTATCAGACGCAGTTGGTGCGGCAATTGTTGGCGTCCCAATTGCAGGCCCAGGTCGCGTTTATGGCGGCCGAGGTGAGCAAAGAGGCCACCCGCGAGGTAGAAGTCAAAAAGCTTACGGCCGATGTATTCAGCGCCGTGCCGATGAACGGGGTGTACGACGATTATCCCTGGGAGTATAAAAGCCGATAAAAAATGAGGGCATTGTGGATCCGGCGCAAACCATAAATACGATTTTGAAGTCTTATAATGATGTCGCGTTTACTTGGACGGGGCAGGGATTGAATTATGGCCGGCATTTATACAGCATTCTGGCCTTGATCCAGATTGTCTGGTGCGGATTTTTGTGGATGCTCCGCCGCGGCGCTTCCGCGGATTGGCTGGTGGATGTCGTGAAAAAAATTCTGTTCCTGACGTTGATGTGGGGGTTGTTGATCAATTATGAATATTGGGTGCCGCCGATTTATAACAGTTTTGCCCGGGCCGGCGCTCAGATGTCCGGGTTGAACAGTTTTCAACCCGGCCGGATCATCGGCCAGGGGATCAGCCTGTCGTCGTTGATCATTGCCAAAGGCATGAATATCGGCCACGCCCTGCGCGTGGAAAATATCAGCGCCGGAATATTTTGTTTGATCGTCGGGCTCGCGATATTTTTTGTGTTCGCGCGGATCGGGATCGAGGTGATTTTCCTGCTCATCGGCGGAAAAATGCTGTTGGCCGGGGGCGCGATTGTGCTGGGGTTTGCGGCAAGTCCGTGGACCGCGCGGTTCGCAATGCGATATATTCAGGGCATGGTTTATCTGGGAATCCGCCTGATGTTTTTGATTCTGATGATCGGAGTGGGCGAACCGTTGACGCGCGGCTGGCAAAACCTGATCAAAGTAACCGCGTTTTACGATTGGACCGCTTTGTGTTTGACGCTCTCTGCCGGCACGTTGATCCTTTATTATTTGACCGTGCGTTTGCCGGAGTTGGCGGCCCGGTTGTTTGTCGGCGAAGGGAGTTTGTCATGAACTTGAACCCGGAACAATACAAAGCCGTGGAACGGCAATGGAATGATCAATTTGCCCGCGCCCGGCGCGGCCAACAGCATTGGCAGGCGGCCACGGTCTTGGCCTTGCTGGTGAATATGGCGTTGACAGCGGCGGTGGTTTATCTCAACACCCGACAACAGATCATTCCCTATATTGTGGAAGTGGATGAATTGGGTCGGGCCAATTATACGACCCAACTGCCGCCGCAGGATATCCGGGACGAAAAAATCATTCGCGCGTTTTTGTACAGTTATATAGATAAGGCGCGCAGTGTGATTTCCGACGGCGAGGTGATGCGGAAGAATTTTGAAGAATTGTACGCGGAAACCGACGGCGCGGTACGGCGGAATTTTTTGGATGAATATTACAAGACCAACAATCCGTTTGTCAAAGTCAAAGATGGCACAGTGCAGGTGGAGCCGCTGTCTTTGTTGAATCAAAACAACAACGCGTACATCCTGGAATGGCAGGAAACCACGCGCGACCAGGAAAGCAAGATAATCAAAGAGGAACGCTGGAAAGCCTTGATCAGCATTACGCAAAACAAAAAAATGACGGTCGAAGAACTGGAAAAAAATCCGCTCAATCCGTTCGGCATTTACATAACCGGATTGTCCTGGGCCAAGCTGAAATAACGCAGGAGGGGGCATTGAAAAAAGTGATTATTCTGATCATGAGTGTTTGGATGACAGCTTGTCTTGCCGACGCGCAAGAGGAGTCGGCAGTCGCGGGTTTTGAAGACGTGGTGATTGAGCATAAGGCGATCAAGGGGCGGTTGGATAATTCGGCGGAGATCGGGAAAATAGCGACGGTTGAGAATCAAGGCCAGGTTGATGTGATTGTCCGGCAGGATAATTTGGTGTTGTACCCTTATGGCCAGAGACAGCCCAAGGTGATTTGCGGAAAATTGCGCGTCTGCAGTATCGAATTGCAAGAAGGCGAGGTGGTGACTGATGTTGTGTCCGGCGACAATGAACGGTGGAACATCAAAGTTGTCCGCATGGGCAAGGCGGACAACTCTAAACCGATCGTGATGCTTAAACCCTATTACGGCAACGGGATTGAAACCAACATCATGATCACCACTGACCGCCGGGTGTATGACGTGCACGTTCAATCCGTCAACGAGGGCGAGTTTACGCCGCGCATTGGGTTCACTTATCCGCAAGACGACATCGCCTCCCAGGTCGCGGGCGTGTCCCCGCTGTCCCAGGGGCCATCCACAACAGTCGCGGTCAATAAGATGAATTTTCATTATCAACTGAAAGGCGACCGGCATTTGAGCTGGTATCCGATCATGGTGTTTGATGATGATCATAAAGTGTTCATCAAATTTTCCGACCGGGTCAACAATCATGAAATGCCCGTGTTTTTCATCGAGGGCAGTTTGGGTGTCCGGGAACTGGCGAATTACCGGTATCAACCGCCTTTTTTAGTCATTGACCGGTTATTCGACCGGGGCGTGTTGATATTATCTAACGGCAAACACGAACAAACCGTCCGGATCATTAAGAAAAATGAAAAATAAGACAGAGCAATCGCTTGAGAATGGTCAGCGCTATCAGAAAACGCCGTTAATCATCGGCATGGCAGTGGTCGCTGGTTCGTTGATTTATTTAGTGTATAAAAACGCGCCGTCGGCAAAAAAGCCGGATAGCGCCTCCGAACCCAGCCGCGCCGCGGTCATTGCGCCGCCCGACAATCAGGAAGAATGGTTCAGCAATTCCCAGGTGAAATTGGAAGACGTAGTCAACAACGATGACGAAGAGGAAGATCCGCCCAAACGCAAGAAAAAACCGAAATTGTCCGAGGCAGAAAAAAAATTCCAACAACAAATTTTGAGCGAAGCCACGCGCTCTCAATTGGAGATGGTGAAATTTTATTATGATCAGCAAACCGCGGAACAACAAGCGCAGTATTCCGCCGAGCGTTCCGCGATCAATGTGCAGTTGTCAATGCCGGGTGTCGCCGGAGTGCCGCAATCGGCAACCGGATCCCCGGCGCCCGGCGTGAGCGGGCCAACGAACGGGGAAGGCTCCGGCGGGGGGCAAGACGGTCGAGGCGGGGACCAAAACGGGCAGTCACTGAAATCCCGGTTTGTGAAAGGCGATTTTCGGCCGGGTGAATATTTGCCGTATTCCAAACAAAAACCAATTTCGTCCTATGAAATCAAAGCCGGGACCGTGATCCCGGCCGCGCTGATCACCGGACTGAACTCTGATTTGCCGGGTGCGGTAGTCAGCCAGGTAGCGGAAAATGTCTATGACACGGTCACCGGCAACTTTCTGCTCATTCCGCAAGGCGCCAAGCTGATCGGAGTTTATGACAGTCAAGTGACGTACGGTCAGGCCCGGGCTTTGGTCGTGTGGACGCGGCTCATGTTTCCCGACGGATCAACGATTTTTTTGGATAAAATGCAGGGCGTGGACGTGTCCGGATACGCCGGGTTTTCCGGACAGGTGGACTATCACTACGCGAAAATTTTCGGGAACGCCTTATTGTTGAGTCTGGTCGGCGCCGAATCCGAACGCCTGGCGATCGGCGGCGCGTCAGACGCCTCTACGGTCACGGTCAACAACCGGTCCAGCCAGCCGTTGACGGATTCGATTTCGAATATTACGGAAAAAAATTTGAATATCCAGCCGACCCTGACAGTGGCCCCGGGATACAAATTCAACGTGATGGTGATGAATGACCTGATATTGGAACCTCTGCGGGGTCCGGATGAGTCTGATTGAGCGCCATCAACGCGTGCAGGACAAATTGCAAAGCGATCTCGGTCCGGAGATCATGGCCGCGCTCGCTGACCCGGACATTGTGGAGATCATGCTCAATGAAGACGGGGCTTTGTGGGTCGATACTTATGAAGGCTTGCGGCATTACCGGGATTATTCCGCGGACCGCGGCCGCAATCTGATCAATACGGTGGCCAGCATCAGCGGCGAGGATATCAATGCCGAAAGCCCGAACATCGCGGCAGAAATCAAACTGTTCGCGAACGGCGAGGTGAAAAAATACCGGTTTCAAGGGCTGATACCGCCGATCGTGTCCAACCCGGTGTTTTGCATTCGCAAACCCGCGTCGCGGGTCATCCCGCTGTCCGAATATGTCAGGCAAGGGGTCTTGACCGAGGAGCAAAGCCAATGTTTGCGCGCCGCCATTGCCGCAAAGTGTTCGATTTTGGTGATCGGCGGCACCGGGTCCGGGAAAACCACATTTTGCAACGCCTTGCTCAATGAAATGTCCGCGATTGCGCCCCAAGAGCGGGTGATTCTGATTGAAGACACGCTCGAACTCCAGTGCGCGGTGCCCAACAAAATTTATCTGCGCACCTCGGACACGCGTTCCATGGACGATCTTTTGCGTTATTGCATGCGCCTGCGTCCGGACCGCATCATTGTCGGCGAAGTCCGCGGCAAAGAAGCCCATACTCTGATCAAGGCCTGGAACACCGGCCATCCCGGCGGCATGGCCACGATCCACGCCAACCGCGCGGCCAAAGGCCTGCTGCGCTTGGAACAACTCATCCAGGAAGCCAATGTCCAACCCATCCCCGAAGCCATAGTCGAAGCCGTCAACCTCTTAGTCGCCATCGAAAAAAGCCCCAACACCCAAGCCGGCCGCCAAATCAAAGAAATCCTAACCGTCCAAGGCTGGACCAGCGGCGGGGGATATATATTAAATTAAAAGGGAGTTTTTATGATACAGGTTAAAAAACAATCCCAATATTCTGTTGAAATGGAAACAGATGCCATTGCGGGGATGATCTATGTTATTCGTGGCAAGAAAGTAATGTTGGACCGTGATTTGGCTAGTTTATATGGGGTAGAAACAAAACGTCTTAACCAACAAGTTAGAAGAAACAGGGATCGCTTTCCAGAAGATTTTATGTTCGAATTAACAGAAGTTGAATTAGAAAACTTGAGGTCACAATTTGCAACCTCAAGTTGGGGAGGCCGTCGCTCCGAACCAGAGAAACCTAAAACAAGTATTGGTTTTCACCCTAATCATTAATGGAGAGAAACAATATGGTATTTTTGACATCACATTTTGTGATGTCAAAAACAAGTGGTCGCAAATTGCGACCACCTTAAACGTTCATGGGGTTTCATCCGAACGCCGACTGATCCTAAAATATGTTTGACAAATGTATAACAAATGTTAAACTTTTTGTGGATAAAAAGGAGGCGGTCTGATGATAAAAATCGGTATTCGGGAATTTCTGCATCATTATAAAGATTATTTGCAAGAGGTTAAATCCGGGGAAGGGATTACGCTGATGGAAAGGAATTTGCCGATTGTGGATATTTATAAACACAACGCGAACATCCGCGTGCCGGGGTGGAAACGGGACATCAAACGGGTTGTCTTGAAAAAGGGGCTTTCCTTGTCGAGAGAGACGATTCTTGACCGGGAAAAGGAGCGATTTTGAGAGTTTGCGTTGACACGTCCAGTTTATGGAAAAAATACGTTGAAGACGACCATTCCGATTTGCTGGCCCAACATCTCAATGAAGCCGATGAAGTGGTCGTATCCCCGGTCACATTTTTAGAGTTGACGGCGGTCCTGACGCGTCAAGTTTACCAAAAAGAAATCAGCCAGTCCGCCGCGGATTTATTGGCGAGGGAAATCGCTATTGATTTTGATTATTTTTCCGTGATCGAATTCAACGACAATTTGTGTGAATGCGGGATGAAATTGTTGAACAAGTATCAGTTAAAAACATTGGATACGATTCAACTCGCCAGCGCGGTTTTGTCCGAATCGGGAATTTTTATTACCTCCGACCTCAAATTGGGAAAAATCGCGGCAAGAGAAATCAAAAAAGTCGCGATCGTTTAATAAAGGTGACGGACACTTTTTCTGATGCGGATCGATCGAAAAAATCGAGGCTCAGCTTAAGAAAAAGTGTCCGTCACCTTTATTGGTATTTTTATATTGACTTGACAACTATTTGATTGTATATTTTAAATAGATCGGTCAGATTTGCGGGGGGGGGCAAGAATGAAGGTTGTCTATTTTGTTTTAGCATCGGGCCGACGGCCGGTTGAGGAATTTGTGGATGGGTTAAATATTCGGTCGCAAAGAAAATTTATGGATAAGGTGGAGCTGTTGGAAAGTTTTGGCCGGAAATTAACCGCCCCGCACGCGAAATATATAGGTAGTGAAATATTTGAATTGAGACTCGAGAGTGTGGAAGGGGCGATTCGGGTGTTGTATTTCTTTTTTGCGGGTGATAAAGCGGTGCTCACCAATGGTTTTATCAAGAAAACGAACAAGACGCCGGTTAAGGAAAAAGAAACAGCTGTGGTTAGGAAGGAAATCTATTTTCAGGAACAGCAAGGAGGCGCGTCATGAAAGAATATACATTTCGAGACCATTTGCAAAAGTTGTTAAAAGATCCTTATTTCAAAGAGTTGTATGAATTGGATCAGCAGAAACTGGAAGTTGTAAAAAAGATCATCGCCTATCGTATTGAACATAAAATGAGTCAAAGACAACTTGCCAAACAAATCGGCATTACGCAACAGCATATATCCAAAATTGAGAATGGCGAATTCAGCAGTATGTCGACGCTGCAGAAAGTTTTGTTAGGCATCGGTTTTTCCGTGAGCATTCAAGCTGTGCCTTTAACGAGTAAAGTTATAAATCGATCGAACAAGGAAAGAAATTTGCCAATCGCGGATATTTATAAACACAACGCGAACATTCGCGTGCCGGGATGGAAACGGGACATCAAACGGGTCGTCTTAAAAAAGGGGAGTTTCTTTGTTGAATAAATATAAGTCAAAAATTAAGAATATGCATCAACTCGCCAGCGCGGTATTGTCCGAATCGTGAATTTTTATGACCGCGGACCTCAAATTGGGAAAAATCGCGGCAAGAGAAATCAAAAAAGTCGCGATCGTTTAAATCCGCCTAAATCCTCACACTCTTCTCCGGCAGCGCCGCCTCAAAAACTTGCTTTTTTTGATTTATGTGGTATTTTTTAAACGGCTTTTCATAAAATCAAAGAAATCAAAAGTCGACAAATTTTTAATTTTTAAACCGGAGGTTAAGCCATGTTTACCACCCAGTTCAAAAAATCCCGTTGGTTCCGTATTCTGTCCGCTGTTTTGGTCTTGACCTGCAGCTTGACCCTGGGCCCGGGCCAGGCGGCGTTTGCGCAATTGGCTTATTTGCCGTTGCCCGGCGCTATGGTCACGCCGACTAACGCGTTTGTGCCGGTCATGATGAAGGGGATGGTCGTGCATCCGGACAATCCTTTGTTGTTTGATTTTATTATAGATTCCGGCCATTCGGGATATAAGATCGACGGGCCGCAGTTCAAGGCCGAGGCGCAGAAACTGATTAAATATTTTTTGGCTTCGCTTACAATTAAGGAAGACGACCTCTGGGTGAACTTGTCGCCGTATGAAAAAGACCGGATGATCCCCAAAGATTTAGGCAAGACCGAAATGGGCCGGGATATGCTGGCCCAGGATTATGTGTTGAAACAGCTCACCGCGTCTTTGTTGTATCCGGAAAAAGAGTTAGGGAAGAAATTCTGGGACAGCGTTTATGCCAAAGTGCAAAAACAATATGGCAATGTCGATATTCCCGTAGATACTTTCAACAAAGTCTGGATCGTAGCTGACCACGCCAAGGTCTTGGAGCGCAACAACGCGGCGTTTGTCATCGGTTGGCGGATGAAGGTGATGATGGAAGAGGATTATGTGGCGGCCGGAAAATCCGGCAATAAGCAGTTGGCAGTGGGCAGTGGGACGAAAGCCCCAGGGGCGACTCTTTCCGCTGACCATTCTCGAACGCAAGCGGCCCACGCGCTTGCCGCCCAAGCCGTTAAAGAAATCATCATCCCCGAAATCGAAAAAGAAGTGAACCAAGGCAAAAATTTCACCCAACTGCGCCAGATGTTTCACGCGATGATTTTGGCTTCCTGGTATAAAAAATCCCTCAAAAATTCGCTCATCAATCAAGTTTACAGCAACCAAGGTAAAACCGGCGGGGTGGAAACCGCTGACCAGACTGAAAAAGACAAAATCTACAACCGCTATTTGCAAGCCTTCAAGCAAGGCGTGTTCAACTATATCAAAGAAGACACCGACCCAATCAGCGATGAAACCACATCCCGAAAATATTTTTCCGGCGGGTTTCAGCCATCACCGATTCCGGAAATTGTGTCCAGCCCGGCCAACTTAGGCGAAAGAGCGGCATTAATACCGCAAGGCCGGATTGCTCTTGTGGCCAATGCTGTGTCCGGCGCTGTTTCATCTCCGGTTTCTAATAGTAGCGAAGAGAGAGAAATTGAAGCAGTGATTGCTAAAACAAATATTATGATTGAAGCAAATGATTGGCAAGCGCTTGCTAGTTTGATTACAGGAAGATTTTATGGTTCGAGAAGAGAAATTTTGTATGCTGTATGTCATACGGTCATGCAGTCTATAAAAACGGACGCGTTTTTAGCTTCGAAGCCATTTTCAAGTATGCCCATAGAGATTCAAACCTACTTAGCCGCCAATTTGGGTTTGGCGGCTCCCGGATCAAGATATGTAGAATTAGCTGATTTTATAAATAAGGCTGATGCTCTGGGTGTTAACGCCTTATTGGTGGATTCTCTCTTTCCTTTTGTCACAAGACAAGGTCCTGTTACTGTGGCAGAGGAAATGCAAAGACTGCAAACCCAGCGAGTTTTCATAAATAAAGGTGATCTGCTGGAATATAATGGACGGGAAATGTCGGTCAAGTATGCCGAGCGGATGGTTCGTTACATATTAAAACAAAGGAACCTTTTGATAGAAGATACCGCAGGATCCCCAGCAGGAAAGACAGCCTCTGTCCAGTCCGGCAGACCCGCCGCCTCGCAGATCAAAGAGAAGGCAGGAAGCGCGGGGTCTTCTCCGATTGTTATTAAGAATCAGGGGAAGGTCAATAAGGTTTTTGGACTTATTGGGGATAGTTCGGCGGGGGTCTATTTAACGATCAATACTCCGGGAGTAAATAAAACGGACGTGACATTGTACCGTACGGGTACAGGAAATTTGGAAATTCATTATGGCCGGCCGGGAGAATTAGGGGTTGTTTCTCATGACACGATCATAGGACAAGCGGGAAAATACGTAGAAATTCCTTTAAGAAATGGCATGGGTAAAATTTTTTGGAATGTACTGGAAAAGAGGTATGTCATTGACTTGAATCAGGACTCGCAAATTGACCAAAGAGCAGTTCTTGAGTATCAAGAAAATTATAGGGTTATTCTCAACGTCCCGGGACGAAACAGAACAGAATTTGTTGAATCTGAGTCCATTCGGAAGGCGGCTATGGCTGGCCATTCGTTGGCGCAAATGGTTTCATTTGAAGACGGCCTGAATGTAACCCATCAGTTTCCCGTTGAATTAAAGCTGATGGGGAACAAAATTGTGGTTTCTTTTTGGAGCGACGCGCCCAATAATCAGGCCCTGTCTGTGTCACAAATGCCCAACGTGGATTATAATGCGGTTTTATCAGATACGATTCAAAACGTTTATCCAGAGGCAAAAAAACAGATTGACGAATTTGTGGATAAAACTTTGTCGGCATTACAGTACCCCGAGCAGGCTAAACTCGATTTAGACATATCAATAGAGCCGCAAGGCGAACAGATTGTGGCAACTTTCCGTCTCCGTGATTCAGGCACGCAACAAATGTTTCCTGGCGATATGTATGTATTCCATATATCCATGGGAAATAGGTTATTGACGTATGAATCTGGTTGGTCAATGATCACAGAATTCTCGGATGGCTCTTTTCAATTGGCTAAAGGCATATCCGCATTTAAAGCTGTTTCTGCTCCGACAAGGAAAGATGCCGCCGCCTCGCCGGCCTTGACTCCCGGCGGTTTGGATTTGAACGGAAACAAGATGGGGTTGGATGTGGTCAAGGAGGGCAAAGGGATTGAGTTCAAGGCCAGCTCGGCGATCGCGGAGCAATTGCGCTCCGGGAATTTCACTGGGTTGCAAGGCATTATTTTGCAGATCATTCCGATTC
>JADFXQ010000027.1:0-518 GCA_015233495.1 Candidatus Omnitrophota bacterium | reverse complement strand
GAGCGTCATGCCGATCTTGGGTTTAAACGAAGAAGAATCCCCGGCGGACGTGAAGAAATTCGCGAAGGTTTAAAAGGGATTAGGGGCTGGGGATGAGGGCTTTGATCAGGTCATCCAAACCAATGAAACTAATCGTTGTACCGGCCGCGTGCTTGGTATAGGGACGGGGCGTGTCGGTGGTTACGACAAAAATTTTTGCCGTAGGATATTGTTTTATAAAAGACGCGACCGGGCTTTCCTGAAACGCCGCGGCTTTCCATTTGCATTCTATGGCGATTGGGGTTCGGGCGTGCGGGATGACAATGTCAATTTCGTGTTTTTGTTTGTCGCGCCAATAACGCAAATCATTAGTCTGCAATTGGGCATAGAGTTCATTGAGAACAAAATGCTCCCAGAGAATGCCTTTATCATCCGGCCGTAAATCATTCCAACCCCGATAATGACAAATAAATCCGGTGTCAAAACCATAGACTTTCGGCGCTAATATGATTTCGTGGGAGCGGGAAGAATGAAACGGC
>JADFXQ010000026.1 GCA_015233495.1 Candidatus Omnitrophota bacterium | reverse complement strand
TGAAAAGAAACCTGACTTAAATCAACAACTGCTCTTGGTTCCACCTGTTGATCTCGATAAATTGCTTCGCATGAAGCATGTTCTTATGAATCAAGGGGGTAAGGATCTATTGACCGTTCCCTTATTTAACCTATCTCTTAATTATGCTAATTATTGCTTATTATCCCCCGAACGACGTGCGGGGTTGCGGATTTGATCTTTACGCTGACAAAATCGCCTTGATGATAATCGCCGGGGGGTAAAATCACGATTTTATTGCTCTCCGTGCGGCCCTGGGCGTCTTGGTCGGATTTTTTGGTTGTGTCGACTTCGATCACGACTTCCTCGATCCGGCCGATCATGGCCTGGTTCTTCTTTAAGGACATTTCCTTTTGCAGAGCGTTCAACCGGACAATGCGCTCGGTCTTGATTTCCGGCGGGACATCGTCGGGATATTTCCGCTCGGCGAGGGTGCCTTTACGCGGGGAATACTTAAAAATGAATGCCGCGTCGAATTCCACCCGGCGCATGACATCATACGTGTCCTCGAATTCTGCGTCCGTTTCCGTGGGAAAACCAACGATCACGTCCGTGGTCAAGGCAATATCCGGACAATAACCGCGGATCATTTTTACCTTTTGCAGATATCCCGTTTTGGTATAAGTCCGGTTCATCTTTTTCAAAATCCGGGTATTGCCAGACTGCATCGGGAAATGCATATGCTTGCAAATTTTCGGATTCGCGGCTACCAGGGCCATGAGTTTTTCGGAAAAATCTTTCGGGTGCGGCGACATAAACCGGATCCGCCTGATCCCGTCGATGCGGCTGACCTCGGCGAGCAGGTCAGCGAAATCCACGCCGTCATATTGATAGGAATTGACATTCTGGCCGAGCAAAGTCACCTGCTTAAACCCGTCTTTCGCCAAGCGCCGCGCTTCGTCTAAAATGCTCTTAATCGACCGGGACCGTTCGCGGCCCCGCGCGTAAGGCACAATACAATAAGAGCAAAAATTATCGCAACCGCGCGTCACCGCGATCCAGGCGTTGACGCCCTCCACCCGCGCCGGATAAATCCCTTCGTACAACTCCTCATCCGAAAACTCAAACGCGAACACGTCTTGTTTATGCCCGGCGGCATTCGCGATGATCCGCGGCAAATCGTTATATTGATCCGGCCCGACTGCGAAATCAATGCGCCAGCGAGGATTCCCAACCAAATCCTCCTTCCAATGTCCGGCCAAACACCCCAAAATCCCAACCAACAAATCCCGCCCGCCAGCCCGGTGCCGAATCTCATGCACCAACCCAAAAATCTTACGCTGGGCATTGTCCCTAACCGAGCAGGTATTGAGCAAAATCACATCCGCCAAATCCTCCGAATCAACAAACGAAAACCCCGCCGATAACAAAATCGCAGTCACCAGCTCCGAGTCATACTCATTCATCTGACATCCGAAGGTGCGCAAAAGTATACGCTTTCCATGACCCGGTTTGCCCTCGAATTTGCCTGTACTGTCGTCGTTTCGCTCTTTTTCTGCCATTTTAACCCCTCTTCATAACACATTGGTTCTGTCAAAACTTTATCCTTTAAAACTTCTTAACTTATTTCTTAACAACGCGTTCTGATTTTTTATCTTGTCTCCCCCCGAAAAAACAGGTATTTAAATATCCGGAGGGAAAAACCTATGGATCAGTCCACCAGTAGTGCATTATTTGATCTTGTTGATTTCTTTTTCTATGCCCCGTAGTCTTTCTATAATCTGGTCGAACGTAGGCGGTTCTTCAAAAAACATCTGTTGCATCTGGCGATAATCAATTTTGAGCGCCCTCATTTGATCGTTGCGCGGTAATAGCCGCAGGCCTGCCGGGGTCGCTTCTTCATAATGGGCCCAATTAGCCTGGAAAAATAAGGCCTTGTGCTCGGCGACAGTTTTTAGCAGTGAAATATTCTCCAAAGCCTTCTTATATATTGGAGAATCTGCCATAGCGGATATGTCATAATAATGACGTGACATCCGCGGAGGCACATTCTTTTCAGTTGGATAATTATAGATCATATGCAAAATCGTGGCCTTCTCCCAAAAGGTCCTCTCCGCGGCTAAAACTCGCACAGAAACGCCCTCAACAACTCGCTCTCCGGAGACATTCACGATATATGGAACAATTGTTGCAGTTTCGACCGGCCAGTGATCAGCGCGGGCGCCAAACTCAACCTTGACTGATGACCTTACATAACTCTCCGCATTACTTATCATGGCATGAGGGAAAGTGAAAAGAACCGTTTGACCGTCCGGGTCCTCTGCATGCAGTTCAATCTTCCATTCTTTTTTGTCAGGAAGCGCCGCCGCGATCGCTTGCCTTAGGCTCGGGACGATAATTTCAGTAATCTTCGTTTTACATACCTCCTGCAATTCTTTAAGCCGTTTCTGATTTTCTTTATTACTTTTCTCTTTGTCCGGCTCAATTGTCTTACCCTTGGACAAAAACGGTCTCTCGATGGAGATGTCGATATCTTCCGAAAATCGTTTTATGACGTTGTAGCACTTCGAAAGCGACGTCCCACCTTTAAAAGTAAAATGCTCTCCGACCTCCGGCAATGAAAAAAGGACTTTTAGAATCCAGCAGACCCAAAAGTCCTTCTCAACCAATTGCGGCATTATGTTTAAATTGGCTGCGGCCACTTCGAAGTAGGCGCGTTTATCTTTCGCGTCAAGTGATATGAATTTATCCATAACTCTATTATCCCTGTAATTGTTTAAATATTGATCCTATCCACGCAGGGGCATAGCGAAGATCGCGCATAAGCTGACGCTTGTTCTCCCCCGTTAATCTTTTTTTCAATATGCCGATCACTTTCTCATCTATGTGGTTTTTCCCCAAATATCGCAATGCTTGAATGACCAATCCGCTAATGTTCCCGGCAGTTGCCATATTCTTGGGCGTTGTTCTCTTCAAAACAATCTGCTGATTCTTAACCTGCACAATCCTGTTCGCGCCATCGGTCAGAAAAACAATTTTCGCAGGTACCTGCTCGGTCAACCCAAGCAGATTGGCGGCATAGGCACCCGAAGGTTGAATTTTCAAGTTATCTCTTCCAGCCAATGCTTGGGCAATCCGCTCATAATTCGCCGGTAGATCACCCAATGTGGGATGCTTCTCCGGATAATCATAAAGACCACGAGCTAATCGACGGATAGCTCCAGCTCGAACCATTCGACCCAGTCCTTGATCTATGGCGTCACGTTTCCCAAGATCAAGAAAATAACTTGGCGTAAAAACCCAGCCTCTTTTCTTATCAATAACCCTATTTAGTATTCTTTTCTCAATGGTTTGCATCATATATACCACTCCTATCTGTCAGAAAAACTATATACTTTTTCTGACAAGAAGTCAAGCCTTTTTTACTGCATAGAGCAGAGAAAATACGATCAATCCCTAAATGTCCACTAAATAATGGACATTTCGATCGAGTGGACATTTACAAGCAAGCTTGGCAATACATGAACTCGAATGACACGAAAATCTTTGTCAGAAAAACTATATACTTTTTGTGACATATTTATGTCACTCCATATCACTCAAAAACGGCCTTTTTGGCAATCCCGATCACCCGTAGAACGCCCCAAAATACGCCTGTCTACCGTCTAGGAACGATTGTTTGCGCCAATCTGACCATAGATGCCTAAGACACCCGTTGAATTGACATTGACATCAATTTTTTGAGCCATACTCACTGACAACCCGCGCATCGCCCGACCCGCTCCCCCACCCGGCCTCCAAGGACCCGTATCCCACAAGCATAAAAAATCCCCATGGCCACGCCTCTCCGGCTTTACCATAGGGACTTAAGTTGCGAAACGATGTTAATCCTTACAGCGCCCCGACTACCGCCTCGGCCAAGCTCGCCATCGCATTACTATAAATCTGCCACCGGCCAGCCGAAGGTCTTGAGATAAACTTTAAGATTTTTCATCATTGATAATAAACGACTTATGAAATAAAGTGTGTGTCACTGTTACTCTAGAATGTCTCCAGATCGGACTAACCGGCTCAACGCCTGATCTACAGCGGCACGAAGCGGCGACGAAGTGTCGTGCCCATTCAGCACGACTGTCGTTCTGGCGCGACCGGATAACAGGCGCCCACGAGGGGCGCCCCTACTACGGAAATATAGATAACTTACGCAAATTTACAATTTGCGCCAGATGGATCGGCCGGACGAATACGTTATTGAGATCTGACACCATTTATAACATCTTTGATCTTACGCAACAACTCATCTACGACAAAAGGCTTGCTGATGACGCCGGATAGCATTCCGGATTTGAGTTCCTTCTTGCATAACTCGTTGATATTCAGCATGGCGGAAATAATCAACACCGGGCATTGGGGATTCTGCGCTTTGGTGACTTTCAATAAATCGATTCCATGCAGGCCCTTCATTTTGTAATCAAAAATACAAACATCGTATTGATTGTTTTTAATCCGGACCAGTGCTTCGCTGCTGTCTGTGGTATTGTCGACTTGATACCGCTCGCAGCGCAGGAGCATGGCTAAAGAATTGCACACTCCGGGATCGTCATCGACGATCAAAATTTTATGATTCATTTTTCCCCCGATTTACCGGCAATGTTATGGCCACGGTTGTCCCCTCGCCCTTGACGCTGGAAAAGGTTATTGACCCGCCATGCAAAGCCACTAATTGTTTGCTGACCGCCAGCCCCAGGCCCGTGCCTTTGGCCTTTGTGGTAAAAAACGGCTTGGCGACATTCTTTAAATCCTGGCTGGCGATCCCTTCTCCATTGTCTTTGATCCGAACAAACACCAGGGATTTTTTGACATAGGTCTCGACCTCTATTCTGCCCGTTCCGGCGGCAACCGCATCAATGGCATTGCGCAAAACATTGCGAAACACTTCTTTCAGCCGGGCCGGATCCGCGTCAATGAACAGAGCTTGGGTGCCATCTATCTTCTGGTTGACCGCGATTTTTCCCGACGAAAGATTGCGGGCCTCTTCATCAACCGCGCCCTTAAGAATATCGTTGATCCGGACATATTCAAAATGCGTTATTGCGGTTTTCGAATAGGATAAAATATTGGTGATGATCTGATCGCTTTCTGAAACGCGGGCGTTGATACCGTTCAATATTCTTTCCACCGCGCGGTCTTTAATCAGCTTTTTAATCCGGTGCGTTGATACTGCTATATCCGCCAAAGGATTTCGCAATTCATGCGCTACGGTCGCGGCCAAAGTCCCGATCGCCGATAGATGCCTGGCCCTGACTAATTTCTCCCGCAGGCTAAGCAAATCCTTGGATCGTTTCTCAATCAATTTGTCCAAGGTAGCATTATCGCGTTTCAGAATATCTTCAGCTTTTTTGCGTTTGGTGATGTCATCGATTACCAACAGGATCAACGGACTGTCTTTGCCCTGCTGTTTAATTTGCCGGCCATTAAGAAGCAAGGTCTTTGGTCCTATATCCGGAAAATCAAAAGACAACTCAAAGTCGTTGAAATAACTTTTATTTGGCAGTACCTCTTTCAGCAGTTTCCTCAACTCGGGATTGTCCCACTGCCGTCGGCTAATCTCGTAGATCAGCTTGGTTTTGATGTCCGTTTCCTGGATCCGGAATCTGTCACAAAATGATTTATTGGCTGATAAGACACGCAGATCTTTATCCAAGACCACCAAAGCCTCTCGCATGGTGTCGACGATCGCCTGGGTATAATTCAGACCGGCCTCGGACGCTTCCCGGCTGCGTTTAATTACATCTATGTCGATCATGGCTATGATCGCGCCGTCGATCTTGTTATCAACGGTCCGATAAGGCCGTATCCGCACCGAATACCACCGGCCTTCTTTATCCATGACTTCGGATTCCTTCGGGATCATGTCCTCAATGACGCCCAAAATCATTTCTTCCAGATTGGCGATGTCAATGTTGAGTTTAATGTCCCCGATCGGCCGGTCAACATCCGTCGGAATCAAGTTCATCACTTTTCTGGCCGTCGGGGTAAACCGCTTGATGCGCAGATCATTGCCCACAATAATGATCGGAATATTCGTGCTGGAAAATACATTGCTAAGATCGCTGTTCAGATGCGTCAGCTCCGTGTTCTTGTTCTGCAGTTCCTCATTCAGCGTGAGCAGTTCTTCATTGGTGGATTGGAGCTCTTCTTTGGACGTCTCCAGTTCTTCGTTCATGCTCTGTAATTCTTCATTACTGGACTGAATCTCCTCATTGGCGGCCTTCAGCTCTTCGTTAACAGTATCCTTCTCCTCGCTAATAGCATGCAGGCGTTCCACGGTCCGCGCAAACTCTTTTTTTAACTTTACTATATCTTTATCAGTATTAACCGCCAGTGATTCATCCCGGCCGGCTGGCTTTGGCTTTCCCGCCTTTTTGTAGCTGGCAATATTCTGCGGATTAGCAGGTTTGTTCCTTGGCGCGGCAATATTTTTCATTGTTCGGGGCTTCCCTTTGGTTGTGGCCAATGCCGATACTGCACTCCGGGCATTGAGCGTTGTTCTTCGAGAAACAATATTCTTCGAAAAAATCTTCTGTTTTTTATCAGCCGCAGTAAAAAATCCCGGAACTGCCGTGACTGATTCCGCGGTCCCCAGCACAAGAAAGCCTGCGGGCTTAAGCGCGTAATGAAACATTGACAAGGCTTTATTTTGTAAAAATGTGTCGAGGTAGATCAGCAGATTGCGGCAACTGACAATGTCCATGTTGGACAACGGCGGATCAATGGTCACGTCATGTTTCGCAAATATACACAGATCGCGTATGGATTTGCTGATCTTGTATCCCGCTTCCGTCTTTACAAAAAACCGGCGCAAACGTTCGGCGGAAACCTGGGCGGCAATATCCTGGCTATATACGCCGGAGCGCGCTTTTTCAATAAGCGCCTCACTCAAGTCTGTGCCAAAAATTTGGATATATGGCCGCAGTTTCCTTTCTTCCAGGAACTCATATAGAAATATCGCCAGGGAATAAACCTCCTCACCCGACGAACACGCGGGCACCCACAGCCGGATAGGGTTTTGCGGCGAGCGTTTATTCATCAGGAGCAAACTGACTTTTTTTCTTAATGCCGCGAATAATTTCGGATCGCGGAAGAAATAGGTGACGGGGATTAGGATATCCTTGCGCAAGGCATCGGCTTCCAACGGATTTGCATTAAGGTAATGATAATAGTCAGCATGGTTTTCAAGATTATGAAATGCCATCTGCCGGGCAATGCGGCGTATGATCGTGGATTGCTTATAATGAAGAAAATCCACTCCGGTGAGATCCCGCAATAAAACCAGGATCCGTTTGAGTTCCTCTTGTTCGCTCAAACTCTTAACCGCCGCCTTTAACGGGTGACTCAACCCATGCACGCTTAAGTGAGCCAATTGTTTCGCAATCTCGCGGGGAGACAAAACAAAATCCACTGAACCGCTCTTGATGACGCTTTCCGGCATCCCGAAATACCGCGCGGTCTTTTCATTTTGAACAAAAACCACGCCGCCCTTAGCTTTAATAACTTTGGCGCCCTGGGTCCCGTCCGATCCGGTTCCGGAAAGGATAACACCGATCGCGTTTTCCCCCTCGGATTCTGCCAAGGAAGACATAAAAAAATCAATCGGCAAATACCGGCCATCCACCCGTTTGACGCGGGAAGTGAGGTTTAGCCTGCGGCGGGAAATTGTCATCCGGGTGTTGGGCGGTATTACGTAAACATGCGCCGACTCGACGAGCACATGATTCTCGGCTTCACGGATATTTAAAGACGTTTCCCGGGAAAGAATTTCGGACAAGGCGCTCTTATGCTGCGGTTCCAAATGCTGAATCAGCACAAAAGCCATGTTAATGGTCTTGGGCAAGCACTTAAAAAAGGCAATCAGCGCCTCAAGTCCGCCCGCTGACGCGCCAACGCAAACAATCGGAAATAAGTGCCGATTAGCAAATTTTTTATTGCGGGAGTTAGACAAGTATCCTCCAGAGAACTTGCCGAGTATTCAAAATTCAAGTTCAGCTGCAATTGCGACAATGTCGGGGCGCCCGTTGCGGCACAGCTGTGCCGATGTTTAAGACGTTTTTTGTTATTTGTCGACAACAAAAAAATCTGTTCGCCCAATTGTCATTTGGCATATGTTTCGTGGTGTAGGGGCGCCCCTTGTGGGCGCCCGTTATCCAGTCGCGCCAGAACGACGGTCGTGCTGACTGGGCACGACACTTCGTCGCCGCTTCGCTCAAAACGCGGCGACTACGGGCGCCCACGAGGGGCGCCCCTACGAAAAAATTCCTATAATATCATCTTATTATAATCTTCTCTGATTGTTTACGATAGAAAAAATGGTTGCCTTACCGTATAAAATTCATGAACACCCGGTCTTCTTTTTCCGGCCAAGCCACCCCGGCCTTGAGGCCGGCGGCTTTGCATTTCAGGAACCAGGCCATATTCCTTCCCAATACGCGCATAATCTGCAGGCCTTCAAGGTCTTTCTGCACATCAGCCGGCGTGGCTCCGTGGACCATATTCCAATACTGTGAGGATATGACCGGCATACTTGATATGGTGAAATATTTATTGAGCTGATCAAAAGTTGCGGTCGTGCCCGCCCGTCTGGCTGAAACCACGGCTGCCGCCGGCTTTAAATAGAAAGAGCATCTCCCGGAAAGCATGTCAGCATAAAATAAACGATCCATGAATGAGATAATGGCCCCGCCGGCCGACGCGTAATGCACCGGAGAACCAAACACAAACCCATCCGCATCCTTGGCCAGGTCCAAAAAGTCGTTCACGCGGTCAGGAAAAACGCAGCGCTTCAGCTCCGCGCACTTGCGGCACGCAATACAACCGGATAAAGGTTGTATCCCCAGCTGAAATATTTCCGCGCCTATTCCATTAGCGTTCAGCGCTCCGGACACCTCTTGCAACGCCGTATAAGTGCATCCCTTTTCGTGAGGACTGCCGTTGACGAGCAATACTTTCATATTCATTTCCTTTCCGATTTTTATTTCTTAAATAAATGACATCATTGCTGTTCAAATTTAGTGTAAGGGTGCCCCCATACGTGTCAAGTTAAGTAGATGAAAAATATCCGTAAATATATAAAATCTCGAATGTTATGCCAAATGTTGTAGGGGCGCCCCTCGTGGGCGCCCGTTACTCGGTCGCACCAGAACGACGGTCGTGCTGACTGGGCACGACACTTCGTCACCGCTTCGCTCCGCTCAAAACGCGGCGACTACGGGCGCCCACAAGGGGCGCCCCTACACTCAATTTGGACAGCAATGAAATTTCATCTGACATTGTATATTCTAATCTGTTTTAAACGAAGAAGCAAAGACCCTTTACCGGAACCCTGTCCCAGGCTTAAATCCGAGACTGTGACTTTGTTGATGCGCCGAGGCGTGTCTTTTGAAGCAATTTTTTCGCGATAGGCCCAGGTGTCGTGGATTGCGTAGGGACTTCCTTCGGACTCGCCGAGATAAAGCATGATATGGCCGTTCATGTACAGTATGCTTAACCCGGCTCGGGCGTTGGCGCGGACCTGGTCGCGGCGCGCCGCCTCGATCTCGTTTTCCTTAAATTCATAAAGCGAGATTCCGATATTTGCCTGGACGGAAGAATCGCGCGGGATTTCGATGCCGGCAGTCGCGAAGACTTCTTGTAAAAACTGCGAGCAATCCTGTTCTCCGTTCGCCCCGCCCCAGCCGTATGGGGTGTTGAGCATTTCGAATGCCTGTTCGATGATCACCCGCGGCGTATAGGGTCGATAGCCGCGATGCAGGTCTTTGGCGCGGATATAACCCGATACTATTTTTATATGCCCGGTTTCGTCGCGTATCGGCAGGCTGATTTCGACAACCTCTTGTGAAATATTTTTAAGCTCAAACCGCGTTCCCATCCTGACAAAACTGTAAAACCGGGTCCGTTGTTGATCCAAATAAATGTCGGCTTTCGCGGACGTGATCACGACAAAATCCGGAGTTCGCATTCTCTTCATTTCCTCCTGGCCGCAGAACGCCAAATTTTCCGTTAGCACCCACCCGGGACTCGACGGTCCGATAACATAACTCCATATACGGTCCACGCTTTGCCAAAGCACCGCGACCGGGGTATTGATGTCTAAGCTGTTTTCTTGCAGTTCGTCAAAATCAATATCCAAGGGCTTTGCGGTCAATTTGTCTTGGGTGGGCAAAAACCGCTGGTCGGAATTCCGGGCAACTATGGCATACCTGACATTCAATGAATCCGGGAGGTTATTGATCTCCATATTTCCTTTAATGCGGATAAAAAATTTTTGATCCGCCTTCCTGCCGTATTGAGTAAAATATCCGGCTGACACCATTCCGTAGAATCGCTGTCGTAAAGAATCACTCATTTCTCTGCCAGTATAAGTTGCTGGAAATACCGAAATATCTCCCCGATATTTCTTGCGAATGATCTCCCGATTAAATCGGTTGATCTCATCGGCAGTCATAATCACTTGATCCGGCGCAGTCAACCGGCCGATCCAAAATCCCGGGGTCTTCATCTCGGTCCGGACATTCGGCAAATTGGTGGGCGCGCTGTAATAATACATTGCCCGGTCAGACGCGCACCCGGCGAAACAGAATAAAAAAAATATCAGGAATAATTTACGCATTAGGCTCCGGCAATGATTTTACAAACATATCCTGTGAGGATTCCTGTATAAGTTCCCATAATATTTCCGAGAATCGCCATGATCAGTCCGACGGAGGCCAGGGCCGGTTGATAGACTGCCGCAACCACCGGCGCGGACGCTGTTCCGCCGATATTCGCCTGACTGGCAGTCACTGCCAAAAACATGGGCGCCCGCAATATTTTTGCCGCGATCACCAGAATCAGGCCATGCAAAGTGATGACGCAAAACCCGGCACCGATCAAAATCAATGCCGCGCCAAAATCCCGGATACAGGCCTTGGCGCCGATGGTCGTCAGGACAAAATATAATAACCAATAACCGATTTGAGTGGAGTGGGCCTGTTCGAGTTTTCTCGCCGGGGTCAAGGATAAGCCGATACCAATGAACGAAGCCATAATGATAACCCAAGTGTAATTGGAAATCGTATTCTGGATCACCGGCAAATAATCCGCGCCGGTTTTAGCGATGATCACGCCCCCGACCGCCGTGGCTATAATCCACCCTATTCCGGTCACGGAAAAACATTTTGCCAGAGACTGCTGTTGGCTTAAGTGTTGATTGAGCTCATCCATGACCTGCATATCAGCTCTGATCTTTTTATCAAACGCGTTTTGCAAGCCGACGATAGCGATCAAAAATGCCATCCATACATAAGGCACGACTGTGTCAACCACCAGCATAGGAGCAAAGACCGATTCCGGAGTGCCGAGCGCTTCTTTGACCGCGACCATATTGGCACTGCCGCCTACCCACGACGCGGATAACGCGCCGAATCCGCTCCACATCCTGGCCCCCACCAAACCTTTAAACACATAAAACACCGTCGGGAACGCGGCCATGATCGAGGCACTGCCGATCAACATCATGAGCAAGGCTTTTTTGCCGAGCTTCGCAATAGCGGCCAGGTCTGTGCTCAACAAAAGCAAAATCAGACTGGCCGGAAGAACGTTTTCCGAAATAATTTTATACAACCGATTGTCAGGGTCAATCACGCCGAGCGAAGCCAGCAGCATGGGAATGGCATAAATCCAGAAAACCGGGGGAATAAAATGAAAATATTTTTTAAAACGTTCTCGGCTGGAAAAATACAGAATGAGAAATTCGATTAAGGCCAAGAGAGCGATCGTTGTGTACGGATTATGGATCATATTAAGGGATGATTCCTATGCCGCTTTTGGCCTGCGTAAAATCATACACGCCGTTACGCGACAAAAACGGATGCCGGCGGGTGTCTTTTAAAAAAAACGGTGTGTCCAAGTCAACATACTCCACAAAGCCAAGGCCGGCCGCGATTTGCGCCGAGCAGGTCATGGCCAACCGGCTTTCCATCATGCCGCCGATCATGATGCCGATATTATTCGCCATGGCTAATCGCGCGATCTCGTGTGCCTGAACAAGTCCGCATTTCATCAATTTGATGTTAATCACATCGCAGGCCTTTTCCTTGATCGCCCAGACTGCGTCAGCCAGACTCTTGACGCTTTCGTCCGCGCAGATCTTGGACTTGGCTAACCGCGTTACCTTGACGAGTCCCGCTTTATCTTCTTTCGGCACCGGCTGTTCGACCAGCTCCGGAATAATATCATATTTTTCCAATTGTTTTAAAAAGCGCAAAGTTTGCTCGGCGCTATAGCCCTGATTGGCGTCTAAATACAATTGCGATTTTTGGGCGATTTTGGCAATCGCGATCACCCGGGCCAAATCCAAGTCCATATCCCTGCCGATCTTGATCTTAAATGACCGGAATCCCTGTTGATAAAATGCCGCGGCTTTTTCCCGCGTATTTTCCAAAGTATCAATCACGATCGTGATATCGGTCCTGATCTTCGCCGGACGACTGCCATACAATTTCCATAAGGGAATATTCAAAGACCGGGTCAATCCGTCAAAGACCGCCATCTCAACTGCCGCCACCGCGGCTTGGTTCTCCGGCATCTGCTCCTGCAGTTTTGCCGAGATATTCAAATAATCCCCGACATTTTTCCCAACCAGATTCTTACAACATTGCCGCAAATTTTTGGCAGTAGCCTCGATTGTCTCGCCGGTAATATGCGTCGCCACGGCCGCCTCGCCATAACCCGCCACCCCATTGCCCAAGCGGATCACCAACAGCAAATTATCCAAAGTATCATGCTGACCCAAAGCCGTGCGAAACGGCTGAATCAACCGAGCCTTCAGCGGCAAAACCTGACAATCCTCAACATCCATCCCGCGTTTAACAGTCATGATCAAATCCTCAATCGTATGGTTGCCCCAAACGCGCGGACTTTTCGCCCCGTGAGCGACCAGTGTAGGGGCGCCCCTTGTGGGCGCCCGTAGTCGCCGCGTTTTGAGCGGAGCGAAGCGGCGACGAAGTATCGTGCCCAGTCAGCACGACCGTTGTTCTGGCGCGGCTGCATAACGGGCGCCCACAAGGGGCGCCCCTACAACAAAAAGGAAATTCCTAATTTTCTCCCAACAACACTTTAAGACGGGGCTCGACTTCCTTTAAGGGTTCCTGGCCGTCATTGTTGGTTTTGTAACTTAACCCGTCCTGGAAAAAACCGATTAAATACCGGATATCCTGGGCCGTGACGCCTTCGGTGCGAACTGTTCTGCCGTCGGAATATTGAACAATCAGGGCGATCTTTCGATCCGCGTCCACGATATTCGGAAAACATTTTGCGCAAAGTTTCTTTTCGTCTAAAGAAAATGAAATGCCTTTCACCAACGAACCAAGCTCTTTGACCAAACTCCGGATTTCCGGCGCGGATATGGCTGTGTTAAAAGCCTTGGACTCAGTAGCATACATGGTTTTCTCACCGTCCAGAGGACAAACATATTCCTTGTGTTTGTATACCGCGCCGGGTTCATAGCACATGGCCCCCATCTTTGGCGGCGGCGGATTGTTCGAATCAATTTTTTTCAAGGCGTTTTGAATATCTATTCGTGACATGGATTGAATCGTTTCGGAAGAAACCGACGGCCTCTCGCCCGACTTTTGATCTTGCGCCTTGACCGATACGATCATCAATCCCCAGAGAATCAAGACCACGCATACAACTTGAATCAAAACCATCTCATCCTCCTTCTTTAATAAAAAAAGCGTCCGGCGCGTCGATCGCGCCAGCGTTAATATGCGCCGCTTCCCGACACCCGCCGGCGCAACGGCCAATGTCATGACACCCGGCACACATGGTCGGCAAATAATCGCTTTGAACGAATTTCATCCAATATGAATCCGTTTTTAACGTATCAATGCCGGAATAATGCGCCAGCTCAACTTGCGAATGATTGCATACCCGGACTTTTCCCGACGGCCCGATAACAAAAAAACCTTTGGCTGCGGAGCATCCGGTCGACATGTCTAACCTCTGATATTTTTCCGGCCGAAATAAACACAACGGAATCTCTGTGCCCACGGATCCATATCGGCCCGCGTCCTTCAGCGCCTGCTCCGCGACATCCAGCATTTCCGTCAATTCTTCCCGGCTTAAAGAAAGCTCTCGGGCATAACGCCGGCCTCGACCGCCGTACAAAAACCGGTTTAATAAAAGCTGTGTAGCTCCGGCAAGGAATGCCGCTGAAATCGTTTCATACAACTCAAAAAGATTCTTCTTAGTCACCGTAACGCCGACCACGGTTGAGAGCCCTTTGTCCCGAGCCTTCCCGAACAGGCGCAATATTTTATTGACATCCCCGCCGCCGGTCAACTCCGAAAACGCGCTCAATCCCGGCATACTGACGCTCAACTGAACATGATATTTTTTGCACCGATCAAGGACAATGTCGTCCACAAATGTGCCGTTGGACAAAAGATATAATTGGGGCGAAGCTGTTTTATCGACCAACTGCCCGGCTTCTTCCTTAATGATCTGAACTTTCAACTGCGCAGCATATTCCATAATCTGCGGTAGATCAGAACGCAACAAGGCCTCGCCGCCGGTAAAACAAATATTCTGAATTCCCTTCCGGGATAAAAGGTCAAGAACGGATTTCCATTGATCCGTTGACAGCTCCTCGCCTTTAACAAAGGCGCCATCTTCTGCCATCCAGGGACAGGAACAAAACAGGCACCGGTGATTGCACTGATAGGTCATCTCCAAGACAGCCGTTGTCGGTAAAAAAGAAATCGCCCGTCGCGTATGGCTCAAAACCGTTCTCCTGACTCTACGCCGCGCCTTTCATGGCTTTATTGATCCTGACTAACGCCGAGTCGGATTGAAATTCTTCCGCTCACTCGCTGTTAGCACATCAAATAATTCCGCCTCGATGCGGCCCTTCATATCCTTGATTTCAACATCCGTCCGGCCCATGTTTTCACGATATTTTTTTAAATCCGGATCTCCGCCATCTTGCTTGATCTTCATCTTAAACAGATCCATGATTAGTTTATTCCCGAAGACAAAGTTATTGCGAAGAATAAAATCCAAATCATAAAAATCCCGCGGGGCGATTTTCTTTCTCAAGGCCGCGGCGCGCAGTTTCTCGCTGACGATTTCATTGAGCGATAAACAATTCACTTTTCCTGCGTCTAACAACGGCTCACCGGTGAATGGATGCAGGAATTGATGTTGCACGACTCGCGACTCGGGCTGAAGAATAGGGTTGAACCGCGCCTTCCAAACGAAACCCGAGATTCTTCGCAAATGATTCTATGTTTTGCTTGACCAATTGGATGCATTTGCGCCGATTGCCCCGCGTCGTTTCATATTCAGGCAAACGCATGCTGAAATCGAGATCCTCGCTCAAGCGGTAATATGAATAATAAATTTTATTAAGGCACGTCCCCCCTTTAAAAATCAGGTCTTCACAAAGATCGTGGATTCGAGAAAGAATATATGTTAAATAATAATCTTTCTCCATGAGCGGCGCATAAAATCCTGTCATCGAAGCAGTTCGATCAACCAAATCACGAAATTGATCTTTATCATTGTGGATCATTGACGATGGCCCGCCACTTTGCATTGATTGTTCCTTTGCGATGATTAGTAAATGATATTATGGAAGTTTTTTTAATGCTTTTTTCGAGCGGCTTCAATAAAACATCACCTACTCCGGCATTCTCTAAAATAAGCCCTATACGCTTTCGCGTCTTAATTTTGGGAAATCTCACGGTATAATCAATCAGCTTTTTAATATCACACTTTTTCTCCTCAACAAATCTTTGTAAAATATCA
Source organism: Candidatus Omnitrophota bacterium (assembly GCA_015233495.1). Classification (GTDB taxonomy): domain Bacteria; phylum Omnitrophota; class Gorgyraeia; order Zapsychrales; family Zapsychraceae; genus JADFXQ01. The sequence goes on along the minus strand of JADFXQ010000026.1, from coordinate 7,874 downwards.
GACGCGGCTTCGATGCCGCCAACCGGCTTGTTGTAATCAATCAAATCAACCAGCGTCCTCTCTTTTGAGCTGACGATAACATCTTTCCCCTTGATATTGATCCTCTCCTGGCCGTACATTTTTTCCGGGGTAATTTTGATGAACTTGAAAGTAAGCCCGGCGATTATTCTTTTCTTAGATATTCTTAAATTCAACACAAAAACCGTCTGAAACTGCTGGTCTGTAAAATTGTAATAATTGAACATCGTGGAATAACCCAGATAATAGTCATTTTCAGGAAAGAACACGGCCGGAATGACAAACTCACTGACGCGGCGACCTGTCGGCAATGATTCCAAAGGAACAAAAATATATACACCGCTCTTGATTGGTATGAGAACCCGTTTTTTCTTGAGACTATAGATCAATTGGTTTCGATAAGGAAAACCCGAAGGAAGATATGATCCCAACTCTTTCGCGGTGACGATCTCTTTCTTCTCGTATGTTAGCCGGGCGACAATTTCAACCTCTGTTTTACTTAATGAGCTCAATGTATTTTTGTTCATCTAAAATACTCCTGTGATTATTTTAATACAACTAAAATACAACATCAAAATATCACCTTTTTATCCGAAGTCAATGATTTTTAGAAGTGTCCGATCAATATCGGATTTCCCGGAACCGAGAGGTGACTTCGGATTGAGACCTATTTCTACGTTTTTCATTCTTTTGTTTTCAGGACCAATTTCCGGAAATTTTTTAAACTGTAAAACGGAATTTCTACGGAGAGTTTATTGACGAGAAAAACCGGAATACTGCCACCGGGATTGCTGTGCTGGCGAAAATACATTTCCGTGCGGCCGTCGGCCTGGGGCGCGAACCGCCATATGGAGTTGAGATACAGCACGCGGATTTTCCCTTTATGTTCGGGAAGCCGCGTCGGGAGTGCGGTCTGGATGTAAGTCACGACCCCGCTCGCCGGGTCGGTCGAGCGGATCGTCTGAAACACGGCATCCCGTTCAGCAACCGGAAACGGCAAATGCAGAACTACGTAAGAAATCTTTTTGTCCGGGATAATTTTTTCCACGGACTCCGCTTTCACACATTGATAATACCACAGCGGCGTTTTGAGATCGTCTTCAAAGAGCGCCGTCACTTGAGCCAAAGACGCGTCAACAATCACATCGGCTTGATATTCAATGATCGGCGAGCCGTCCACCTTCCGGGTGCTGACCGTGATCCCGTCTTTTTTGATCCGGGTCTGCCAAGGATGTTCAGCGCTATCAGACACGGCGGCATTGCACGTGACAAAAAAGAAAAAGCCAAAAACCGCGGTGCAAAATTTAACGACCGGTGCCCTTTTGTCATATTTCATAAACATCCCTCCTCTTACAGTAAAGCCATGGCCTTTATTTTTCTTTCTTCTGAAACGCGGCAACCGCGGCGCTAATTTCTTCAAAGCGGATGATATTAAAGTGCGAAAAATGATAATCGGATGTCCACCAGTAATTCATAAGAACGCACGTTGAACGACTATTCCGCGATCGACCGAATAATCGACTGACGGATCCACAACATGGCATAGACAGAAAATTTATATCCCCGCTGATACTCGAATTTCTCTACAGCACTGATCAGACCGATATTGCCATTCTGAATAAGATCCCAAAACGACAAGCCACGATTAATGTATTTTTTAGCAACGCTAACCACCAGACGCAAATTCGCCGAAACCAACAGTTTTTTGACCTTATTGAATTTCGATTGTCGGGTCTTGATGTCCATCAATAAGATTTTGACTTCGGGAATCGGCTCACCGAGCATTTTTTCCAAGCCTGCCCATTCTGCTTTCAATTCTTTTAAATTGTCCGGTTTAGGTTGCGCGTGCATGACCAGCTCCAATCGATCAATCCGATGAATTATCTCCAAAATCCGATCGACAATCTGCTCGTTAAAGTTCGCGGTAAATTTAAATTTTGCTAAAAGTGCACCGGATTTTCCCGAGCCGACCCTGACGTGTCCGACTTCTACCTTGATCTTTTTTAAATACGCAATCAGTCCAGAGCGGCGCACAAATTTATCTTTAATAATGTCTTCCGGATTAACCTCTCCTTTAATAATTTTTCCGATCGCCTCCAACGCCGCTTTCCTGGCAAAGGCTGTTTCATAAAGCGATTCGGCAAACCTTGTCTCCGCTTCTTCAATCCATTTCGCCAGCTCGATTTCTTTTTCGCGCGACAACAACGGGATCCCTTCTAAAAATTTGAGATGTCTTCTTACCGATTCATCCAAGCTGATTTCCTTTTCCCTGGACTCTTTTTCAACTTTTTCAACGTCTTCAAATTCGTCCCACTCGATGATTTTGATGCCTTTCCTATCCAAAATTTCAAAAACTTTGACGATGTCTTCAACTGATTCAATTGATTCGGAGAGAACCTGATTGACTTCAGCGTACGTCAAAACACGTTTTTTCTTGCCCAGCTCGACAAGCTTGTCAATATCTTGCTGGAGATCTTCTCCTTTAAACGAAGCGTTATTTGACATCATTTTCATCGGTCATCCCTTTTTCTTCCGTTCCAACTTCATTTTCTTCTCCGGCTCCAAAAGGTAATTTTCTTTAGTCGCAACCGAACGACCTAACTCGCGCTCCGCTTCCTTTCTGGCATTGCCGGCAACTCTCCCGCCACGTTTAGCAGCCCCTTCAACCTCGATATACCCCTGAGCATCTTCCTGTCTGGTAATTTCCGTTGAAACCCTCTCTCCCAGCATGGTAAAAATCAACTCCAAGTCATTCATATGGTCGCGCAAATTTTCTTTCGCCAACCCCTTAAACTCCTTATACTCGCTGGGCGTCATTCCGAATGTGGCCTTCGATATCTCCGCGGTTAAAATGGCGTATTCTTTTTCTTCCGACACGCCTCTTTTCTTCCACTCGTCCGTCAATTCATCTCTGACCGCAATACCTCGGACCCGTTTCTCAATCCAATCATCAGAATAACCCTTAGCTCTATAAATTTCTTTCATCCGCTTTTGCGCCAGCTCAGGATTATCAATCTCCTGAACCCTGTCATAACCAACTTCTGCCAACCAGCGTTTAAATGGCTCAGCCTTCTTTGAAGGAATTGACTGAATAATCCTGAATATTGCTTTTGTGTTTGCACAATCCGTAATTCTTAATTTCCCGTCTTCTGCCTCTAATTTCAACTGTACCCAAATTGGGGACAGTTGAAGCGACTTAAACTCCCTGTCCTTAATCTTCCCCCAATACTGCCGTGGAGTTGGGCTATCCGTCAGAGCTTCAACAACATCAACAACAGAAAACCACCATTCATCATACAGCCAGATTCTTCGAATCTTCTTGCTCTGAAATACCACAAGCGCCTTTTCTTTATCCATAAATCACCTCCGAGAATCTCACTTTATTTAATACTCCGGAAATTCTTTCCCACGGATGGAATATAAAAATAAACACAAATGATCAGCAATAGCCACGATTCCTCCAGAATCGCCCACAGATAATCCAAAACATCAACGACATTCTTGATCTGCAAATCTCTTAGGGTGATCCAAACCACGTGATTATTCCAATTATTAAACATATCCCAGCCCTGCAAACCAACACATATGATCGTCATGATCGCCCAAATCAACCGGCCTAAATTATTAAGACAACATAATGCTACGCAGGAAATGATCATCAAACCCATAAAGACAGTGGGCAATAAACTCCACGGAACCGGCCGATCAAACCATAAACAAAAAAAGGTCAGAGGTATAAAAATGATTCCGATCAACCGGATGAGAATCAAATTGATGATATTCAAATTCATCATTTCTCCTGTTGTTTAGCGAGCCTCTTTATATGCGCGAAAATATAAAATAAAAAAGGTTCTTTCGAGTTTTGAATGGGTAAGTAATGCTAAAAGAAATTTTTTTCCGCCACAATAAGGGTTTTTTGGCCAAAAGTCTGCGAGGCTTTACGGCGAGCTTTCCGCGTTATAAGTTCGCGTAAGAAAGCTCGCCGTAAACCGAAGCAGACGGCCAAAATAACCCGTGGCAGAAAAAATTTCTTTTAGCATTACTTACCCATTCAAAACTTCAAAGAGACATAAAAAAATACGAATAATTGATCATGATCTATGTGTCCCCATAATCAACTGCTCCTTTTGCGGCCGGGTCAGTTTTTTAATTTCCCGCTCGGCGGCCAGAGCGGATTGATAAATTCGATATTTCTTGAGATAGACAAGCCGGACCGGCGCCCTGCCCCGCAGATATTTCGCGCCGCGTCCGGAATTATGCAGTTTAAGACGATTGTCCAAATCATTGGTGTAGCCCGTATACAAGGTGCCGCGGCTGCAACGGACCATATAAACAAAAAACGGGCCTTTGTGTTTAATGACGGCCGGGCGCTGGGTCATGGGTCAACACCAATATCCTCGTTCCAGAGGGTGAGATTTTCTTTGATCATCCACCAACTTGCCGTTATTCATATAAGCAAAGATAGGCTGTATCCTCACTGACCTTGACTCTCAATTTGGATTTCGCCGGGATATCAAAGGATGCGCCCGCGGCAAAATCTTCCCAATCATTATCTTCCGGAAAAAAGACCGAAATCGTCCCGACGATCACGGTCATAATTTCCTTGGTTTCGGTCGCAAATTCATACTCGCCCGGCTCCATGACGCCCACGGTTTTACGGCCGTCCGGTGCGTCGACGACCAATGATTTGACTTTCCCTTCGAAATACTCGTTCACTTTAACCACGGCCTGACTCCTTTGATTGTTTATTCGATGAATAATTTGGTGACACAAATAATGGAAACCGCGACACGGCAACCGGTGCCCAACTGGTGGGGCGCCCCTACAATTGAAACAATTACACTATTTCAACGACTTCATGTCTATGACAAACCTAAACTTGACATCGCCTTTGATCACGCGCTCATAGGATTCCTGGGCCATCTGAATTGGAATCAGCTCGATCTCCGATACAATACCATGCTTGCCGCAAAAATCGAGCATCTCTTGAGTTTCTTTGATGCCGCCGATCAGGGAACCGACGAGACTATGCCGACCAAAAATCAAACTGCCAGCCGACACTGGCGAGGCTTTGGGCGGCACACCCAACAAGACCATGGTCCCGTCGCGCTTAAGCAGTTGCAGATACTGATTCCAATCCAAATCAACTGACACTGTGCAAATGATCAAATCAAATGTCTTCGCCAATTTTTCAAACGTTCCCGGTTCCGCAGTCGCATAATAATGGTCAGCCCCCAAACGCTTAGCATCCGCTTCCTTATTCCGGGACCGGCTGATTACCGCGACATCCGCGCCCATAGCTTTTGCGATCTTGACCGCCATATGCCCCAGCCCGCCCAATCCCATGATCCCGACTTTTTTGCCCGGGCCCGTTTTCCAATGCCGCAGGGGCGAATAGGTCGTGATCCCGGCGCACAATAAAGGCGCGGTAGCGTCCATGGGCAAGGCGGCCGGCAAACGCAATACAAAATTCTCGTCGACAACAATGCGGGTCGAATAACCGCCCTGGGCCAAGGTCTTGCCGTCTTTTTCATAACTGTTATATGTGAATACCGGATGCACGCAAAATTGTTCATACCCTTCTTTGCATTCCGGACATTCTCGGCAGGAATCCACCAAACATCCCACCCCCACTTTGTCGCCGATCTTATACGCTTTGACCTGCTTGCCAAGGGCCGCGACCAATCCGACAATTTCATGACCAGGCACCATCGGATACATCGAATGCCCCCACTCATTGCGGACCTGATGAATGTCCGAGTGGCAAATCCCGCAAAAGTGAATGTCGATCAAAACGTCATGGGGCTTAAAATCACGTCGAGAAAATTCATAAGGCTCCAAATCGCTCGCCGCGCTCGCCGCGGCATAAGACTTTACCGGATACATAATGCTTCCCTCCTCTAATGATCGGAATAATATTATCGTTTTGCGCTTAGCAAAGCGGCGATCGCATAAAACATTACCGCGAAGAGCACAATGGTCGCGCCGGAAGCGGTGGCCCAATAGTAGGAAGCAATAAGTCCGGCGATCCCGGAAATTAAACTGATGACAACCGCGCCGGCCGTGTAACCAGCCATATTGCGTGCGAAGTTACGCGAAGCTGCCGCGGGTAAAATCAACAAGGCGTTGATCATTAAAATACCGACGAGACGAATGCTGGACGCGACAACCACCGCGATCAGCATGGTAAAACCCATCTCCAAATAAAAAACATTCACCCCCCGGCTGCGGGCCAAAACCGGACTGACACTGCTAAACGCCAAGCGGCTGCTAAATAAAAACCAGTAAACCCAAACTATAAAAAATAAAACCCCGAGCCATGCCGTATCCGCCGCAGACACCGCCAGAATATCGCCGATTAAATAGGACGTGAATTTCGCGAACCCTCCCCCCCGGCTCAATAAAACAATCCCCAAAGCCGTGACAAACGAAAGAAAAACCCCGAGAATCGTATCCGCGCCGGCCTTGGTCAATTTCTTTAAAAAATTAAAAGCCGCCGCTAACAATACCGCGAAAATCAGCATCGGCCAAAACGGATCCGCAAACCCCAAAACCACGCCGATCGCCACCCCGGTTAAAGCGGAATGTCCCAGCACGTCGGAAAAAAAGGCCATGCGGTTGTTGACGACCAGCGTGCCCAGCAAGGCGAAAACCGGAGCAATCATCAATACCGCTAATAACGCGTTCTTCATAAACGCGTAACGCGCCCAATCCCAAGGACACACGGCTTGCACAAGCAGATACCAGATATCGATCATGGCCCGGCCTTTTTTAATCGTTTCTCCGGCCCCGCGGCTAAAGCAAAGTTCGGTTCTGCCGCGGATATCGCCAGTCCGGCCGCGCCCCATAAACTCGGGCCAAAAACCTGAATCAATTTCTCATCCGTAAGTATGACTTGCGGCGCGCCCTGGGCCAGCACCGAACGGTTCAGCAAAACAATCCGGTCAGCGTGCTGTCCAATGCCCATCAGGTCATGCGTGACTAAAAGTATAGAAACGTCATGGGTTTTGCGCAAATTACCGACGATCTGATAAAACAATTTCAAGCCATTGACATCGACTCCCGAACCCGGCTCATCCAATAAAAGCAAGTCCGGAGTGGGAATCAAGGCGAGGGCCAGCAGAACGCGCTGGATTTCGCCGCCGGACAATTCGCACAGCCGTTTACTCACCAAATGCGCTGCAGACACCAGCCCCAAACTGCTGTTGATTTTCGCTTTCAATTGCAAATTACTCCCCCGCCGAACCGAACTGCCGTACAATCCCATGGTCATAAAATCAAGGACACTGATCGGCGCATCATCATCAACGTGCAATTTCTGCGGCACATAACCAATACGCGGTTTGACGCTGGGCTTGCCCTGAAATTGAAACCGCATAGTCCCTTTATGCGGAATTTCACCCAAAATCGCCCGTAAAAGCGTAGTCTTCCCCGCACCATTCGGACCGATCACTGCGACCAATTCCCGGCAATTTAAATGAATATCAACATTGTCCAGCGCTTGATAATTCCCGTAAGAAACGCTGATCCCTTCAATACGGGTGCAACAATGACTGCAGGACAACAAAGCATCAACCGCAGATACGCCGGATTTTGTTTTCGCGCCTTCCCCGCTTATATAAACCGGCGGTATAGTATCTTTGCGAGGGGGATTAAGGGAAGAAGAATTAATCATACAATAAATTTTATCATCCGTTGAGGATTTATGCTCGATTTATTTCCGGGGATCGTGGGAATGATACCATAGATCCTTACCCCCTATTCCCTGGGGGGGCGAAAAAAATTTTAATCATCAAAGCCGATATCTTTGAGGAGCTCCGGGCTCGATATGAAGCATTTTGCCGGGGTCATATAGG
>JADFXQ010000025.1 GCA_015233495.1 Candidatus Omnitrophota bacterium | reverse complement strand
GGCCGGCACGGGGACAGGCCCGGGGCTCAAACAGTCCTCGCTCGCCCGGCTTTTCTAAATATAACAGATGAAGCCGGGGCGGCTGCGCAACTCGCCGCGGACCTGCCCCCGTGCCGGCCCTAACCGGAACAACCCACTCAAAATTTCAAGGAACCTTTTTTATTATTCTCATAAATCCGTTTGGCTTTTAAAAAGCTAAAAGATGCGAAGCGGTGTGGATCAGGTCGAGATTTTTTTCGATGGGATTGTTGATATTGCGAGTGTGGAGGTTCAACACGCCGCGGATCTGTTGGTTTTTGATGATCGGCTCAATGACGGCGTGTTTGATCTCTTTTCTTTTCAGAAAATGGGCAACACGATGATCGATTTTTCCCGGCGACAAAGTCAGTGTTTTTTTATCGCGCGCCACAAATCCGGACAAGCTTTCCCCAATCTTGGTCTTTTGCCCGATGATGTTCGAACTGTAACCGTATCCGGTCGCCGCTTTGACCGTGAGCTCTTCCCCGTTATGATCGGCCAGCATCAGAGACCCGGATTCGGCGCCGGTCATCTGGACGATCATTTTTAAAATCTGCCCTAAAATTTTTTCATCAGCGTCGATCAACTGTTCCGCCTGTTGGATCAAACGGATATTATTTTGCATGATACAGTCGATCAGCTCCAAGATGGAATTGATCATCAAATGGGAAACCGTGCGGATGGTGTTCATCTCCTGCAGCAGCAAATTCAAATCAGCGCCGGAGGTTTCCGCCATGCGCCGATAAATCTCCGGCTCAACACGCTGAGTCAAAATGACCGGGCCGAGAATGATATGGCCCACGGTGATGGTGTCCCAATGGATCGGCGCCGCAAAACAAGACAGGTCATACCGTCGGACAGTCTCGAGATATCGGCCATAAGGCCGGAACATCCGGAAATAATCTAAGCCCAGCGGCGGGTCAAAACGCAGATGAGGGTCTGTCAGGAACCGGCCGCCCCAGCGTTCTTTGTCCGGCGCGACCATGATCTGACCGTCGACCGCCACGACGCAGATATTAATTTTTAATACGTCGCGCAAATGATACAGGATCTGCCAGCAGGGATTTTTAAAAAGTTCAGGCATGCGTTTCTTTCGTGATGTTATATTTTTTCATTTTATTGTAGAGCGTCGTGCGGTTGACGCCCAAGGCGACGGCGGCATGACTCCGGTTCCAACCGCATTTTTCCAACACGGCGAGGATGTGTTCTTTTTCCGGTTCTTCCACCACTTTTTTTAATAATGTCGTTGCCAGATATTCGCTCCGCTTTTTAGACAGGGACTGGTGGGCGGTGAATTTGGAAAGGTTCGGGATGTCCCATTCATTGATGACCGCGTCGCGGGTCATGATCAGGGCGCCCTCGACGGCATTTTCCAGTTCGCGGATATTTCCCGGCCAGTCGTATTGGAGGAACATCTCTCGGACTTTTTCGGAAATGCCGGTGACTTGTTTTTTGTTGACGGCATTGCAATGGGCAATAAATGAACTGACCAGCGCGTCGATGTCGGATTTCCGTTCGCGCAACGGCGGTATGTGGATGGAAATCACGTTGATGCGGTAATAAGGGTCTTCGCGGAATTTCCCCCGCTCGACGAGTTCCGTCAATTGTTGATTCGTGGCAACGACGATCCGCGCTTCAGCTTTCCGGGTGATGTTGTCTCCGACCCGTTCAAAGACGCCATCTTGAAGAACGCGCAAAAGTTTCACCTGGAGGTTGGGCGAAAAGGCATCAATCTCGTCGAGAAAAACGGTCCCCCCTTTCGCGAATTCAAACCGCCCCTCTTTGTCTTTGATGGCGCCGGTAAACGCGCCTTTGATATGGCCGAACAACTCGCTCTCCAAAAGCGTTTCCGACAACGCGCCGCAACTGATTTCCACGAATGGCTTGTCTTTGCGGTATTGGTCGGCCCCGTGGATCGCGCGGGCCAGCAGGCCTTTCCCAGTGCCGCTCTCGCCCGAGATCAAGATCGTGGCGTTGGTGCTGGCGACCGAATCGATGATCCGGTAAACGTTTTGCATCTTTTCATGGGACCCGATCAACCCGCCGTAAGAGGTGCGGCGGTCCCGCGCCAGGATTTGCTTGAGCTCTTCGTTTTCCTCGATGATCTTGCGTTTCTCGACGATCTTGCTGATGATGATTTTGAATTCATTGTCATCGATCGGCTTGGTGATGTAATCATAGGCGCCGTTTTTCATGGCCTCGACCGCTGTCCCGATGGACCCGTATCCGGTGATCACGATGACCTCGGTCTTGGGGGAGTCGCGTTTGATGTCCGCCAGCAGTTCCAGGCCGGTTGTCGTCGGAAGTTTATAGTCCGTGATGACGATGTCCACCTCGTGGCTGTTTAAAAAAGCCATGGCCTCTTCCGCGTTGGCCGTCATCTGGACGCCGTAGCCCTCGATCCGCAGGATCTCATAAAGGGATTCGCGGATCAACGGTTCATCGTCGACGATCAAGATTTGAAATTCGCGTTTTTCAGTTCGTAACATATTGGGCTGTCCTGGCGTTGACCGGCAGATTGATGGTGAACGTGGTCCCCTGCCCGATCCGGCTTTCAACATTGATCTTGCCGTTATAACTTTTTACGATTTCTCCGACGATCGTGAGGCCGAGTCCGCACCCTTTGCAAATATCTTTGGTCGTGAAAAATGGTTCAAAGATGCGGCCGATCAACTCTGGTCCAATGCCGCATCCCGTGTCCGTGATCGAAAAAAACAAATGTTTGCCGCGGTATTCAGCGTTAACGGTGAGACAGCCGTTTTCGGCCATGGCGTCGACGGCATTGCGCAGGAGATTGGAGAGGATCCGTTCTAAACCCATGTCCGGAATCGGTGGAATATTATTATGGATACGCAAATCGACTGCAATCTTTTTGTGGGAAATATCGGTCTGCAAACTGCTCAGGGAATAGGCCAAGGCCTCTTTGAAATCGACTTCTTTTCGTTGCGGAAATTCATTGCGCGAACAGGCCAGGAGATTATGAACGATCCCGATCATCCGGTCGAGGCCGTGTTTGATCTCCAATAAATAATTACGGAGGATGTCGTCGTTATTGGCGTGGTTGAGGCAGAGGTTCGTATAGCGCATGACTCCGTCGAGCGGATTGTTGAATTCATGGGCGATGCCGCCGGCCAGTTTGCCGATGGTCGCGAATTTTTCTTGGACAAAAATTTGTTTTTTAAGCGAAGACGTTTCTTGGTCGCTTTGCCCGAGTCTATTTTTTAACTGTTCCGTCTCGGCCAGGGCGTCTTTGAATTGTTGATAAAGTTCGATCCGGCGGTAGTTGAGCGCGATCTGGGCGGCGAGGAAATCCATCAATTGCAGTTCATCGGCGGAGAAAGAGGCGCAGGACCGTTTGTCCGCCAGATTGATGACGCCGATGAGTTGATCTTTCAGCAAAAGCGGGGCGCAGATAAACGACGGTGTTTTATAACCGCGTTGTTTCGTCGTTACGCCGCGGAAACGGGCATCCGCCGTAATGTCTTTGACCACGATCGGCGCCTTTAAGACCGCGACTTTGCCGATGATCCCTTCTCCCAGCTGCTTTTCCAGTTTTTCCGTTTCCGCGGACAGCATGCCCACGGCGGAATACAGGATCAATTTCTTCCCGGTTTTGTCGGTGATGAAAATGGACCCCCGTTCCGCGCTAAAGAGTTCGGCGGTTTTATGCAAGGACTGGTCGAGCAGTTCGCGGAAGTCGGTCGCGAAATTGACGATCCCGCAAATGACATTGACCCGTTCGAACAGGGCCGTGCGCTTTAATTCTTGAAGGAGCGATGGCGATAGCGTTGTCATAAAATCATTTGGCCGTTTTTGTTTTTGGCGGATTTTTTAAAGTGTCGACCAGGACAGACAATGTTTTATTCAACCGATGGCGGGGATAAGTTTGGATGAATTGCTGGTATATCCCCATGGCCACTTGCGGGTTTTTAAGCTCGTTGATGGCAATGACATTGACGCTCCTCAATATCCAGGCGGCTGACGAGGGCGTCAGATATTGCGGGTCCGGATATTCGATGAGGATGGTCCGGAACGTGTCTTCGGCGTCTTGCCATTGTTTTAATATGATCTGGGTTTCGGCGAGGAAACGCAAAGCGACAAATCCGACGAGGGATTTTTTATTTTTTTGCGACATGCTTTTATAGTACGCGACAGCGTCGGCCAAAGTCTGTTGTTTCAGGTCTTCTTTTTTTTGCAGCGAGTAAATGGACGCTTTTAACAACGGCACCCGCCACCCGATATCGCTTTGCGGGTAGCTCTTAAAAACCCGGTCATAGGTTTCCAGCACCTTTGGAAAATTTTGCTCTAACACGTAGGTCTTGCCGATTTCGGACAGGGCCATGAGGCAGATCGTGGATTTGTCTTTGTTGCGAGCGATCGCGGTTTCAAAGATTGAACGGCCATGCCGGTAATCCTGGTGGGTGGAGTAGACGCGTCCGAGGAAGATGTAGCCCAATGGTTGCAGACGGGAATGAGCGAAACGCTTAATGAAATGCTCGTATTTTTTGATCACGCGGTCATACGCGGCGTCGGGAGAGGCTTTCGGATCTTGGGCGATCGTCGCGAATTCACGGTCGATCCGCCATAATTGTTTTTCCGCGGCATAATCGCCGTTGATATTAAAGACCATCAATACCAGGCCGAGTCCGACGAGAATTTCGATGTAAAGGATCAGGGTTTTCTTCATTGGTTTTCCTTTTGCATGAGATAAAAGGTCGTTAAGGCCGTGTAAACGACCGCGTCAATCGCGATCATGACAAGGATGCTCAAGATCAAGGTGAGCAAAGTCAAATCCGGCATCGCGGTGTAAACGAGGCTCAACTGCCGCAACAAAATGATCGGGACATAACAAAGATAAGCGACAATAATCAGACCAAAGGTGAACCAAAAGGAACGGCCGAGCATTTTTAATCCAGCCTTGAACGCCGGAAAAAATTTTCGGCTGTCCGCAATGATGATGGGAATGATATACGCGAATATGGTCGTGACAACGATGCTGATGGCCAATCCCCAGTAGGCGCTGCCGTCGAGAACAATCCGTTTGATGAGATAGGTGACGCCGCTGGTCGCCCGGATGAGGACCGCCCGGTTCTGGACGAGTTCAAAAAGTTGAAAGATCAAGAAGAGCAAGAGAAACGCGCAAAACGCTGCCGCAAGGACTTGGATATAAAGGCCCCTCGCCTTTTTACGAAGGTCTTCCTTTTTGACTGTTTGGCCTTCATTGATCGCGACCAGGGCGGTCAAGGACAAGCAGATGAAAAAACTGCTGACAAAAATATAAAAGGGTGTTTGAATGGCCTGCCAGATCCGGGGCAACAGCATAAAATTGACCGGATAATGCAGGAATTGTTCGCCCCAAAGTTTGCGCACGATCGGGCCAAAAATAAAACTTAAGGGAAATTGCGGGGAAAAGAAAAAGATTTCTAAAATGAACAATTGGATAAAGGCCAGGGTGATGTACGGTAAAAGGATTGGGGGATTTCCGGCTAAGGTGGTTATGGCGTGATTCAGGGCGGAAAAAATGCGTTGGTCTTGATTTGTTTTCATACTCCTCGCTTGGTTATAAAAGTCTTAGGTGATGCCTATGATATGGTTTTTAAATATTCAGTGAAGCGGCTCGATTCTCCTTAATCTAAAATCGATAAAGTGAATGTCCCCCATGGTATCAAAAAATGACTAGAAGCGTCAACTTTTATGTGATTTCAAAGCCCTGACTTTTTGCCGTAAATTTTCCGCAATGGTTTCATAATCGGCAGGGCTTTTCCCGTCGATCAGATCCGGTAAACTGCAGGCCGGGCCAAAGTTGATCACAACTGGACCGGGGCGCGGCCATTTTTGACCCCGCGGCCAAATTTTTAATCCGCCGGCGATGTAAACCGGAAGGGCCCTCACTCCCAGCTCTTTGATTAAAACACCCACCCCTTTTTTAAATTCGTCCATATTCTCGTCGAGCGAGCGGTGGCCTTCCGGGAAATAGCAGACGATCTGGTCATGCCGCAGCACAAAGGCGCAGGCGCGCAAGGCTTCGAGCAATTGATACGTCTGTTCGATCGGGATCAACCGGGCGACACGGATAAACGGGCGCAGGGCCGCGTGTTCAAAATAACGGCTGTCGCCGAGAAAATAGGTATGAAAGATCACCCGCCACGGCAAGGCGCTGGCAATAAAAAGCCCGTCGAGAAACGTGGTGTGGTTCGCGCAGATCAAATACGGTCCCTTGGCCGGGATATGCTTTCTCCCGGTCACTCGTAAAAAGAAAAATAATTTAAAAAGAAGTTTGAACAGCAACAGCACGATGATGTTGAATATTTTTTCCCACCAGGCCCAGCCGCCCAGGTGGATCTTTTTTTTCAAAGTTTCGTCCGGGTCTTGGGATAAAAACAAGTCCCAGTCCATGGCTGTTTCGTCAACCGTTCCGGAATAATCGGCCGGCGCGGGCCCGAGCTTTGACAACAATTCCTTTACGGTGTTACATAAAAAAAACTCCATGGCTTTGTCGTCGGACATTTCGAGCCCGAGCGATTCCTGAAACCCCAAAAGGACTTCGATGCGGCTGAGCGAATCGAGCCCTAAATCAAGTTCTAAATGGTCCGTCAATTTCACCGGACGTTTTAACCGTTGTTCCAGGTAAGCCATGGCGCGTTCGGCCATTGTCCCGACGGGAAAAGACTGATGGACCGACGGGGATTGTCCTGGGTTGCCCCCTTCTTTTTTCTGCTTGGCGTAAATCCCGTCGAGCAGAAAACGTTGCAATTTCCCCAGACGGGTGCGCGGCAAGGCCTGCTGGCCGATGACAAATCCTTTGACGCGCTTGTACGTCGGCAAAGCGGTCGACAGGGTCTCCATATGCCAACGGATTGTCCCGTGGATATCCGTGATTTTTTGTGATTTAAAATATTCTTCGTCCGGCACCACAATGCCGACCAGATTTTCCTCGCCGACGCCGGAATTTTCCCGGGACTGGGTGAGGACCGCGATCTCTTTGATAAACGGGTTGGCCGCGTAATGCGCTTCGATTTCTTCCGGGTTCAGGTTTTCGCCGTTGGGTAAAATGATCAGTTCTTTTTTTCGGCCGGTCAAAAATAAAAATCCGTCGGGGTCAAGGTATCCGATATCGCCGGTGTGGAACCAGCCGCCGGCGAGCGCCTCGCTCGACTCGGCGGCGAGTTGGTCATACCCGACCATGACGTTCGGGCCGCGGACTAAGACCTCGCCTCTCCCCTGCTCGTCGGGCTCATGGATTTTGACCGTGACATCAGGCAAGGGACGGCCCACGGACCCGAATTTGATATGGCGCGGCGTCGTGAAACTCACGACGGGCGATGTCTCGGTCAGCCCGTAACCTTCCAAGAGCGTGAAACCCCAATCAAAAAAATCGGAAGTGATTTTTGGGGCAAGCCTGGCCCCGCCGGAAACCAACAGCCGGAGGTCAGGCCCAATGGCTGTGTGCAAAGCTGCGTATAATTTTTTGGTTAAATTCAAATGGACAGATCGACGGACCAACCGGAAGAGCGGCGAAAACAGACCGAGGAATATTTTTTTGCCGAGCGGCAATTTTTTGATTTTTTCCTGGACCGACCGGTGCATGAGACTGAACATCTGCGGCACGCCGACGAGGATCGTGCCCCGGGTGGCGCGCATACATTCGATCAGGTCCGACGACAACAAGCTCGCCGGATAAGTCAGGCTCACGCCGAGGACGACCGGCGTTAAAAAAGTGGTGGTGAAGGCATACGTGTGGTGGAGCGGCAATACGGAAACAAAAATGTCATTTTGTTTAATGAGGTTCAGTTGGCGGATCGATTCGACATTGGACAACAGATTGGCATGCGTCAGGACAACCGCTTTCGGCACGTCGGTTGTGCCGGAGGTGTAGAACAAAGCGGCCGTATCAGCGGCGTTGACCTGGACGTTGACGTCGGACGACGGAGTCGATGTCCCTGATTGATAAAAATCAATTTCATCGACCAGCAATTGTTTGTCGTAGGGAAGAAACGGCGCCAGTTTGGCAATATATTTTCGTGAGCTGATGATCAGCCGGCTGCCGCTATGTTTGAAAAGTTTTTCCACGGTTTCCGCCGAGTACTGCACGTCAAGCGGCACGGCAACCGCGCCCGCCGCCATGAGCGCCATAAACGCCCAGACAAAATCCGGTTGATTGTCGAGGAGGATGATGACTCTCTCCCCTTTTTTGACCGCAAAGGGGCGCAAAAGCGCTTGAAAAAAAACCATATGTTCCCAAACATTGTTGAAAGTCAACGAAGTGTATCGCGTCGTCGTTTTAAAGAACAAAGATTTTTTTTGCGGGTGGAGTCGGCACGTTTCTTTGAACGCTGAGAAAATGTCGGTTTGCATAATTCAAAATGGGAGCGTTATGACTAAAAGTTAAACGGGCGATTTTGATCTTGCGTCAACTCGGCATCAGAAGAAAAGTAGGTGAAAAATTGAGGAAATTTTTTAGCGACCTCTTCTTCCATCTGTTCGATTTTTCCGATGTAAGGCCGCACCGGGCCGTAGACATCGACTTCGGGCCCGATCGGTGAGAATGAAAACCCGTGAATGCGCAACAACAACCACAAACTTTTTTCCATGAGCGTGTACCAGTGGGTGATGCCGATCCGTTTGCTCTCCCGGTAAAGTTCGCGGTAAAGGCCAAAGGCCATGGGTTTGGCGCGGCGCATATACTGTTGCCCGTCGTCGTCGGAAAAAATATAGTCCGACACCTGGGATTCATAGAACTGGCCATCGTCGCGGCGACGGCGGAGTCGTCGGCTGATAATGAGGCGGGAAATTTCCGCGAATTGGATTTGCGGCAAAGCGGCGTTTCCGATTTTTAAATCCGGACAGTGTTTCTGGATGGGTAAGACGCGGGGTCCTGGCATGATCAAGCGGACCGTGCCGATCATTTCGCCGGATGTGTCCATGGCCGCGAAATGGACGGACTGGGAATCGTATTCATCGCTCTCCCGTCCGTCGGGATAATCCGCTTGGTTAATAAACCCGCACTCTTCCCCGTAGACTTGGAAGCGTAATTGATAAAGCCGGTCCATCATGGCCTTATCGGTAAAATCAATTTTTTTGAACAAGAAGGGTTCGATTTTATCAGCCATGGGCGGTCAAGGATTCATTGAGTCTTCGACGGAAATAGGACAAGAAAACCGAATTTCATCTGGCGCAATGATGGACTTATGTTATCATACAAATGATGCGACGAAAAGGATTAATCTTAACTTATTTCATCATTTTATCGACGAGCCTGGCCGTCGCCCAGTCCTCCGACCCGACGGAAATCGTAAAATATTCCGACGATTTATTGCAGGGCCAAAGCAGTTCCGGCACCTACCGGATGACCGTGAAAACACCGTCCTGGGAACGCCGTCTGGAATTGAAAGTCTATTCAAAAAATAAGGAAAAAATGTTGGTCCGCATCCTCTCCCCGGCCAAAGAATCAGGCATCGGCACCTTGCGGATCAAAAATGAAATGTGGAATTATTTGCCGAACGTCGAGAAGACCATCAAAATCCCGCCGTCGATGATGCTCCAGCCCTGGATGGGCAGCGAATTCGCGAATGATGATCTGGTCAAAGAAAGCAGCATCGTGAATGATTATATCCACCGCTTGGCCGGGGAGGTGATCCTCGACGGTGAAACGTGTTTACAGGTCGAGCTTTTGCCGAAACCAAACGCGGCCGTGATCTGGGGGAAAATTTTGTTGTCCGTGCGGAAACAGGACAATGTCCCGGTCCGGGAAGAATATTTTAACGAGGCTGGCAAACCGATCAAAGTCCTTTATTATTCGAACGTCGGTCAAGTTTCGGACCGCGTGGTCCCGCGGACGTGGCGCATGGCATCGCAGATCAAACCCGGGCAGGAAACCACGATCGAACTGATGGACGACGTCCAATACAACATCCCCATCGACGACGCTGTCTTTTCTTTGACCAACCTAAAAAAAATCCAATAGCCATTATGGTCACGTTCATCAAAATCGCCTGGCGCAATATTGTCCGCAATAAAAAGCGGTCGCTCATCACGATTTCCGCCGTCGGGTTTGGGCTCGGCGCCCTGATTTTTATTTGGTCGTTTGTCGAAGGCGCCCATGTCCAGATGACGGAAAATTACACCTCGCTTGTGACCGGGCACATCCAAATTCACCAGAAAGGATTTTTGCAGCAAGCCAAATTGGAAACCAATATGGCCGGTTACCCGGCGCTGTTGGCCAAGATCAGGAATATGCCGTCGGTGGTGGCGGTCGCGCCGCGGATCAAGGCTGTGGGATTGATCAGTTCGACTGAGGCGTCCGCCGGAGTCGAGGTCATCGGCGTTGACCCAACAGAAGAAAAAAAATTGAGCCGGCTGGCGGCGCGGATCAAAACCGGCCAGTTTCTCGGCGAGACAACTGATCAAGACATCGTGATCGGCGCGGCCCTGGCGAAAAATTTGAACGTTGTTCTCGGCGATAAAATCGTGGTCATGTCCCAGGCCCTGGACGGCAGCATTGCCTCAGGCGCGTACCGGGTTTGCGGATTGATGGACACTGGCGCTGAGGAAATCGATAAAGGTGTTGTCCTGATCACGCATGCCGCCGCGGAAAATTTATTCGCGATGGCCGGCCGCACGTCGGAATTAGCCGTACGGATCAAAAATGTGAAAGACGCGAAACCCGCGGCCCTCCAGATCAGTGAACAATTGCCGTCGAGCTTCGAGGTCCTTCCCTGGCAAACGGTCTCTCCGGTCTTGCAACAATGGATTGAATTTGATGAAGGTTTTATTTGGATCATCGTGTTTGTCGTCATGATCGTCGTGGCCATCGGCATTTTGAACACGGTCCTCATGGGCGTTTTAGAACGCACGCGCGAATTTGGGATTTTGCTCGGCCTGGGGACTCAGCGTGGGCAAATCATCAGCATGATCGCTTGGGAATCGCTGTTCCTCGGACTCATCGGCTGTCTGGCCGGTCTAATTTTGGGACTGACCCTGTCATTGTATTTTCACCATGCCGGGATCGACCTCACGGTTTTCACCGCCGCGTTGAACACTTTTTATATGGACGCGTTGATCTTCCCGCGGGTGAATTTCAGCCAGGTTGTTTTCTCGCTTTTTCTTGTTTTGTCGACGAGCATCATCGTGTCCATCTATCCAGCCTGGCTGGCGGCGCGATTAAAACCGATCGATGCCATCCGGAGCCTATGATGCCTTTGATTGAAGTGAAAAATGTTTCCAAAACTTATGTGACGGGAAAAAATATTGAGACCCCGGCCCTTTCCGACGTCAATTTATGGATCGGCCCAGGCGAGTTTACGGCGATCGCCGGACCTTCCGGCTCAGGCAAGAGCACGTTGTTGCACATCCTCGGAGCTTTGGATTTTCCGACGGCCGGGGCCGTGATTTATAACGGACGCGACATCGCCGCCCTGCCGCCCGACGAACAATCGTTGTTCCGCCGCGACGTGCTCGGTTTTGTTTTTCAGGCTTACAATTTGATCAACACGTTGACGGCTTTGGAAAACGTCGAATATATCATGTTGCTGAAAAGCGTTGAGCCCGTCGAGCGCCGGGAAAAAGCCGTGGCCATGCTAAAGCGCGTCGGGTTGGCCGACTACATCCACCGGTTCCCCAATGAAATGAGCGGCGGACAGCAGCAGCGTGTGGCCGTGGCGCGGGCCATGGCCGCAGAGCCGGATTTGGTGATTGCCGACGAGCCTACAGCCAACCTGGATTCGAAGACCGCGTTGTCGCTCATAACGCTCATGGACGAGTTGAACCAGGAAAAAAAGACAACGTTCCTGTTTGCCACGCATGACCCCTTGGTCATGCAAAAGGCCAGACGGGTGATCTGGCTCAGGGACGGCAAACTTATTGAGCCGCAAACCGAAATATGAGATGATTGAGGTGTTGTTCATGACCCGACCCAAAACATACGAAAAAATTTTTTTTCTGGCCTGTTTATTTCTTTTGTTCGCGTCTGGCGCATCCGCGGCAGACCCAGCTGCCGACGAAAAAAAATTACAGATCAGCGGGTATTACAAAAATATTTTTTTTCACAGCCAGTCCCTTTATTCCGACGAGAATATCACGGCGGACACGCAGCGCCTGCGCCTTGAATTTCAAAAACCGCTCTCTCCTGCCTGGCAGTTTTATGCCACCCTGGACAATGAAATGATCGTCCATGATTTTTTCTCGACCGGAGATTTTGATGCCGTGCGTTTAAAAACTCAGCAGAAGGCCGCCGCGATTGACGCGGATAAAGTCTCCGTCGATGATAGCCATTTGTATTTGAAACACTCCGTCCACCGTTTCTTTCTCAAATATTACTCCGACAAATTTCAGGCGGTCGTTGGGAAACAGGCGATTGATTGGGGCCGGATGCGGTTTTTTAGCCCCTTGGATATTTTCAATCCTCCCGCGGCGACTGACATTGAGAACGATGAACGCGTCGGCACCGACGCGGTCAATCTCAATTACGCCTTCTCCCCGCTATCCGGCGCAAATCTGGTTGTCGCGCCGGGAAAGAACGACGAGACAGACGCGTTTGGCTTGAAATTGTATAAAACGATTTTTACCTATGACTGCTCTTTGATCGCGGCGCTCGACCATGAAGATAAAATTTTCGGCGCTTCGTTCGACGGGTATTTAGGAAAGGCTGGGTTCCGCGGCGAGATCACGCACACGGCTTTGGACAATGGGCGCGTATTTCCGCGCGCCGCGTTTGGGCTGGACTATAATTTTTCGCCGAAAGTATACGCCCTGGTCGAACAATTTTACAACGGCGGCGCCGATGATAATCATCCATTCGCCCTTCTCTCGTCGTGGCAAGCCAATCGGCAGATCTTGTCTTTGCAAAAAGTCTTGACCGGAGCAATGGTCCAATACAAAGTCACCGCCCTTCTTGAGGCCAACCAGTATGTGATTTACGACTGGCATAAAAAAAGCGTGGTTTATAATCCGGAATTAAAATACAACGTCAAACAAAATTTGGACATTTCCGTCGGAGCGCAACTGTTTTGGGGCGAGGCCGGATCGGAGTTTGGGGATTTTCAACATCTGCAGTATGTGATGGTGAAATGGTACTTTTAAAAAATAGGGTTCCTTGAAATTTTGAGTGGGTTGTTCCGGTTAGGGACGGCACGGGGACAGGCCCGGGGCTCAAACAGTCCTCGCTCGCCCGGCTTTTCTAAATATAACAGATGAAGCCGGGCGGCTGCGGAATGGTTTGCTTCGCAAACCACTTAACTTTTTTGAACGGCTCCCGCGGGTCTATCCCCGTGCCGTCCGGATCACCTACGCAACCCACTCAAAATTTAAAAGAGACAAAAATAGGGGCTGTCCCTATTTTTTAAAAATGTTAAAGATAGGGACAGCCCCTATTTTTTAAAAGGGGTGGAATATGTGGTCAGAGTCTTATCATCAAATGATCGATCGCAATATCGGAATTTTAACGGAAGCACAGCAAGAATCTCTCAAAGGTTCAACCATCGCTTTATTCGGGCTGGGCGGGTTGGGCGGGGTGATCGCTGAAATTTTTACCCGCGCCGGTATCGGCGGTCTTAAAATTGTGGACTATGACAAATTCGAACCGACAAATCTTAACCGGCAGATATTTTCATTTCAAGACACATTGGGACGTTGGAAAACGGACGTGACGGAAGAATTTCTGAAAAAAATCAATCCGGAAATCAAAATTGAAAAATACAATGTGATTGATCAAAGCAACGTCGATCAGATTTTAAATAATTCAAAAATTGCCGTGCTCGCGATTGATAGCGCTAAACCGTGTGTGATCATCAGCCGGGCCGCGAAGCGATTGGGAATCCCGCTGGTCGAAGGCTGGGCGATCCCTTACGGCAATTCGCGCGTTTTTATGCCGGACTCTCCCAGCCTGGAAGAAGTCTATGATATGCCGACGCTCGGCAAGGATATCGCGGATATTTCCGACGAGGACTTTAAGGCTCTGAAAATTTATATGCTGGCGAACCTTAAAAAGATCGACGGTGTGGAAAAATTTTATCCCCCCCTGGCGATCGAACGGATCCAAAAAGGCCAGATCCCTTCTTTCGCGCCGATCGTCTGGCTCACGGCCGTTTTAATGGCCTTAGAAACATTGCGCATTTTGTTAAAATGGGGCGAACCGATCCTCGCGCCGCGGTTTAGTCTTTATAATCCGTTTGACAATACGATCCCCAGGCAGGAGGTTTGATTTTTTATGAAAATCATCAACGCCCATTTGCATCTCATCGAACTGGACAAGGTTTTGCCAGACCAGGAAAAATATCTTGGGCTGCTGCAAAGCATCCCTTCGTTTAAAAATCTCGACGAGACTTTGGCGTTGATATCGCCGGAGTCCGTGCTCAAGCAGATGGAAGAAGCCGGGATAACGACATCCGTGCTTTTTGCGTGTTACGCGCCGTTGCTTTACGCGTCAAACGAATTTGTCAGCCGTATGTGTGAACAGCACCGAGATCAGTTTATCGGATTCGCGTCCGTTGATCCGCGCGACAAAAACGCTCCGCAGGTCTTGGAACATGCCGTAAACGTTTTAGGTTTGCGCGGCCTTAAATTGCATCCGCCGCTGCAGGATTTTTATGCCAATGACCATGCCGTTTGGCCGATTTATGAAACAGCGGCGGCCTTGAACATCCCGGTCGTATTTCACGTCGGCTCGACTCCCTTCGGGCATATGGTCAAATTGTCCCAGGCTAATCCCTTACTCATCGACGAGGTGGCCGTGGCGTTTCCCAAATTGAACATCATCTTGACCCATCTGGGCACGCTCTGGCACAATGAGACATTTATGGTCGTTGAGAAGAATCCGAACGTTTATCTGGATACCGCGGCTTACCCTTATGAAATCAAGGAACTGCTGACCATGAAATTGATCGAACGTTTGGGCGAGGATAAACTCATTTTCGGAACGGATTTTCCGATGCCGTATGAGCGCAAGACACATCGGATGAAGGATTATGTTTGTTGCATCAACAGTTTAGCGCTCCCGTTGGACATCAAAGAAAAAATTTTTTCGAAAAATTTGGAAAGCCTTTTGAGAGCAAAATGATTAAATACTTAAAAGAGACTCTGGCGCGGTACGAACGCGCTAAGACGATCAAGCTGTTATGCTCCGTCGACCCTGAGCGTCTGGAGCAGTTCGGGATCAAGGGCGTTTTTCCGGCTTTCCGTCGGGCGGCGACAAAAGTTCCGGCTTACAAAAAAATTCTTCAAGACCATCACGTCGATTACCGGGCCATCACCGACATCGAGCAATTCAAAAAGACAGTCCCGCTGATTGATAAGAACAGCCTCTTCCCAAAATTTGAGATCGAAGACCTCTGCGTCGGCGGGCGCCTGGAGGACATGAAATCAGCCATGTCCAGTTCGGGGTTTTCCGGCGTGTTTTCTTTTGGGATCAACACGCCGCGCAATTATCGCGACACGGCCCGGTCCATTGATACGGCGCTGGAATACACTTTTGGCATTGACCGGAAGAAAACTTTTCTCGTCAATTGCGTGCCCATGGGCGTAAAAGTGACATCCAGTCTGAGGCTCACGGAAACCAGTGTGCGCGCCGATATGGCTTTGGCCTTGATTAAAAAATTTTCGCCAAAGTTTGACCAGACCATTATCGTCAGTGATCCGCATTTTATCAAAAAGATCGTCGAGGATGGTATTCAGGAAGGCATTGACTGGAAAAAAATCAACGTCAGCCTCATTTTTGGGGAAGACTGGTTTTCTGATTCTTTCCGCTGTTATATGGCCCATCTCATCGGCATGGATGTAAATAATCCCCAAGGCCGGTTTGTGGGGGCCACAATGGGGATCGCGGAACTCGACTTGAATCTTTTCCATGAATCCGTTCATTCAGCGCGTATCCGGCATTTAGCCCAGCAAGACGCGGCCGTCCGCAAACTTCTGTTCGGCGGGGATGAGAAGATCAGCCCCATCCTCTTTCATTATTATCCTCACCGTATTTTTCTCGAATCTATCGGCCCGACGGAAAAAGACAAGGAATTGGTCTTTACGATGTTGAGCCCGCACATGCTCGTGCCGCTCATCCGGTATAATTCAAAAGATCGCGGCAGTGTTATTGGCTATAACAAATTGAAGAAAATTTTAATTAATACCGGTCACGCGGATTTAGTCCCGGAATTAAAACTCCCGCTTGTTTGGGTGGCTGGACGGAACGACCGGTTCTTAGAAGTAAGAAATAACCGGATTTATCCGGAAGAAATTAAGCAGGGTTTGTATGAAGATTTTCAAGTGGCGTCGGAAACAACAGGATATTTTCGACTCAATAAAGAAAAGCAAATTTTAGAAATTCAATTGTTGCCCGGAATTTTAGTTACGGATGAATTAAAACTGCGGTTCGCCAAAGCGCTCTTTAAATATTGCGAAACAGACCTCCCTCTGATCATTTATCCTTACCAGCAATTTCCTTACTCCATGGTGCTCGACTACGAACGGAAATTCCTTCATATAAAATAAATAGGGACAGACCCTATTTTTCGAATTTGACGAAAAATAGGGTCTGTCCCTATTTATTTCTGTACCTATTTATTTTTACGCGATTTTACGACGTAAACCGAATAATCCGATTAAACCTGTGCTTAAAAGGACCATGGATGCTGGTTCCGGAACAACGTTTGCTGTGACCGGATCATTGATAAAGGCATCCCAACCCGCCGGAAGCGGTTGCCCGCCAACGTTAGGCTTAACTGTGAACTCGAACAACATATCATGCGTGTTGCCGGCGAGATCAGTGAGGGAATTCGTGTTAAAGAAACCGAATTGGCTCCCGCCTGTTAAATCGGCATAACCATGACCCGTGCCAGTGGCCGGTGTGGTTGCTGAGTCAACATTTTGTTGGATGGTCGTGATTGTGTCGCCATTCACAATACCAGGAGAAAAATCGCCTGATAAAAATAATGTGGATCCAGGGATGTTGGTCACTGAATCATACTGAGCGAGTCCTGTTCTGCGAGTGCTTGGATTGTCCAGAAGGAATTCCGCGGTATGAAGAGGATTGGTTGAGCTGAACATCACGAAATGCCCGCCCATTTGATCGATTTCTACCGTCGGAGACGATCCGATTATTTTGTTATCTTGCAATCCATAAATTAAAGCGTAAATCTGTTCATTGGCATCACCCTGACCCCAAAGTTTCGCTGTCGTAAATGGATTGTCGACTTCAGTCAGTCTGACGATTCCCCAAGTTTCACCAGTAAGGCCCGTGTTTGGGTCGCTGTCAAGCGATCTGGTAAAACCGGTGAATTTCATGCTGACGGGTCCTAAGTACCCTCCGGCCAAGCTGAACGCGAAAGCTGGCGCGGTTGCCGCTACCATAAGAATGGCAAGAGCGACGATTAACAACTTTTTCATAATTCTCTCCTCTTTCGACTACATGCTTCTCTATTTTTATTTTCTATGTTAAAACATCATGACGATGTCAGGAAAAAGAAAACGAGTGGTGTTTCATAATAGCAAACGTAATAAATTTTGTGACGTTTGCTATGCCGTCAAAAAAGTAAAAATTTCAGATCAAATCAATTTAAAATAAATTACGGTTAAATCATTTCTCTTTTTTGCCAACCTAATTGAAACGCATTTAATGCGTTTGTATCAATTGTGTCAAAGAACGAATTAAATTATTTTGCGCCTTCGCCGGTCAACATGACGCGAAATGTGCGTAAGGCGATTTGAAAATCAGTCAACAGACAAATTTTCTTAATATACATCAGATCGTACTTCACTTTGATTTTTACGTCTTCAATCGTCTCGTCATATCGATGGCGGACTTGTGCCAGACCAGTGATCCCCGGCTTAACGGCTAAGCGACCAGTATAGCCGGGAATTTGTGTTTGAAGTTTTTCAACGAATACGGGGCGTTCTGGTCGTGGACCAATGATGCTCATTTCCCCTTTTAAGACATTCCATAATTGAGGAAGTTCATCAAGGTGAGAATGACGAAGAAATTTTCCAATGGGAGTCAGGCGCGAATCATTTTTTTTGGCCCAAACCGCGCCAGTGCCTTTTTCAGCGTCAACGTTCATTGTTCTGAATTTATACATTTCAAATAACCCGCCGTTTTTTCCAACACGGGTTTGAGAATAAATGATCGGGCCGCGTGAAGTCAATTTAACGGCAAGAGTAATAAGTAATAATATTGGAGAAATGAGAATTAAACCGAACGCGGAAAAGGCCACGTCTAAAAATCGTTTTAAAGCGGCATATGTCCGGCGGACAAATCCGATAATCATGCTGAATAATCCGCCGCCAAAAAGCGCCATGGTTGCTGGTTCGGGAGCCTTGACCTTGGACGCAGGCGAAAGTTGATCCGTCTGTATATCATGGGAAGCAACGATCGACGTTCCATCATTTGCGTGGGGTGTTATATAGGCCACTGTTGCCCAAGCTGAAGCAACACAAACAATGGCCATTGTTAGGATAAGCCACGAAAAAGTTTTGAGAATGTAAATTTGTTTTGACATATTATTTCACCTGTTTCGATGAATCGGATACATAGAAAAGAGAGCAATACTTGTGCCATGTGTTAAAAATTTGTAAAAAAAATATGATGATTTTATAAGTGGCTTAATGGCTTGAAGTTATAAAATAAAAAATCAAAAAAATAAAAAATTTAAGAAAAACCGCGAAAACGTTTTCTTAGTAATCAAATAAAATGTCGAAAACTAACGACATCAGTGTTGATATTCATCAACAAATAAAGGTAATTCTTATTAAATTTAAAATATTTTATTTAAGGAAGGTATTTTTTTAATTCAGGCAGGATCAGTTGCGAAAATTTTTTCACAACGTCTTCGGTTGTCGTGAGGTCTTTTCCGTTAATCACTGATGAGACGCGGATCATAGCGCTGCTGCTCGGTTTACCGGTTAAAGAATTCAAGGCGAGGAGGAACTGCTGTTTTAAATAATCCGAAGTGAATTGACTGCCGACTTTAAACCAGTAGATGGAAATTTGTTCAACAGTTCCCTGGTC
The DNA here is from genome assembly GCA_015233495.1 of Candidatus Omnitrophota bacterium. Lineage (GTDB taxonomy): Bacteria > Omnitrophota > Gorgyraeia > Zapsychrales > Zapsychraceae > JADFXQ01. The sequence goes on along the minus strand of JADFXQ010000025.1, from coordinate 4,694 downwards.
CAGGTGGAGTTCGTTGACTGTAAGATTTTTTTCCGGCCCAGAAACCGGGATTAAGAAATTTTTTTTCGAAAGAATCGTCTCCCCTCCGCCCGTGTAACAAATTTCCGGAGGATGCGAAATCTTGCGGTTATTTTGTGAATAGACGACATACAGGTAAACCTCTTCTTTTTCCGGCGAAGTGTATTTACGGATAAAAACGTTGCGGGTTTCTAAGATGGCATATTCATTGTCCGATATCGGGATCTCTTCCGATGTCCATTTCCCGACGGTACGCGGGAACGCGTGAACGCTCACGGAATCCTGCTGAATATAGGCCTGGAAATAAAAACGCCAGGAAATGATGCCGGCGATGATCAAGAGTCCGAAAATCAACACATCAATTTTGGGGGAACGCGAATTTTTCATATTCGTTTCAAATGCATGACGCAGGAATTATTCCCAAAGTTGGACGACAAACCAAAGTAAAATGAAAGCCAGAGCGAAGACCATAAACCCGGTCATGTCGTGGATCAAACCGGTGGCATATTGACTGCCCCAAATTTCGCTGATCAGGGACAGAGTCATGATCCGCGCGACATTGGTGATAATGGCGATGGGAACGGCGGACAAAAAAATCATGCCCCGCTTCCACCAATTTCCTTTCATAAGATACGCGAACACGCTGCTCAACGCGGTCAAAGAAATGAGCGAACGCAGGCCGCTGCACACATCCTCGACGACAACATAGGCGTCCCGCATATAGATCATGCTGCCTTGGCGGACCGCGGGCACGCCCAGGTGGTTTAAGGACAGGGTCGCCAGCTGCGCGGCGATCAATTTGAGTTTAAAGCTGATCGTCGTGATTGTCACCAAAGGCAAAGGCACCATAAAAACAAGAAACACAACGGGAAAAAGGATGATGCGGAATATTTTGGCGCCGTAAAAATGCAAAATGAGACCGGCCAAGACCAACAACAAGGAAAATCCCGACGAGAAATAGATGCGGAAAAGCGAGCTGAACAAATGCGCGAGGATCCCGAACACGATCAGATTCAGGCCCCAAGCGGAACAGGTTTTGTCCGTCCGGCCGAGTTCCTCGCGTTTCATCCAGATCAGGAATAGGGTGACGAATGGGACAAGGATGCCGTGGCTATAATAGGAATCGTGGGCGAACCAACGGTCCCACATCCAGATGAATGTGGGAATATAGGCGGCGATGAAAAGGACAAACGCGAATAAAAAGTTTCGATGATCAATTAATTTTATTTTAAACGACATAGGATTTTCGGTTAAGGTTAAGACGTTTAAAAGATAACATAAAAGCGCCGTTTGTCCAGAAAAAGAACTGGATCGTGCGGAAGCGCGGAGTCAGTTAAAAAAATTATCTGACGGAGCACTAGGCTTGGCGGGCCTTTTCCCATTTGACGTCTTGTTCGTTCGAAAAAAAGCGTAAAAATCCGAGGAGCGCGGAAAAATTTAACAAGCAAAAAACATACGGGCCGTAACAAATTTTGGAAATGATTTGCTCCGTTTTGGTTTGGGGAGAGCGCAGGAATGCCCCGGCACCAGCCATCGCATAAAATGAGATTTGTAAGACAAACATCATTACGAAAAATATATCATTTATGAGTAGGATGTTGATTAAGAAAATAAAAATGAGAAAAAACGGCGCGGTGATCCTTAAAAATTTATGCGAAAAAAATTGGATGGCGACCGGGCTAGACAGCGGATTAAAAAGCCGGGCAAACAATTTAAAAATCTGGAAATTGCCAAATAAAGTCCTTGTTTTCCGTCGGGATTCTTCGGCGGCGCTGACCGCGACGTCATCATACGCCAGGGCCTCAGGGTCGAAAATCGCGCGGCAGCGTTTTTGAACGATGTTCAACGGCACGAACATATCGTCGAGGACAACCCCGTCCGGTATGGGCGTGAACAAGTCGCGGCGTATCGCGTAAATCGCGCCAGTCGCGCCGAGCATGGAATGAATATCACTTTCTAAACGCCGGATGAATTTTTCATAATTCCAGTAAAGGTTGATCCCTTTGGCCGTCCCTCCTTCTTTTTTCGACAGCATGAGCTCACCGCTGACACACCCGACGGACGGATCGCTGAAATTTGCGGTCAATTGACGCAAAGCGTCCGAGGCGATGTTTTGACGGGCGTCGGTAAAAAAAATGATCTCCCCTTTCGCCTGGCCGACCAAATCATTCAACACCGCCATCTTCCCCCGACGCTGAGGAAAGGGAAAAAAATGGATGACAGGCCTTGGCTCTTGACTCGTGTCTTGTGACTTTTGACTTGTGACTTGTGTCTTGTGTCTTGTGTCTTGTGTCTTTTGGGGGGTGGGGGAAAAATCGAGAAAAAGCTGCGGATTACCGATAAAAATTTGGATGAGTTTGTTTGTTTTGTCGGTTGACCCATCGGAGCCGATGAGAATTTCTATTTTGTCTTGCGGGTAATCGAGCGCGGTCAAGTTACGGAGTTTGCGTTCAATCACGTCGGCTTCGTTCCAGACAGAGACCACGATCGACACAAACGGTTCGCAAGCCGCTTTTTTAACCGGCCGCTTTAAAATTTTTGCGGTCAACCAAAGCAAGGCCGGATAACCAAAATAGCAGTAGATAATGGCTGTCAGAAAAAACCAAAAAATAAATTCCATATTTTTTTTGCCTCAATGCATTGACTTCACAATTTCACATTCTTCAACCAGGATTTATTTTCCAAATACCAGTCCACCGTCGAGCGTATGCCTTTTTCCAGCCCAATCTTTGGCGCCCAGTTCAAAAGTTTTCTGGCCTTGGAAATGTCCGCCCAGGTCGCTCGGACATCCGTCTTCGGAAAAGCAAACCGTTTGATCTTGGCTTTTTTGCCCAAATATTTTTCAATGAGCCCGATCACGTGTTTTAAATCATACGGATTATTTCCGCCGAGGTTGATGACTTCAAACCCGACTTTTTTCAAGGCCTTGACTGTCCCGTCGGCAATGTCGTCGACGTAAGTGAAATCGCGGCTCTGCGTGCCGTCGCCGAAAAGCTCAAGCGTTTTTTCTTCGTCGATCCATTTGATGAACCGGAAAATGCTCATGTCCGGCCTCCCTGCCGGTCCGTAAACCGTGAAGTAGCGGACGATCGAGACATCGATGTCAAAAAGATAATGGTAGGTGTAGCAGGCGACTTCCGCCGCTTTTTTACTTGCCGCGTAATACGAGATCGGCGTGTTCACGGCAAGGTCTTCTTTAAACGGCATTTTTTGACCGGCATACAGCGACGAGGTTGAAGCGAGCACGAATTTTTTGATTTTAAAGTCTTTGCATAGCTCGAGGAGGTTGAGCGTGCCTTGGCCGTTCGTCGAATTGTAGACCCAGGGATTGACCAAACTGTAGCGCACGCCGGCCCGGGCCGCGAGGTTCACCACCGCGGAAAATGGATATTTTTGAAATATTTTTTTGAGCCCGGAAAAATCTTCAATATCAGCTTTTTGAAATGAAAAATTAGGCAGCTTTTTCAACCGCGCCAGACGGTATTCTTTGAGCATAACGTCATAGTAATCGTTCAAATTGTCAATGCCGACGACGTGGTATTTTTTGACCAGAATCTCAGCGGTTTTGGACCCAATAAAACCCGCGGCGCCGGTGAGTAAAATCGATTGAGACATAAACCTCCTATATTTCAGAAAGCAGTATTTAGTAAGCAGTAATTAGAAAAAAGAAAAAAAAATTCTAAGAATTTGGTCAGTTAAAGAGAATTGTTCTTTTGGTGGAAAAGTTTTTGTTTTTTCAAATAGTTCATTAGCTAATTGAAATGACATTTGAAAAACTTTTAAATCTTTGTATCCGGAATCACTACTGTCCGGGCATTAATTGAATAGTTTCAACTGGTTATCGTTTTCAATGTTGTCGTTGTTCTTTTTTTTTATCGCCAATAGACGAGGAATCGGTTCTTTCTCAAAAATGTTAACGCTCAAAATTTGTAGAATCGTATAGAGTGACGGTTCCAGAGCCAGACGTTTTTTGATGATCGCGATCAGCACGTAAATCGATACGGCAATCCAGACTTGAGTCTTGACGGCGTTCTCGGATGTGCCGAAGAATGCCTTGATTCGCAGATGCTGTTTGATCCATTTGAAAAACAGTTCGACTTTCCAGCGGCATTTGTAAAGTTGCGCGATGGTCAGGGCGTCGAGAGAAAAATTGTTGGTTAAGAACGTCAGCCGTAGATCGTTCTCCGCGTCGTAAAATTTTACGAGACGGAGCTGCTCCGGATAATCTTCGAACGATTGCGTCAGGACGATCGTTTGATCGCAGCGCAGTCCTGTTGTTTTGTCGACGAATCGAGAATACAGTCTGCGGCATTTGATATTGGACTTGGCGCGTGTCACAAAAAATGCCAGCGTCTGATGCATTTTGTAAAGTCTTTCGAAGTCGATGTACCCGCGGTCCATGATATAAAAAGACCCGGCTTCGAAAATCAGGATGTCCAGGACGTTGACGTCGTGAACTTTCCCGTCGGTAATATCGATGAAAGACGGAATGTTCCCGCGCAAGTCCAGAAGAGTGTGAAGTTTCACAGCTCCTTTGTTCTTTCGAAAACGCGCCCAGGGAAAAAGAGCCAAGCACAAATCGATGGTCGTGGAATCGATCGCGTAAACTGTGTTGTCGAGATCGATGCCGAAGGAATCGTTGTTAAAAAGTTCGCGTGCTCTGTGGACAAAAATCA
>JADFXQ010000024.1 GCA_015233495.1 Candidatus Omnitrophota bacterium | reverse complement strand
GACGGACAGAGAATCGCCAAACGCCAAAGCGGGGTCACAACGTATTATCACGCCGACCATCTGGGCAGTGACAATGTGCAAACGGACACAGGCGGGGCGCAGCTCACGCAAAACCAATACCTGCCGTACGGCGAATTCCCAACAACCCCGCCGGCCGGCTCAAGCGGCCCGAGATACACCGGCCAATACTACGACGAGGAAACAGGCCTTTATTATTACGGCGCAAGATATTATAATCCGACCATCGGAAGATTCTTTACGGCCGACGCGCTCATTGGCAATCCAACAGATTCGCAGTCGTTCAACCGCTACAGTTACGTAAAAAACAACCCGATTAACTACATCGACCCGACGGGGAATGAGTATATGGATTTAGGCACAATAGTAGTTACAGCGCATAAACCGCCGATAGATACACTACCGATGCGCACTGATGTCACTGTCGCTATGGAAAGCGAATTAGTGCAGTCGATGATTTCTGGATTAGGGAATGGCGCATCTATTGCCGGCAACATTATCGCCGATACATCCACGATGCAAGACAGCGCTAAACTTTGGCAAGCGGCTAACTCGGGGTCTTTAAATGATGCCGGGTTACGAACTATTGCATCAGTTGGAATCTTGGCCGTTACGGCAGATGCGGGTTTTAATTTTCTTTCAGGTGGGGGCAAGGAAATTGTCAATAAAGCTGCCAAAAGTGCTGCCATAACCATGGATCGAGCCATTGAACTAGGATCACGCATGGTCCAGGGCAAAGGGCAAATGATTAAATCCGGGAATGGAGCTTGGCAATTTATCAGAACGACTCTAAATAAGGCAGGACAGAAAATAACTCGAATCGCGCGTTTTGATATTAATCCGGCAAGCAAACATATTCAGCAAATTGGTCCCCATCTTAATCTGGAAACACAAATCGAAGGAAAAGTCGTGGGTAACATTCATCTCCCCATTGATCCAAATTCCATACGACCAGGGGACATCCCTTAAGGAGAATTGATTATGCATATTGATTTTGAACCAACTACAAATGAGCTACAGATTAGAGCAAACCAATCAGATCTTTTCAAGATCATTAATTCGCTTGCATCTAACAAACAGACATTACACTGCCCAACTTCTGAACTGAGGGCTCTTTTTCCTTTTTCGTCTTATCTCGAAAGTATTCAAATTTATCATGACACGAATCAAACTGTTAAATTCTCTGTTATGGATAATAAATATTTACAAATACAAGGTAGTTTGGATAAATTAAAAATATTGGGTGATAATATTAACGAATTGATAAAGCATCCTCAATGGCAACATCTGCATCTTGAATATTACCCTGATCATCCATATCTAGCAAAATCTACCCTGTCTGTTGTGTTTTGGATAGCCAATGATACAGTTTAGCTAGTCAGTCTTAAAAAACGATTCAAATTATTAAGTTTGGTGAAGTTACGTTAAAAATATGTGGTAAAATTTGCAAAATTTCGACGCGTAAAAAAGGGGGTCAAGTCTCAACTTGACAACATGATGTTTTTTATTTTATTGTCGTCGCGGCGTATGACAACGCGGGCGTTGGCAATAACTCCACACAAGCGACCGTTAATATCGGCGCGCCGCCGGCGTCACTTGCTGTTACCGCCCAAATTCTGATCATATTGGTTCTCGAATTAAACATGTATAAAAACGGCCTTCAAAAACGGCCATTCCCGACATCTCGCTGTATTTTGGAGAAAATTTTTACCAATGCGATCGTATGTGATGACCATTTTAGGCGGGCGTGATCCGCAAGCCATACCGTTTTTTCCGACGGGACAGGGCAGTCCGGAAATAAAATGATTGTCAACGAGCAAGTGCGCGCCGCATCCGTCCCCTGACATCATATTCAGACGCCGAGGGGCGGATGGACATCGTTAATAAATTTGTCCCAGGTCTTGCTCCTTTCGCCAGTGAGGCTGGATGAGGACGCGGTTGACGGTATCGAGGCCGATGATTTTGGTGCGCAGTCTGACGGATTCGAGCATGCAGGATAAACACAGGTTTCTGGTTTTTCTTAAGACGCCGTCGGAGGAGCGGACAATGAGGTCGATGGCGTCTTCGGTAAACGTGTTGTGTCCCAATTTGATGCGGTCAAGCTCGCCGAGGATAAAGGCTTTCATGTCGTCGGGGTTCAGCCGTTTGGTGATTGTGGAATACGTGACGCGGCTTTTGATGTCCTGGTTAACGCCGAGGTTGATGTTATTCAACAATTCCGGCTGGCCGATGAGGATCACGTTGTGATTTTTCGGAAAATCCTCGAAGAGAAGCCTGAGTTTGCGCAGGGTCGTGATCTCCATCAGATGCGCTTCGTCGATGATGATGACAATGTTTTTGCCTTGCTGCTTGAGCGAATGAGCTTCTTCAATGAGTTTTTTCTCGCACTTAAAATGACACGCGGCAAAATCGACGTTAAACGCCTGGCAGAGAATTTTGATCGTGTTGGTGTAAGTGTGCAGTGTTCTTGCGATCGTCACGACCAGGGTTTGTTTGGATTCATTGTTCTTTAAAAATTCTTTGATAACAGTTTTCCCCGTGCCGGGCATGCCCATGACGAGGCAAAACCCGCCTTGGCTGCTATGCACTTTTAACGTGTCATAAATGTCTTGCTGCGCGGGAAGCAGCGTCAAGTTTTCGTTTGAAAACGGGTTGTCGGATATTTGTTACCGTCTTAATTCTGATCATATTGGTTCTCGAATTAAACATGTATAAAAACGGCCTTCAAAAACGGCCATTCCCGAAATCTCACTGTATTTTGGAGAATATTTTTACCAACGGGATCGTATGTGACGACCATTTGGGGCAGGCATAATCCATAAGCATATATTTTTTTCCATAATTTTGCATGAAATTTAAATCAAATTTATTGCAAATTAAGCTAAGATCATTTATACTTTGAATGGTGAGGCGAAAGGGATGAATGCACTGGAAGAATTTAAAAAATATCTTAAACCAGGTCAGGTTTATCGCAGGGCGGATCTTGAGCATAGGTCCACTGCCGTTGATCGGCATTTAAAACAACTGGTTGACGACGGGACTTTGCAAAAAATGTCGCAGGGAGTGTATTACTATCCCGCAAAGGCCTCTTTTGGCGAGATCCCACCGGAAGATGAAAAACTGGTTCAAACCTTCTTGAAAAGCGATGATTTCCTTTTGACATCGCCCAATCTTTATAATTCTTTAGGTGTGGGGACAACGCAACTGTACAACAAGCGGGTTGTTTATAATCATAAACGGCATGGTCAGCTTGCGCTAGGGGGCAAGGTGTTTGATTTCCGCTTAAAACATAAATTTCCTAAAGAACTTTCCGAAGAGTTTTTGCTTGTTGATCTGTTGAACAATTTAAATGAATTAGCCGAAAACCGGGAAAATGTATTACAAAGTGCTAAAGAAAAAGTATTGACGGTACCGGGACCGCAGATGAAACGCGCGGTTAATGCATATGCGGGTGAAAGAACGAAGTCTTTGTTTAATCAATGGATGCACGAGACCCGCCTACCGGCGGGGCAGGAGTATTTTGCGCATGGTTGATTATCTTCACAATCATCCAGAATTTAGAGAGCTCTTGCGGGCTGTAGAACGAGAAAAGAAAATCGAGCGTGGTTTGGTCGAGAAAGACTATTGGATCATGCATGTTTTATATGGCCTGCAGCAAGGGGGATTTAAATTTGAGCTCAAAGGGGGCACATCGCTCTCCAAAGGGTATGGCATTATTCATCGATTTTCTGAGGATATCGACATCCGCATAGAACCGCCGGATGGCATGGATGTAAAAACAGGACGCAATCATATAAAACCTGATCATTGTGCGAGCCGCAAGCAATATTATGATTGGTTGGCGAAGAAAATCAAAATTGACGGAATAGAAAGAATTGTTCGCGATGTGGAATTTGACAACGAAAAATATTTTAGCGGCGGCATCCGGATTTATTACAAGACAGCCTTCACTCTTGCCGGAGGGATAAAAGAAGGTGTATTGCTGGAAGTCGGATTCGACGAAGTGATACCCAATAACCCCTTGGATATTGGTTCATGGGCGCTTGAGTTTGCCCGGCAAAATGGACTAAAAGTTAAGGATAACAAAGCGCGCAGCGTTTTGTGTTACCATCCGGGTTATACATTGGTTGAAAAATTACAAACGATTGCGACCAAGTTTCGCAACCAGCAAGAAACGGGAAAAATGCCGTCTAACTTTTTAAGGCATTATTACGATGTCGCTTGCCTTCTGAAAAATCAGGTAGTTCAAGATTTTATCGGGACGCAAGAATACATCCGGCATAAAAAGAAAAGATTTCCCGCTGCCGATCAACAAATTCCTATTGCTCAACAAGAGGCCTTTTTATTAAAAGATAAGCAAATTCGAAAACGTTACGAGCAGGAATACCAAAAAACAGCAGCTTTGTATTATCAAGGGGAACCGTCTTTTGATAAAATTATGGAGACGTTGTCGGAGAATTTAGACAAATTGTAGTTCTCCAAAGGGAGCAGGTCTCTGCCAAACACGCCCAATCATTATTTAGGTCAGCTGCTCATTAGTAAAAAAATCATTACGCCAGAGCAGTTGGATATTGCTTTAGCAAAGCAGAAAACCACCGGGCAATTGCTCGGGGTTGTTTTGTTGGAGCTTGGGTTTGTCGACGAGCAGAAAGTATTTTTTCCTATTCTCGCCGAGCAATGCGGCGTACCGTTTGTCGATCTTAAAAATATCACCGTCCCCCGACCAGCCATTCAGAAAATTTCCGCCAAGCTTGCCTTGCATTATCAAATCATTCCTGTCTCCCAAGACGAAAACAACCTCACGATCGCAACAGCCGATCCGTTAAATGTTCAAATCTTAGACGAAATCTCAGCTGCGGCCGACTGCCCTGTCAAGTTCGTTTTATCGACGGAAAAAGATATTATCGAGGCCATTCGAAAATATTACGGGATCGGCGCGGAAACCATTGAAAAAATGATGGGCGAAAGCCGGCCGATCGCCAAACCGGAAACAATGGTCAGCCGGTTAGATGATCTTGGCTCGGAAGCGTCCATCAGCCGTTTTCTGAATCAAATTTTAATGGAGGCCTATCAAAGCCGGGCCACGGACATCCACGTCGAGCCGTATGAAGATGAATTAAAAATCCGGTACCGCATCGACGGGGTTTTGCATAACGCCAAAGTCCCGCAGGATATCAAGCATTTCAAAGACGCGATTGTCTCGCGGATCAAAGTTTTATCCAACTTAAACATCGCGGAACGCCGCACGCCGCAGGACGGCCGGTTCAAAGTCCGCGCGGAAAATATTGATCTGGATCTGAGAGTTTCTTTCCTGCCGACCCAGTTTGGCGAGAGTTTGGTTTTGCGTATTTTAAACACGGCGAAGCTTTACTCTTTAGATGAACTCGGCCTTCGTCCCGACGAGAAAGATATGATTGACCGGTTGATTAAAAAACCGCATGGCATAGTTTTTTTAACCGGTCCGACCGGAAGCGGGAAAACGACGACGCTGTATTCGTGCTTATCCAAAATCAATACGGATGATCAGAAGATTGTCACGATCGAAGACCCCATCGAATATCAATTAAAAGGCATTACGCAGATTCAAATCAATCAAGCCGTCGGGTTAACCTTTGCCAAAGGTTTACGGTCCATGCTCCGCCATGATCCCGACATCATGATGATCGGGGAAGTCCGCGACGTGGAAACAGCTGAAATCGCCGTCCAGATCGCACTCACCGGGCATTTGGTTTTTTCGACCCTGCATACCAATGACGCGGCCGGCGGAGTCGCCCGCCTTTTGGATATGGGCGTTGAGCCGTATCTCATCACGAGCACAGTGGAATGTTTTATCGCCCAGCGGCTTGTCCGTGTGATCTGTCCCCACTGTAAACGGGTGAGCAAGGAAGCGTTTAACGGGATCAATGCCCAGGAAGAGAATCCCGTGACTGTTTTCGAAGGAAAGGGCTGCGAAAAATGCAGTCATACGGGTTATTGGGGCAGGCAGGCGATCTATGAATTCCTCATCATCGACGACATCATCCGGAAACTGATCATTGACCGGGCTTCAGCCGAGCGGATCCGTGACGCCGCTATCGAGCGGGGTATGAAAACATTACTTCATTCCGGTTGGGAAAAAGTTAAATCGGGACTGACAACTCCGTCCGAAATTTTAAGAGTGACGGCAAAAGACGGGGCAGGATAACCATGTCGCCGCAATTTCGATATCAAGCGAAAGAGGGACCGAATCGAGTTGTCGACGGGGTCATTGATGCGGACAATTACAATCAAGCCGTGAATGAAATTGTTTTAAAAGGGTTAACTCCGATTATTCTCAAAGAAAACTCAAGGGCAACATCTTCAAAACAACCGACACCGCAAAAACAAATCCTACCGTCTCGCGGCAAAAAAATCAGTCCATATGATCTTGTTGTCTTGACCCGCCAAATGAGCGATCTGCTCGATTCCGGAGTCCAGTTGCTTACCGCCATTCAGCTCGTCGGGAATCGCACCAAAAATAAAGAATTAACGGCCGTCATTGATCAAATAAAAGAAGATATCCAAAACGGCGTGTCTTTTTCGCAAGGTCTATCCCGTCATGAAAATATTTTTTCTTCCTATTATGTGAACATGGTCCGGGCAGGGGAAATCGGCGGGAAATTAAATCTGATCCTGGACCGGTTAGCCGGATATTTAGAAAAAGAGCATGAGATCGCCGGGAAAGTCAAATCGAGTTTGGCTTATCCCGCTTTTGTTTTAGGGGTCGGCTTTATAACCATTTTTGTCATGTTATCATTCGTCATCCCGCGACTGACGATAATGTTCGAAGATTTCGAACAATCCTTGCCGCTCATCACAACGGTCTTGTTACAGGTCAGCCGGTTTTTTGTGAAGTTCTGGTGGACGATGATTCTGATGATTGTCGTCGGGATAAAATATTTTCGGCAATGGGCTGGAACAACCGGCAAAACATGGATGGACGCCCAGCTGATCCGCGTTTGGATCATCGGTCCGTTCATTCAAACGGTTGAAGTCGGCCGGTTTGCCCGCACACTCGGGACATTGATTGAGAGCGGTGTGCCTATTGTAACGGCGTTAGAAACAGTGATAAATACCGTCGACAACACCGTTTTAAAAAAAGAACTTGCCCAAGCGGCTGCGGACGTGTCCGCCGGGTCATCCTTGGGCAACGCTTTACAAAAAGTTTCTTTTTTCCCAGAAATGGCGGTCAATATGATCGCTATCGGCGAAGAATCCGGACGGTTTGAAAAAGGATTATACAAAATCGCGGATGTTTACGAACGCGAATCGGAAAACATGATGAAAACCGCGGTCTCGATTTTAGGGCCGGCTGTTTTAACCATTGTCATTGTTTTCGTCGGGTTTATTGTGATCGCGGTCATGCTGCCCATCTTACAAATGAATCAATTGATCAAATAAGACTCTGGCATCCCATGTCGGAAAAAAATATAAATGGTTTTACTTTAATCGAAATTTTATTCGTCATCATTATTCTTTCCGTCATCGTCGGATTATCCATCCCGAATTTCAGCAAATTCCACCGGCAACTGTTATTAAAACAAGCTTCGTCCGATGTCACATTCTTGATGAAACGGGCCCAAACCCGCGCGATGTCTCAAGGTTGTGATTTGCGGATGTCCTTTGATAGGGATCATTCCGCGTTGTGGGTTGAGCAGAAAAAAGATAATGCCTATGTCCGGATGACGGGGGAGCTAGGCAGAATTGTGCAGCTCCCGACGGAAATCCGCGTCGAGACAAAAGGCTTGCCCGTTTATTTTGAGCCTAATGGACGGATGAGCAAAGCCGCGATTTCGGTCTGTGATGATAAGAATTGCATCCTGATTTCGACAAAAGAGATGTACGGAAATATCAAAACTTCGGAATGGGGCGCGAAATGAATAAAAACAGAAAAAGTCAGCATAAACCTCTGCCGCAAAATCAAGGGACCATTTTGGTCGAAGCCTTGATCGCTGTTTCCATTCTTTCGGTGAGTATTGTCATCATCCTGCAATCATTGACTACAGCCAGCCGCGCTTTTTCACGCGCTGAAAGTTATACTGAGGCGGCGGACATTTTAGACAACAAAATGTCGGAATTCTTATTGTCTGCTAAATTATTTTCCGACGAGAAAAATGATCCCGTGGAAGGAAACCTGCACAATTATTCCGTCCAGTTAACACAAACTCATCAGCCGTTTGACGAAAAGCCCGGACTGCAAATCCTGACCATGGGAATAGAGTGGGAGCAGGGGGACACCAAAAATAAAATGACCAGCCAATCGGTTTATTATGATAAAGCGCAATAATTCTTGTCGAGATTTATCTCGAAACATTAATGACGCGCACGGTTTTACCTTGATCGAAATTCTGCTCGGGCTGTCTATTTTTTCCCTGATCATTGTGTGCGTTTACGGGACATTAAAGACAGGCATTGATTTAAACGCCCGGTTTGAAAATCATAAAGATATTTTCCGGCAAACAAAGATTGTGATGGATCTTTTTTCGCAAGATATCGAAGGAGCGGTGGTTTATGATTTCAGCAACTCATATCCAGACCGTTTTTCTTTTACCGGCGCGATGGATCAATTGACATTCATTATGCCGTCGACAAACGGGCTTAAGACGGTGAGTTATTATCTTTCCATGCCCGATAAGGTCGAAATAAAACAAACCATCATCGGGGAACACTATCAAAAAAACACGACCGTGACCGAGACCAGACAAACAGGGCCGCCCGCCTTATGTTTAATCCGGGAAGAAATGGATTTTATCGATTATATGTCCGCCGGGTTTAAGATGAACGGCGAAAAAGAAATTCTTCTTCAAAACATCCCTGAAAACGGGATCCAGTTTTTTTATGCCGATAAAATCAACGCTGACGGCGCAATCGTCTGGAAGAAAACCTGGACGGATATCAAATTGCCGCTTGCCGTTAAAATGGATTTGAAAATTGTTTCTGATTTGGACAAGGAACCCCGGACTTTTCATTTTGAAAAAATATCCTTAATCCCGACGACGATCCAGATAAAACAGGTCCAATAGTGATGCCGTTTCGCGTTAACCAAAAATTCATGATCCCGCGCTCATATCCGGCAAATAACTCTGGTATAGTACTCATTGTTGTCCTGTGGGTTTTGGCGATCCTCAGCATTTTCGTTTTTATCGTCGGTCAAGGCGCTAAAACAGAAATCAGTTTTGCAAAATACGCTGTCGCTAAAATGAAAACTAGACAGTATGTTTGGGCCGGGACATTTTACGCTCTCGACCAAATAAAAAATTATTTCCCGGACGGGATAAACAAACTGCCGTATATCAATTTTTCGGAAAAAAATCAAATGAAACAACCGGAAGAAGCGGCTAAAATTCCGATCGATACCGGGTATTTCCAAATGGGATACCGTGTTTCTTCCGACGAGAATGGCTCTGATACTTATGGCCAAGGGTTTCAAGATGAAAGCGGGCGGATCAATATCAATGGCTTGACGTTGAGCAATTATCATGTTCTCGAGCAATTGTTAATAATCTTGGGCGTGGACAATCATATCGCGTTAGACATCGCGTTATCCATGATGGATTGGCAGGACCGGGCAAACGATACCGTGGAACCAGGCTTGGGCGCGGAAGATGATTTTTATATGAAACAACCGAAGCCTTACCATTGCAAAAATCTTCCCTACGATTCGGTCGAGGAATTATTTTTGGTTAAAGGGATGACAAAGAAAATTTTTCAAACGTTAAAACCCTATATAACGGTTTTCCCTAAATACGGCGGATTGACCGTCAATTTTAATACAGCGTCGGAAGAAGTGCTGAAAGCCTTGGCCCGTTCCGTGACTGGTCCGCAAACCAACACTGATCTCGCGGACGCGGATTCACTCATCAGCAAAATTTTAGAATATCGCGAAAAAATCAATGAACAGACCGTCCAGGACCATCAAACAATGGATTTTAACGACATGCCGTTGAATGCCAAGGAACGCGCTATTTATTTGACAATAAACTCGTATCGGTCGACCCGGGGAGGGGCCGTCCGGTTTGATGTGCACGCGGTTGAGCCGGCCAGTCGCGTGGAAACGAATATTGAGGTTGTCGTCGATCAACCGACGTCAAACATATTGTATTGGCAGGAGACAGCTCATTAACGGGCATCTATGGCTTCGAATATCCGCACCGTCATCGAGATCACGGATACGCACATAAAATTCCTTCAGGCGAAAAAAAGCCAGGGGAAGCATTTGATCATTGCGTTTGACGCCTGTCCCATCGAAGGGAAGGCCGACGACGAGATCGAAGCGGCCGTTCTGCAAATGGTCCAATCCCACGCGATCAATCCTGAAAATTTTATCCTGGCGCTCCCGCGGCGGCTGGCATCGATCAAGCGGTTAAGACTCCCGTCGACAAACGACAAAGAAATCCAAAATATGCTGCCGATCCAAATCGGTCGCATGATGCCCCACGTGTTAGACGATCTCATTTACCGCTATGAAATTCTGGAAAAAGAAGACGCCGGATACACGCAACTCATCGTTTACATTGTCCATCGCGATGTCAGCGATAAATATTTCAAAATTTTCCTTCGCGCCAAAA
Source organism: Candidatus Omnitrophota bacterium (assembly GCA_015233495.1). GTDB lineage: Bacteria > Omnitrophota > Gorgyraeia > Zapsychrales > Zapsychraceae > JADFXQ01. Next base: position 13,952 of record JADFXQ010000024.1, on the reverse strand, counting down.
AAGCGCCGTCCAAATTTATCCCCAGTTCCCTCGGCATTGTAGAGTGGTTTCATTTTCAAATGAGTCAAAAAAACATTCAGGAGCAATCGCCCGTTCTCTTGATAAACTTTGATTTGGTCCATTCGGAAATCTGTTTTATTCACCGTTCTCGTCTCCTGTATTCCCGGAACATTCATAAAGGGGTCAAAGATTTACGCAGCGACGATTTCACGGATCTGTTTGACCAAATTGAACTCAGCATCAAGCTGTATCGCAAAGAGCGTTTTGGCGAAGAAGTTGGGAAAATTATTGTTGTCTCGTCGGTCAATCTGATTCCGGAAATATCCGAAACATTGAATAAACGGTTTAACCTGCCCGTGGAGTTTTATTCTCCGGCGGAAAATGTTTATTCGTCAGGAACGCCGATCGTTAATCAAATCAAAGATTGCGCCGGGATGTCGCTCAGCGTGTGTCTCGGGCTCGGGTTCTCGGAATCAAAAACGCCGGTCAATTTGATCGCGAAACACGTCCGTGATCTCAAAGACGCCCGACGGCAGCATAAACAAATCGTTCAATTTATCTGTCTCTTTGTATTGACCCTGGCCCTTTCGGTTGCTATCGCCGGGATAGATCCCGTGTTTAAAACCGTGGCTTTAACGAAAATCAAGGCGCGCGTTTCATCGCTGAATCAAAACACCTCGGACGCCGAAGAAAAAATCAATTTAGTCAACGGTGCTGAGGAATACTTTAACAAAAGGATTCTGATCCCTGACTTGATGCTAAAATTATATCAGGCAACGCCGCCGGAGATCAGTTTCCACTCGTTGAACGTAACCAGAGAGGGAGACGCGACCATCGGGGGATACGCGCCGTCGGGAACGTCCGTCAACTCGTTCCAAACGCGTCTGGTGTCATCGCCGGATTTCGCGGACGTTTCTTTGCAATTTACCACGAAACGCCGAATGTATAATCAAGACGTCATCGACTTTAAAATTTTATTGAAACTGAAAAGGCCCTGACAAATTCATGCGTACGCTATCCAACCGTGAACAGATTATTTTTGTTGTATGCCTAGGGGTTGCTTCGGCGTATCTCGTTTTAAACGGCGCGATCAAACCTTTCATGAATAATGCAAAAAATTTAGACCGGCAAATATTGGACGCCCGAAAGACACTGGAAAAAAACCGCCGCATGATTCAACAAGCCGAAACGGTTAACGCCAAGGAAAAATATTATCGCGACATTCTGCGGCAAACGGGTACGGACGAAGAAGCCGGATCAATGATCATCTCGGGGATTGAGAAAGCGGCAACGGCCGTTGATTTACATATCTCCGAGCTCAAACCAAAACCAGTAAAACAACAAGACCGGTTCAACGTGTTTGCCGTGACTTTAACATGCACGTCAACCCTGGGCAAATTTATGGAATTTATCGATGCCTTGCAGGGAAAACCGTATTATTTCTCCGTCGATGAACTGGATGTTGCCAAACAAGCCGGGATGGACGCGCCTGAATTGCGGATTAATTTAACGCTATCAAAAATTTTTATCCTCTCCAAAAAGAAAATATGAACTATTTAGCGTCACTGCGTTTAGAGCAAGAGCCTTTTTCAACCAATCCGGACCCCGCGTTTTTTTACAAATCCGCCAAACATATTTCGGCGTTAAACCATTTGGAAATAGCCGTCCGGTTAAAACGCGGTTTAAGTTTGGTTTTAGGCGACGTGGGTACGGGGAAGACAACTCTCTGCCGGACATTGATCCAAGCTTTTGAAGGAGACAGCGACGATTTTATTTTTCATATCATCCTCGATCCCTCGTTCAAATCAGAAAATCTTTTTTACGCTCACTTAACAAAAATCTTCGGGATATCCCCGTTTTTCCGGTCCACCATCGATTACCGTGACGCTATTGAAAAATACCTTTTTAAAAAATGCGTCGACGAGAAAAAAACCGTCGTGTTGGTCATTGATGAAGGGCAAAAATTAAAAAAAGAACATTTGGAAATTTTAAGGACTTTATTGAACTATGAGACGAACGACCAAAAATTACTTCAATTGATCATCTTCGCGCAGTTGGAGTTGATGCCGAAGATTGAGCCGATTAAAAATTTTCTCGACCGGATAACGCTGAAATACATGTTAAAACCTTTTGACGAATATGAGACCGGCCAAATGATCGAGTTCCGTTTAAGGAAAGCCGGATACACCGCTCCGGCAAGTTTGTTTACCTCCGACGCCGTCAAAACAATTTATCAGTATACAAAAGGTTATCCGCGTCAGATCGCCCGGGTTTGTCACAATGCGCTGGAATTATTAATCATGAACGAAGGCCGTTCTATTTCCGGGGAAATCATCAACGACGTCATCCAACAAGATAAAACTTGGGATTTATAATGTCGCCAAATCTCTCGTCGGAAGAAAAGCTTTTGAATTTGATCCGGAAAAAATCTCCACCGGGTCGATCTGGTGGCCCAAAAGCCAACATTGAATTGACATCGGCCGATAAGCCGGCGGATATTGTGAATTTTTGGACATTGGCGAATCGATTTTTAACTGTTGTCGCTGTTTGCTTATTTGTGGTTTTCATTGGGAAATATCAAACCGGAAAAAATGCCCAATTGTCACTTGCTGATATTTCATTTCAAAATCAGCTGCCTGATAAAAAAAACCAGCCAACGGATGTCCTCGGGCTAACGACCAAGTCAGATTATCGAAACGTCATTCAAGCGAGAGACATTTTTACCGCCGCATCCGAGCAGAAAAAAGAAGACCAGGCCCCGGCCCAACCAAAGCCGGCCCTTTCTACGAGATACCGGCTCGGCGGGATTATCCTGGACAAGAATCCGACGGCGATCATTGAAGACCTGCAAAGTCACCAGACGATCATCTTGTCAATTGGCCAAAAACTGGGCGACGCAGAGCTCAAAAACATCCAAGAAAACCGAGCCGTGTTTCGTGACGGGGACCAGGATGTGGAGCTCATCCGGTAGGGAAGGGATACAACTTTAATATTTTTTTCGACGATGCTGAATAAATTTTATGTAAAATGATATAAAGAAAAGTGAAATAACCGTTTGAATATTTTATGGTCAACAAAATTTTAAAAATCATCCCATCATTGATTGTGATCTCCGCCGGGATTCTCCTCGGGTGGACCCAGAACGCCGCTTCCGAGGATGCTCCGGTCACCTTGTCGTCCGGAACGGAGGATGTCTCACCCGCCGCATCGCCTCTGATGGACGTCCTTGATTTTAATCAAATCGAGATCACGGATGTCCTAAAAATCATTTCTCAGAAAGTGAACCGGAATATTGCCGCGTCGCAAAATGTCAAAGGCCGGATCACAATTTATTTAAAAAATATCACGGTCTTGGACGCGTTGCGGGTCATTGTCGACGCGTATAGCTGGGCTTTTGTGGAAGAAGGGGACATCATCAAGGTCATGACTTCGCAAGAATATGAAGACCGGTTCGGACAAAAATTTGGGAAACCGTTCACCACGCGGATCTATGAACTTCATTTCGGGAACACCACCAGCATTTCAACGCTTCTCAATCAAGTCAAAAGCCCGTCGGGAAAAGTTTTGGCGGATGAAAAATCAAACACGTTGGTCATCATAGATTCGCCCGACAAATTCCCGGAGATCGACGCGATTATCAAGCGGTTAGATGTCTTGACCCAGACACAGGTTTTTGATTTGAGTTATGCGAAAGCGAAAGATATATCGACGGAGATCACTCCGTTATTAACTCCGTCGTTAGGCATGATGAAATCCGATGATCGGTCAAACCGGATAATTGTCACGGACACGGCAAGAGTTTTAAAACAAGTCCAGGATCTTATCCGCGCCTTTGACATACAGCATAAAGAAGTGCTGATCCAAGCAAAAATTGTCCAAATCACTTTGGATGATGCACATAAAATGGGCGTCGACTGGGAAGCGGTGGTCAACAAATTCCAAAAATTAACTTTTAAGACGAGTTTATCCGTATTGAGCGATACAGACAAACGAGGGAAGGTCTCGGTGGGCACCTTATCCGACGATGATTTTCAAGCCGTTATTGAGGCATTGAACTCCATGGTCTCCACAAAGATCCTTTCCAGCCCGCGCATAACAGCGTTAAACAACGAGGAAGCGAAAATTTTAGTCGGATCGACGGAGCCTTACGTCAGCACGACAACGACAACCCCGTCTTCCGGCCCGGTCACATCTTCCGAAACCGTAAATTTTATTGATGTCGGCGTCAAACTTTATGTCACGCCCACGATCCATAACGATGGATTCATCACGATGAAGATCCGGCCGGAAGTGAGCACGGCGGCCAACTCCATCACGACCAGCACCAACAATACGATCCCGATTGTCGAAGCGTCGGAAGCGGAAACAAAAGTCATGGTCAAAGACGGCGTCACCATCATTCTCGGCGGGCTGATCAAAGACGAGAAAAGCCGCACCGAAAAGTCAGTCCCTGTTTTAGGGAAAATTCCGTTATTGGGAAGGGCATTCCGGAGTGACAGCGATTCGGTGAACAAAACCGAAATCGCCATCTTCATCAAACCCACGATTATCACCGGCGACATTGACAAAAAAAATGTCGACGAGCCGGAAGAATTAGGCTTACCATTCCCGCCGTAAAGTCAACTACCACCGCCGGAGGCGGTGGTAGTTGACACTTTTAAAACATCTTTGGAAAATCTATTATGAACTACTGGCGAAAATTAATTTTGTTATAAAAACAATAAATTTGCTTTTTGCTAAAAATATGTTATGCTTGATTACGCCAGGCAAGACACCTTTTATTCTCAAGGTAAAATTGTCGAGCGAACGCTCTAAAAATTGCCACTCAAATCACCGGTCCTTATGAAACTGAGTCGACGTTTTTGTAAATGCTGTCTTTTCTTTGCCGGTTTTCTTTTCCTTTTTTCGCCCACCGTATTATTCCCTATACAAAAAATCAATCTGACAATCTCTTCAGCCGAAGCTGACGCGCCGTTAGCTCCAGTTCTGATCAGTGCGACCGGCGGAAACAAGCAAGTTGTTTTGAATTGGGGCGCAGTCGCGGGCGCGACGTCGTATAAAATTTATTATGGGACAGCGACCGGTATTTATGGCACGCCAAGGAATGCCGGCAATGTCACGTCGTATACATTGACCGGGTTAAGCGCTGGTAAAATTTATTATATTGCCGTCTCCGCGGTGAACGCCGGTATAGAAGGAGAAAAATCGACTGAGGTTACGGCGCTTACCGTCCCCGCCTCACCGCCATTCAGCCTCACTCCCGGGAACAAACAAATCAAAATCAGTTGGACGGCAGTAACTGGCGCGGCTGCGTACAGAGTCTATTATGGAACGTCGGCTGGCGTTTATGGCACTCCCGTCGATGTGACGGATGCCACGAGTTATATACTGACCGGGTTAGACGCGGCGACAACGTATTATGTTATTTTATCCGCGAATAATGCCTCGGGCGAAGGGCCAAAATCCGTCGAGAAAAGCGCAGTAACTTATCCAAACCCGCCGACAGCGCCGGAATTTAATAGCGCGGCTGGCGGAACCAGTCAAGCCGTTTTGAACTGGAACTCTACCGCGGGCGCGACATCGTACAAAATTTATTACGGCACAGCGCCCGGGACTTATGGAACGCCGAAGAATGCCGGCAATGTCACGTCATATACGATTACGGGATTGAGCGCTGGGAAAACTTATTATTTTGCGATTTCCGGAACCAATCTCGGCGGGGAAGGACCAAAGTCAGTCGAACTGTCGGCCTTGACCGCGCCCAGCGCGCCGTCTATCAGTCTCGTCGGAGGGAATAAGCAAATCAAAGTCAGTTGGGGCGCAGTGACTACAGCGACGTCCTACAATGTTTATTACGGTACAGCTTCGGGAATTTATGGTCCAGCCGTCAATGTCAGCGGCACAACTTATACCATCACCGGCCTTGACGCTGCCTCTGTCTATTATGTGACCATGTCCGCCGTCAATGATTCAGGCGAAGGCAAAAAAACCGCTGAAAAAAATGTGACGACATTCCCCAATCCGCCGACGGGCTCGCCGACGTTAAGTTCCGTGACCGGCGGGATTAAACAAGTGACATTGAATTGGGAAGGCATTACCGACGCCACGTCGTATAAGATTTACTACGGAACAGCGCCGGGAACGTACGGAACACCGAAAACTGCCGGCAATGTGACCACGTATACACTGACCGGATTAAGCGCGGGCAAGACCTATTATTTTGCGATATCTGGCGCGAATCCCGGCGGGGAAGGGCCAAAGTCAGGCGAATTGTCGGCCCTGACCGCGCCCAGCGCGCCTACGATCACACTCGTTACGGGAGATAAACAAGTCAAAGTGAGTTGGGGCGCTATCAGCACGGCCACGTCTTACAACATTTATTATGGAACAGCGTCGGGAATTTACGGTCACCCAGTCAACGTGGGGAACGTCAAGACTTACACGGTCACGGGTTTGGATGCCGCGACCACTTATTATTTTGTTGTATCCGCGAATAACGCGAGCGGCGAAGGCGCCCGATCGGTCGAGAAAAACGCCACAACATTATTGCCGCCGCCCCCGACGACGCCAACGTTGAATTCCGCGCTGGGCGGCGCGAATCAAGTTGAGTTGAATTGGGATGCCGTCAGCGGGGCCACGTCGTACCGAATTTATTACGGCACAGCGCCCGGCGTTTATGGAGCGCCTATCGACGTCGTTAATTTGACGACATACACCGTCACGGGTCTGGATGCCGGAACCGCGTATTATTTCGCGGTCAGCGCAGTCAATGCCGGCGGCGAAAGCCCCAAATCCGACGAGAAAAGCGCGACAACTCTAAACGCCTTCACCGAAGTCAGCGGAGTCATATCGTCCAATACAACGTGGACACTCAGCCACTCTCCATATCTCGTTACCGGCGATATCACCGTCAATAACGGTGTGATACTCACCATTGAGCCGGGTGTGATTATAAAATTCAACGGCAGCTATTTGATCGACGGGCAAGGCGTTATTCTCGCCCAGGGAACAGCCCAAAGTCCGATTGTTTTTACGTCCAATAAACCCGCGCCAGCCGCCAATGATTGGAAATATATTACGGTGAGAAAAGCCGCGAGTGTTTTCGACCATGTTGTCGTCGAGTATTCCACCAACGGCCTTTATGTCCCTTCTTCATCGTCCAACCCGGCGCAGATTACAAACAGCGTTTTCTCGCATAATTATTATGGAATTTATTTTGAGCCAGGAACCGGACCAAATATTGCGAACAATTCCATCACCGAAAATGTGCGCGGGATTTTCGCCGGATGTAATATCTACACCGGATGTCATCCGACGATCAATAACAATTCTATTTTCGGGAACACACAATACGCTATTTACACTGACAGTTACGGGACAAATGCCTCGGGATACACGATCAACGCGCAAAAGAATTGGTGGGGGACAAACATTCCCACTGGCATCGACGCTGTGATTTGGGACAAAAAAGACAACGCGTCATTGGCGCTGGTCGATTACGGGGATTTCCTGCAAAACGATCCAGCTCATGTGATCATTTTCTCCAACGTTTTCGCGACATCTCAATTTTTCGACCCTACCTCCGAGTCAACGCAAATTCATTACACGATCGATAAAAACGCGGATATCACGCTTAAGATTTATGAATTTGACACCGCGGCATTTTCAAATACCAATCTCGTCAAGACAATCCATTCTCCGGGACGATTGCCCGGGGCGAACACTGCGGAGTGGAACGGCAAAAACGAGGCCGGCGCTGACCTGCCGCCCGGTGTTTATGCCTTTACCATCGACGGGAATAATGCCGAAGGGAGTGAAGGGCATTATGATCAAAATCATTTTGCGCGAACGGATGTTGGGGTTTCCAATGTGACGTTGACGCCGAGCGGTTCGTTCTCACCAGTCAAAGGCGAGCGGTTGGAAGTGAGATATGATTTGGAATCCCCGGCCTTGGTTTCGTTGGCATATCTGTCGAATAACTTTATAACCCAACAACCCCGAAATACAACCGGCAATGTCGATGATTGGGACGGCCGCGACGCTGCTGGAAATATCGTTGTTTCCCCGACCCCGGTAACGGTCAATGCCAGAGCGGAAAAACTTCCTGAAAACTGCATTGTCATTAAGAAAAACACGTTACTCGATATTCCAAACTTAACCACGGATCCATATGTCATCCGGCCTTTATACAATGAAGTCACGCGGATAACGTACAGCATCAGTGGAAATGCCAATGTGACCGTGAAGATTTTATCGCCCGACGGCAATTCAAACATCCGTACGCTGGAAGAGAACGCGGCGAAGTCTGCGGGGACGTACCATCTGGACTGGGACGGGAAAAATTCCGACGGTAACACGATCGCGGAACAAGGCGATTACCGTGTACGGGTCGAAGCCAATGGCGCTTCAGGTTCGGTCAGCGTGAGAGTGGGGAATATCAGGATTTTGTATTAATGGATAGAAAAATGCCAAGACGAAATATCCAATACCATTTTAAAATGATCACCCGGCAATGCGCGCTCCTCATTGGCCTCGCACTGCTGTTCCCATGTTTTGCCGCCGCGCAAACGATTAATCCCAAAACCATTGCTTCATCCATGGAAGTCGAAGTCACCGTTGGCGGTCAATGTTTTCCCGACGACCCGCTGCAATCTGACAAATATAACTCGGAAGGAAGCATTTTTTTACAATACTCGCTTCCCGGCGCCCCGTACAATGATCCGACCAGCCCCGTCGGGTATTGGACCGGATCTGTCCACGCGGTGGGCAAAACGCAAGACTGGATCGTTCCTGCGCCTTCCGGCAGGGTCCAGTTGTATTGGTACGCCGGCTGCCTGACCGCCGGTCAAAGGAGCGCGGCTGTTCAGTCACAGATCAATGAAAATTGGCATATCGTTGCAACGTTCGTTAATCCCGACGGCACGCGCGAAACTGTTACCGGAGACATCATCAACACAAGCCATCAAAAACTGGGCGAGAAGGACATGTCATTCGATCCGAAAGCGCCGGAGAGTCTTAACAAAAACGGAAATAATAAAATGTGCCAGGGCGATCCGGTTTATATGCACAGCGGCCAGTTCGCGTATCAATGCAATGACATCAACATCCCGGGCCGCAAGCTCGACGTGGACCTTCAGCACGCTTACTCAAGCGGGACAACATTCAACGGCCCATTTGGTTACGGGTGGATGTTGAATTATTACATGCGGCTGCACAGTCTGCGAAACGGCAATGTGGTTATTGTCGGCGGAAACGGTGAGAAAACTCAGTACATTTTAAACGGCTCGTCTTATACGCCGCCGGCCGGCCGGTTTGAATCTCTGAATAAAAATGGAGATGGCTCATGGACGCTCACCTTGGCGCACGGCGAGACGTATCATTTTGATCCCGACGGGAAATTGGCGTCCATCCGCGACCGCAATAACAACACAATCACTCTGACATATGATTTACAAAAACAACCGATATATGGGTTCAGCCCATTCAGTCAGGCCTCCTCGGGTAAAATCCAGATCGGGTCTGATTATCGTCTATTGGAAGTCACTGATACGACTGGGCGTGAACTTCATTTTAACTATAACACTGACGGCTTGCTCGTGAGTATTGTCAATCAGGACCGGACAGTACGATTTAGCTATGACCCGAATACCCATGACTTGTTGAGCGTCACCAAGCCGGCCGCCGCCGAATTCCCCGACGGTGTGGCAAAATCATTCACCTATGAAAATCATAAAGTCAAAAAGATGCAGGACGCAAAACTGCAGTATTTCGTCGAGAATTTTTACGATTCCGCGGGCCGGGTGATGGAGCAAAATTTAGGGGGAGCGAGTTTTCATTTTGATTACAGCGTGGCGGACCAGACAACTATGACCGACCGCAAAGGATATGTCACAACATATTCCTTTAATCCGGACGGCAATGTCTTGTCGGAAACGATTCACACGGCCGCACTGCGGCAGAGCGACCCGGCGTCGTTCACGACGAGCTACACGTACAATGCGGATTCCATGAAAACGTCCGTGACATATCCGAAAGGCAACGGGGTCAAGTTTGTTTATGATAAAACCAATCCCGATGACCGCGGCCGGGGCAATCTATTACAAATCCGTAAAAAAACCGACATGACGCTGGCTGACGATGATATAAATGACATTGTCGTAGCGCTGACGTATGAACCGCGGTTCAACCAGATGAAAACGATCACGGATGCGTTGGGCCGCAGCACAAATTTTCTTTACGATTATGAATTGCCGTCGGGTAACCCGAAATACGCGGCATCCGGCAACGTGGTCAAAATCACATCCCCGACGGTGATAAAGGGCACGCCGGTCACGGAGTTCACTTACAATGCTTATGGCCAGGTCACGCAAAAGATCGATGCCAACGGGAAAGTCGTTCAATATGCGTATGATCCGAATACCGGATATTTAACCGATATCGTCCAAGATCCGTCGGGAATCAACGCGGTGACGCACATGACCTATGACGTTTACGGCAACTTGGATGTTGTGACCGACGCTGAAAATAAATCCACGGATTATGATTACAACGCGTTAGGCTGGCTGAATAAGGTCACGACCGGGTTGGGGTTCGCGACAAAGTATTTTCACGACGCGAACGGAAATCTCATTCGCGTCGAGCGGCAAATGGATCCTGGCGCGACACAATGGCAGGTCACGCAAATGACGTATGATATTTTAAATCATCTGAAAACCTCAACCGATCCCTTGGCCCGAGTTACGACGTACAATTACGATAACAATGAAAACCTCGCCTCAGTTGTGGACTCGGAGAATCATGCCACGACATACGAATACGACGAGCGGGACAAGTTGTTGAAGGCTACCGACGCTAATGATCCGCCGGGCGTCACGCAAACCGATTATGATGCCAACGCCAATCTGAAAAAAATCACGGATGCCAACAATCACGCGACGAATTATGAATACGATTTATTCGACCGGCAGGCTAAAGAGATTTACGCGGACGCGAGTTATCATGAATACACGTTTGACAAAAACGGCAACCTGAAAATTCACCGCGTGCCCGACGGGAAAACAATAGAATATGATTACGATGAGCTTAATCGCTTGACCGCGAAACGTTATCCATCCAATCCCGGCCGAAACGCAATTTTTGATTATGATTTGGGCGGAAGGCTTGAATCCGCGGATAACGCCGCCGTCCAAATTCACAATACCTACGACAATCTCAATCGCATTGCAACCACCATCTATTCTCTATCGTCTAATCTCTATCCTCTTGCTTACAACTACTACAAAAACGGCCAGCTAAAATCTCTCACGTATCCGTCGAGCAAACTCGTCGAACAGACATATGATAATGACAACCGACTGGATCTGGTGAAAGCAGGAGGGACCACGATCGCGGATTATAATTATGACCCATTGAATCGTTTGTCGTCGGTTGCTTATCCTCAAATTTCGACGGAACAAAATTATCTTTACGATCCGGCGAATCAGTTGTTGCTGTTGACGAATCAATTCTCGACGGGAGGGGAGATTTCCTCATACGCGTATCCAACCCATGACAAAGTCGGCAACCGCACGCGGATGGACGTGACGCGCGGGACATTTCCGGCGGAGACAATCAATTATTCTTACAATAACATTTACGAGCTGAAAACCGTAACCGGAGCGCAGAACCACGCGTTTGATTATGACAACGTGGGCAACCGGCTGACTGCCGACGGTGTCAATTATACATCGAATGCGCTCAACCAATATTTGACTGTAAACAGTTCAACGTTCGGTTACGACACCAACGGCAATCTGGCGTCCGACGGAGCGAAAACATTTACTTACGACGAAGAAAATCATTTGATTTCTTCGCCGTCCAGTGCTTCAACTTATGCCTTTGATGCTTTTGGTCGACGGCTCAGCAAAACAGTCAACGGCACGACGACATACTTCATTTATAACGGCGATGACATCATTGAAGAACGCAACGCCACCGGCGAACTCTTACGCGATTACGTCCACGGTCCAGGCGTAGACGAAGTCCTGACCATGAGCACTACGCAACCAACCGCAACCTATTATTACTTCCGCGACGGCCTAGGCAGCACCAGCGAAATCCTCAACGGCAACGGCAACCTAGCCGAAAGTTACGATTACGCCTCCTACGGCAACACCAACATCTACAACTCGTCTCATATTCTTCAATCCTCGTCGAGCATTTCCAATCCGTACATGTTCACCGGACGAGAATTCGATCCAGAGACCAACCTCTACCACTACCGGGCTCGAGCCTACGATCTTACGATCGGTCGTTTCCTTCAGCGTGACCCGATTGGAACGGTGGATGATGTTAACCTTTATCGGTATGTACGAAATCGTCCGACGATGTTAGTTGACCCTTATGGTTTATATTCCACTGAAGAGTTTTTACAAGACACATCAAATTTTTCCGCTGGTGTGGGTGATTCGTTATCATTTGGTTTAACAAAAGGGATACGTCAATCTATGGGAAGTGATGCCGTTGTCCAATCTAACAGTGGATTGTATACAGCGGGAGTGGTTAGTTCATTTGCATTTGGAGCTGGTCGTTTAGCTTATTCGGGAACGGCGAAGGTTGCTTCAGTATTTTATGGCACGACACCTACATTGTCTAATGCAATGAAAGCGGTAGAATTGCGAAATCAGTTAAAGATTGTGTTTAGTCTAAATCCTTTTAGAACTACTGGGATTTATTCATTTGAGCAAGTGCTGTCTAAGTATAAAGGATCCGCAGATGCGATAATCCAAGCATCAGGTCGTACAAATTTGTATATAAACGCATTAGGCTTGGACGCATTCTTAGGGAGTCTAATGAACAGTTCGAATTATGGATGTAAATCAAAGTAATAAACGGTTTGGGTTAATCTTATGTTTGGAGAGAATTTTTTGTGATTGGAGGGAATTATGAAAAAAATAATGAATTTTAAACTTTTTCTTATCGGTTTATTAATTTCTGGATTTGTAGCCGTTGCGGCTTCATATCTTTTTAAAGTAACTTTTTTAATTTCTTTTGGTATTGCCTTTTTTGTAACAGTGCTAAATAGCATTATTGCTGAACACGAGGACAATAGTCGTGGGGGTTTTAATAATCCGGATAACAATAAAAGAAATAAATAATGTACGTACAGTGAAAAAAATATAAACGATGTTTCTCAATGACTAGAAATTGAGTGCATCCACCATTTATTCATTATCGTCTAATTTATATCCTCTTACCTACAACTACTACAAAAACGGCCAGCTAAAATCTCTCATATATCCGTCGAGCAAACTCGTCGAACAGACGTATGTGTTACCGTCTTAATTCTGATCATATTGGTTCTCGAATTAAACATGTATAAAAACGGCCTTCAAAAAAGGCCATTCCCGATATCTCGCTGTATTTTGGAGAGAATTTTTGCCAACGTAATCGTATGTAACGATCAATTTGGGCAGGCGTGAGCCGCAATCCATGCCGTTTTTTTCCGACGAGGCATGGCGGTTCAGGGATACAATGATTGTCAAAGAGCAAGTGCACGCCGCATCCGCCCCGTGGCATCATAAACCGATGCCAAGGGGCGGATGGACATCGTTAATAAATTTGTCCGAGGTCTTGCTCCTTTCGCCAGTGAGGTTGGATGAGGACGCGGTTGACGGTCTCGAGGCCAATGATTTTGGTGCGCAGTCTGACGGATTCGAGCATGCAGGACAAACACAGGTTTCGGGTTTTTCTTAAGACGCCGTCGGAGGAGCGGACAATGAGGTCGATGGCGTCTTCGGTAAACGTGTTGTGTCCCAATTTGATGCGGTCAAGCTCGCCGAGGATGAAGGCTTTCATGTCGTCGGGGTTCAGCCGTTTGGTGATTGTGGAATACGTGACGCGGCTTTTGATGTCCTGGTTAACGCCGAGGTTGATGTTATTCAACAATTCCGGCTGGCCGATGAGGATCACGT
>JADFXQ010000023.1 GCA_015233495.1 Candidatus Omnitrophota bacterium | reverse complement strand
TTTTGTGTCGAAGTGCGGGTAGCGCCGCCGGACACTCCGAAAAACGAAACCCATTTGGAAATGCGCAGTGACTGGTTTATGAAAAACAGCAATAAGAATAAGGATTAAGGCTGATTCTTCTGATTTCACGCTTGGGATTTTGGAAAATGATGATAAAATATCAGCGGTTGAGACGTGACGCGCGACAAGAGCGAGGTGACCGTGGTTAAGCAAATTTGTGAGCCGGATTTATATATTCCGAAAAGCCAACGGCTGGGAGATATCCTTCTGGAGCGCAGCGTTATCCTTCGCCCGCATTTGCGGGAGGCTTTGCAGGTCCAAAAAAAAGAGGGGGGATTTCTCGGCGATATTTTGGTCAGTTTAGGACACGCGCGGGAAAAAGACATTGTGATCGCCTTATCCGTGCAGTGTCATTTGCCGTATATCGCCGTTGATCAATATCGGATTGATCCCCGGGTGATCCAGTTGATCTCCTTGGATCTGGCTTGGCGTTATAAGGTGATTCCTTTGGACCGGGTAGGGGATGTATTGAGTTTAGTCATGCTTAATCCGCTGGATCTTTTCGCCCGGCGGGAAATCCGCAAAGCAACGAATTTGCGCCTCGCGCCTTTTATCGCGACGCCGACCGAAATTTACCGTACGTTGGAAATGTATTATTTCCGGGACAGCGAAGATGCCGACCTTTAAATATATTGCGAAAGACGCAGACGCCCGGCCGGTAAACGGTCAGTTAGCCGTGGAAAACCGGGCCGCGGCGATCGACGCTTTGCGCAAACGCAAATTGACCATCATTTCCGTCGAGGAAATCAAAGGCAAGGCGGCGGGTTCAGCCTTTGCCGCCAAAAAGGTCAAGCCGGAAGAAATTGTGATTTTTTCCCGCCAATTGTCCACTATGGTGGACGCCGGTATCCCTATTTTACAAGCCTTGGATTCTTTGCAGGATCAGATCGTCCATCCTTTGTTCAAAAAAGTGATCGGGACGATCCGAGAGGACATTCAGCACGGCAACAGTCTTTCGGCGGCGTTTGCCAAGCATAACAGTGTATTTGTTCCGCTCTTTATCAACATGATCAAGGTCGGCGAGACCGGCGGCGTATTGAGCGCGGTGTTAGACCGGGTGTCTACCTATATGGAAAAATCGCAAAAATTGCAGGGCAAAGTCAAATCAGCCATGATTTATCCGATTGTCGTGGTGTCTATGGCGATGTTGATTACTGTGCTGCTTTTGGTCAAGGTAGTCCCGACTTTTGCCGGGATTTACGCTTCGTTCGGAAAAAAATTGCCGGCGATGACGCAGTTGTTGATCGACATGAGCAATTGCTTAAAACATTACATCCTGTTTATCGTGATCGGTCTGGTCGCGGTTTTTTTTGGTTTAAAAAAATGGCACACTACGGATAAAGGCGCCCGGGCGATTGACGGTTTTATTTTGCGGATTCCGATTTTCGGGCCTTTATTATGTAAAGTCGCAATAAGCCGGTTCAGCCGGACTTTGGCCACCCTTATTCAGAGCGGGGTTCCCATTCTCGAATCGTTGGACATTGTGTCCAAAACCATTGGCAACCGGGTTTTGGAAGACGTGATGGAAGACGTGAAAAATTCTGTGCGCGAAGGCGAGAGCATCGCTGCCCCGTTGTCGAAAAGCTCGGTTTTTCCGCCGATGGTCACCCGGATGATCGCGATCGGCGAAAAATCCGGGCAGATGGAGAAAATGCTGTCGAAGATCGCCGAATTTTACGACGACCAGGTAGACGCGGCAGTGGATGGGTTAACGAGTATTATTGAGCCGCTGATTATCGCGGTGCTGGGTGTGGTGATTGGATTTATTGTGATCGCTTTGTTTTTGCCGATCATGACGATTTCTCAAATCGTTTAGAGAAAAGCTATGCGCAAATCCATTTTTATCTCTGGGGTCGTTGGCAGAAGCGCGGCGCTGGGCGCGCTGGCCCTGCTGGGTGTTTTGCCGGCTTTTGCCCAAATGAACGAGGGCGGGCTGGTATCCACGCGCGATATCTATGAGCGCAGTGTCCGCAGTCTTCGGGAGAGCGTCAATCAAATCGGCGACCGCAACGCGGAGCTCCGCCGCGATATCGCGGAAATGAAACGCCAGATCCCGGTTTTGCAAAAGGCAGTCAATGAATTCGGCAGCCGTAAAGGTTCAGTGACGCAAGATGTGAATACGCAAGAAAAACAATTGCAGCAGACTTTACAGGAATATCAACAGCTGGAACAAGCGTCGGATCGGCTGGCCGCGGATTTGTCCGGCGCCGCCAAAGAGGAGGATCAATTGCAATCCCAATGGGACGCCAAGAAAAAAGAACAACAGGTTTTGTTGGATCTGATAGCCCAGCGGCAGAATATGGTCAGCGACCGTCGGGAAGAGTTGAAAAGAATGGAGCAAGAACAAAAAAAAGGATGGGCCGAAGAAGACCAACGGATAGAGGATGAGCTGAAAGAATCGGAAAAAGCCGTTTTAGCCGGCCAGCGCCGTTATGAGACGGCGAGCCGGCCTTACGCGGCTTTGACGGGATACGCCAGGGAAAAGAGCGCGGTCGATCAAATGGTTCGGGAAGCAGACCAAACCCAAAAAGCAAACGAGGATTTAACCGGACGGAAAAAACAATTAGAAAAAGAATTGGCGGAGGTCACGGAGCAACCGGTCCGCCGGATCAATCAATTGGACGCGGACAACGCGAAGTTAATCTCGGAAAAGACCTCCTTGCAAACGGTGTTGGCTGTGGTTAAAAGCCGGTGGAAACACGCGGCTATCGCGCCGTCGGAACCGGGAGACCGGCAGCAATTCCAGGAAAATTTAGATGTTCTGCAAAAAGAAAACGCGTCCCTGCGCAAAAAGTTGGCGGTCTTAAAACGCCAAGTGCTAAATTTGCAGAACCCGGCTAAAGCGGGCCGGAAATAGGCGGCGGACCAGAAAAGGGGGAAGCGGGTGAGCGTGTTTTGGAAAAAAATTTGTTTGGTCTTTGCCGCGGTCCCGATGGTGATCAAGACGGCCGGCCGCAACCTGCGCCACAAAAAATTCGAACCGGAAATCGCGCTTTTGGAAAAAATGCTCAAACCCGGCGATGTGTGTTTAGATATCGGGGGGGCTTATGGACGATACGCTTATCCATTATCCCGCTGCGTCGGGCCGGCGGGGAAAGTGATTTGCGTTGAACCCGGGGCGTTCAGTTTTTTTGTTGTTTCGGCCATCCGCTGGCTTTTTGGGATGCGGAATGTGGTATTGGCCCATTGCGCCTTGGGTCAATCTGAACGGGAAATGGTGT
Source organism: Candidatus Omnitrophota bacterium (assembly GCA_015233495.1). Lineage (GTDB taxonomy): Bacteria > Omnitrophota > Gorgyraeia > Zapsychrales > Zapsychraceae > JADFXQ01. Next base: position 22,109 of record JADFXQ010000023.1, on the reverse strand, counting down.
TGGTTTCACCGCGCAAACCTAACGGCCGTATTGGTTATTCTTTGTCTTATTTGAGCGATACTCCGGCGCCCGCGGCGGTCTGCGAAACGGTGCCGGTGAAAACCATAGACGGGCTGTGCGCGGAACACGGCATCCGCCGGCTCGATTTTATCAAATGCGACACGGAAGGCGCGGAATATTCGATATTTCAAGGCGGCATGGGAACCTTGTCCGCTTTTCATCCTTTGGTCTTATGCGAGATCGACCCGGGCCATTTGCAAAAATTCAGCGCGTCCCCGCAACAGTTGTTCGGACTGTTTAAGGGGCTGGGTTATCAGGCCATGAAAGCGGCCGGCGATCGTTTGAACCGCGTTGAAGATTTCTCCGGTGACGGTAATTATTTTTTTATTCCCGGGACATTCCTCTAATTCCGCGCGGTTGATCCTAAAATGGGCGGCGGATCTTTCACTGACTAACGGCAATAACCAATGGGGCCAGGGTATGCAAAAAATCACCGGCGGGATTATTCCGGAAGCGATAGACCGGAAATTTTATATGCAGCATTTGGCGCCGTATGATTTTATTAAACCATTGATCAAAGGCAAACGCGTTTTGGAAATCGGCTGCGGCGACGGTTATGGGGCGGCGTATTTGGCGCAAACCGCGGATCAAGTGATTGGCGTGGATTTCGGGGAAGAGGTCCCGGCTGCGGCGCGGCTTAAATATCCGGCCGCGAATCTGACGTTTGAACATATGGACGCTCTGGCATTAGGGTTTGGGGACAATGCCTTTGACGCGGTTTGTTCTTTTCAGGTGATTGAGCATATCCCGGAAGAGCAATTGACCCGCTATTTGTCGGAAATCCGCCGGGTTTTAAAAGCCGGGGGCGCGGCTTATATTTCAACTTTGAATTTGGACCACGCGATGAAATCGCCGCTGACTTATCAGAAACAAGCGGCGCATCGCAAAGAATTCCGTTATGCGGAACTCAGCGATTTATTGGGCGGCGTTTTTCCCGGCACGCGGATGTATGGTTTGCATTCGACGCTGAAGCAGCTGTTTTTTCACCGGTTAAAGCGCATCGGCATTTTTAATTTTCTGCCGGAAAAAATTAACCCGGTAAAAATTTTTTATCAAAATATGACGACGCGGGATTTTCAAATCACCGCCGGCCGGATTCGTCAGGCGAGTGATTTTATTTGCGTCTGCTTTAAAAATGCCTAAGCTGTCTGCCGCAGTCTCAGACCGCGTCGGCGCATAGAGAACGGAAATATTGCTGTCCAAATTGGACATTGATGAACGGAAAGGAAAAATCGCGATGCGAGAAATTTTACGGCGCTGGCAAACCAGCGTTTTTTTTCGTCCGGCCGGCAACGATCTTTTTCTTTTATCTTTGCTGACGGTTTTGATCACCTACCAGCCGTTTACCTTGATCGGGGAAATCAATCCGTTTGAATTGGGGTTATACGCGCCGGGGATCGACGCAATTTTCCGCGGCTGGGTGCCGTACCGTGATTTTTTTCATTTGCGCGGCCCGCTGGAATTATATATTCCGGCGTTTTTCATGAAACTCCTGGGCCGGCATTTTTTTATCCTTCCTTATTATTTTTATATCGGCACAGTAGTCACCTTGCTCGGTTGTATCCTCATCGGGAAATCTTTGTTCCGTTCGCGCCTGATTTTTTATCTCTCCGGCTTGGTGATCATTGCCCGGACTTTTCCGCGCGTGTATTTTAATAATTGGGGCGGGTTCCGTTATGCTTTCGGGATTTTTGGTTTGTGGTGTTTGCTCAAATATGGCCAGAGCGGCAAGTCCCGCTGGATGTTTGCCGCTGGCGGTTTGGCGGCCTGCGGGTTATTGACGAGTGTTGAGGTCGGGGTTTGCAGTCTGGGCGCGATTGCCGCGATGTTTGCCGCTTTGTTTTTAGCGCGAACCGGGGAAAATAAAACTGCGCTCCGGGCGCTTGCGGCTTGTGCCGGCGGGTTTTTGTTGTTTGCCGGCAGTTATATGGTTTATTTGCTGGCGAACGGCGCTTGGTCGCCGTATATCGATTCGCAGTTCGCGGTGGTCACCAATATGACCAACACGTTTAACGATAAATTGGAGTTGGTTTATCCCGCGAATGCCGGGGAAGTTTTATGGGGGCTGACGCCGTTTAGCCGGCATTTTAAACATTTTACCCCGGTTTATACTTATTTGTTTTTTATCGGGTATCTATTTTATGTCTATCGGCAAAAACGGTTAACGACCCAGATGACAGCTTTGGCGGGGATCGCCGCTTACGGCTTGATTATGTACGCCGCGGCCTGGCGGAAAATCGAGAATGCCCAGTTTGAAATGGCTTTGCAGCCGGCCAAGCTTTTGATGTTTTTTTTGATCGAGCGATGTTGTTTTTATCTCTGGGAAACGCGCCGCGGACCCGCTCTGGTCCGGCCGTCGGCGCTGCTAGAAAATTTTGCCCGGGCTTGGATAGCGCCGTTAGTGATCGCGGGCCTGGTTTTTTCTTCCGTCGGGTTCGCTATTTCCAAATTCCAGCATCGGTTTGTCAGTTATAAGATGGCGGTTAATTTTTTAACCGGTAAAGACCCGGCCAAATTTTCGCCTTTATATCACGTCCCGAGTCAGCCGCCGCGTATTCCCGGGTGGGAAGGGGTGGTTCTGCCGCAAGCGCAGGCCGAAGAGTATGAACAGCTGGCGGATTTTTTCAGCCGCAACACTTTGCCCGGGGAAACGGTTTTTGTTTTTCCGGAAAATGCTTTTAATAGTTTTGTGATTAACCGGCCTTTTCTGAGCCGTTTTCCGACGGCAATTCTTTCCTGGTTTAAAGACGGCTGGCATGAGGAATTGCTCGGCGCGCTTCTTAGGCAAAAGCCGCGCTATATCGTTTGTCCCCGGAATCCGGTCAAGGGAATTGAAATTACCTATTTCGGCAACCCGGCGAACCGGAGGAAATACGAAGCGGTGCGCCAGGTGATTGACCGGGATTACCGGATCGAGCAAACGACGTCTTTATCCTATATTTACAAACTCAAGAGCGGTTCTTAAGCGCGAAGGGGGCGGTATGGCCTCGGTCAGCATCGTGGTGATTGTCAAAAATGAAGCGGGGCGGATAAAAAATTTCTTGGAAAAGCATGCTTGGGCCGACGAGATCGTCGTAGTCGATGACCAAAGCGCGGACGGCACGCCGCAGATCGCCCGGCAAGCCGGCGCGTTGGTGCTGAGCCAGCCGTCCAACGGAAATTTTGACAGTCAGCGCAATGCCGGCGCGGCGCAGGCGAAATCCGAGTGGATCCTGCAGATGGACGCCGATGAAATCGTGCCCCCGCCCACCGTGGAAGCGATCCGCCGGATGATCGCCGACCCGCGAGGCCAAGCCGCTTTTGAGTTGCAGCGGCTGAATCATTTTCTCGGCGAGCCTTTGCTTTGGGGCGGGGTTTCCGGATACCAATTGAAGTTGTATCAGAAGGGCAAAATGGAATACGTGGGTTGTTCGGTCCATGAAACGCCGGCCGTGGATGGGAAGACGGGCCGGCTGGATTTTCCGGTCTTACATTTTCCGGCGGAAAATATCAGCGAATTTCTCGCTAAAAATTTATATTATTCGGGCGTGACTGCCGGACAATACGCGGCGGCGCATCCCCAGGTTTCCTGGCGGGAAATCCGCGGCCAGCTCTTGGGCAGGTCGTTGAAACGTTTTTGGAAATTTTATGTTAAAAAAAAGGGATATCGCGACGGACCACGCGGTTTTGTTTGGGCGCTGATGAACGTGATCATCCCGCAGATGTACTGGATGATGATCTGGGAAAAAAATCTGCGAACGCCGGCGCGATAAAGCGGTTAAATTTCGGTTAAGCGATTTTTGAACTTTTTAGCCTTGCCTGGGATATAATATTATCCGGGGCAAGGCATTCTTTTTGGAGCGAGTTTAAAGAGGAGGAGTCATGAAAAAATTACTGCACATTATCGCCACGCCGCGGGCGGATGAATCGCGGACATTAAAAGTGTCAGCCGAATTTTTAAAAGCGTTTCAGGCGCAGCCGCCGGGTTGGATCATCGACGAGCTAAACCTGACGGGGGCGCAGCTGCCGTCTTTGACCGTGCAGCGTGTTAACGGTAAATACGCGCTTTTAAGCGGCAGGGAGCTGCAAGGGGAAATGAAAAAATCCTGGGACGAAGTGATTCGTTATATCGAGCAGTTTTTATCCGCGGATGTATATTTGATCAGCGCGCCGATGTGGAATTTCAGCATTCCTTATACATTGAAACATTACATCGACGTTATTCTGCAGCCAAAGTATTTGTTTCGTTATACCGCTGCGGGACCCGAAGGCCTGGTGAAGAATAAAAAAATGACTGTGATCACCAGCCGCGGCGGCGACTATTCCGGCGCGATGCGGCCGTTTGATTTTGCAGAGCCGTATTTGCGGGCCGCCTTTGGTTTTGTCGGAATCAAGGACATCACGTTTATTAACGCCCAGCCAATGGATATGGGGCAGGAGACGCAGGAAAAACAGATCGAAATTGCGCGCAAAGCCGCTCGGGAAAATGCCAATTCGATCTTGGCGGGAACTGCCGCGCAGTTTAGCGGTTGATCTTGCTGTGTTTGATGCTGTAGAGGAAATAAACAAACAGGCCGATGATGAGCCAGACGACAAAACGCAGCCAAGTGATGCCGGGCAGGCCGGTCATGAGAAAAATGCAGGAGGCCGCGCCCAAGAGCGGAGTGACGGGGCTGAACGGGACTTGAAACGCCCGGTGATGATGCGGTTCTTTGACGCGCAGGATGATGACGCCGCAGCAGACCAATACAAACGCGAAGAGCGTGCCGATATTGGTCAGGTCAATCATTTCGTCGATGTTGGTGAACGCGGCGACGAGCGCGATGATGGAACCGGTAAAAATGGTCGCGACGTGCGGGGTCTTGAAGGTTTTATGCACGCGGCTGAAGATGGATGGCAAAAGCCCGTCGCGGCCCATAGAAAAAAAGATCCGCGACTGGCCCATTTGCAGGACAAGGAGCACCGCGATCTGCGCGGCGATTGACCCAAACGCGACGATGATCGATGCCCAGCCTAAGTGGATATGCCGAAGCGCCAAAGTAAGAGGCGCGGCTTTTTCCGTGGACATGGACTGCGTCAAAGTGGAAAAAGGGATGATGCCGGTAAAAACCGCAGTCACCAGAATATAAATCACTGTGCAGATCAAGAGAGAGCCAATGATGCCGATGGGCATATCGCGTTTGGGATTACGGGTTTCTTCCGCGGCGGTGGAGATGCAGTCGAACCCGATATAGGCGAAAAACACGATCGCCGCGCCGGCCTTGATTCCGGCGAATCCGTTGGGCGCGAAGGGAATCCAGTTTTCCGGTTTGACATAAAACGCGCCGATCGCGATAAAAAATCCGAGCACCAGCAGTTTGATGGTCACAATGGCCATATTGAACCGCGAGCTTTCCTTAATACCGCGGACCAACAGAACAGTCAGGAACAACACGATCAGGCTGGCCGGTAAATTGCAAATGAATGGGATTCCGAATAATCGCGGGGCATCATGCACTGCCCAGAAAGCCTTTTTTAAGCCCGGGTCTAATGTCATGCCATGGCCCATTCCCAACTGAATCAGCTGATTTGCTTTTTCATAACCATGGAAGGCGGAACGGTAATCAATGGTCAACCAATCGGGCAGGTTGACTCCAAAACTGTGCAATAGCCCGGTGAAATAACTCGCCCAGCTGATGGACACCGCTATACTGCCGACGCAATATTCCAGGATCAAGTCCCAACCGATGATCCAGGCCACCAATTCGCCGAAAGTCGCGTAAGAATAAGTGTAAGCGCTGCCGGAAATCGGCACCAGGGAGGCAAATTCCGCGTAACACAAGGCCGCGAAACAACACGCCACCGCCGTGATCGCGAAGGATAAAATGAGCGCCGGACCGGCGCCCGGCCGCAAGGCATCGCCGGCCGCTGCAGTCCCCACCGTCGCGAAAATCCCCGCGCCGATAATCACGCCGATTCCCAAAAGAATCAGATCAAACGGCCCCAAAACTTTTTTCAGTTTCTGGCCCGAGTTTTCAGATTCCGCCAGAATGAGACCAAGATCTTTGAGTTTAAACAGTTTTTTGGATAAATTCCGAATCATCGGCACAAGAATATCATAATAATTAGTGACAGGCATCATTTTTTGTCAAAAATGGTACTTACGGGAAGTGCGGAGGTGGTGTGGAGGCGCCTGTCACTAATTATTTATATGAAATCTGATTTTTTAAGGCGCCAATTTGGCGCCTTAAAACCGGGGTTGCATAGGACGCACCCAACAAGAAAATCTTGATAGTCTTTCTTTTGTTTTTGCGTTATACTTTAAGCATGAGTGAACTTGAAAAAATAAAACAGACACTGAAAGAACATAAGTGTAAACTTTGTCAAGAGTTCAATATTAAACGTCTCGGCATTTTCGGTTCCTATGTTCGGGGGGAGCAGAAACGGAAGAGTGATATTGATATTTTGGTCTCGTTTTCAGCCACTCCCGGGCTTTTTGACTATATGAAAATCGAAAATCATTTAAGCGATGTCCTGAAGAAAAAAGTGGATTTGGTTATGAAAGGGGCTTTAAAGTCCACCATCGCGAAAAATGTCATGCGTGAGGTTGAATACGTATGATCAGGGCTTATCAAGATTACATTGTTGATGTCCTGGATTCTATTGATAAAGCTCAAACTTTTGTGAAAGGGATGACCTTTGAGGCTTTTGAAAAAGATCCAAAGACCAGTTATGCCGTCGTAAGGGCTTTTGAAATCATGGGAGAAGCCGTTGGTAAAATTCCTGCCGGTGTTCGCAACCGATTTCCTGAAATTCCCTGGAAAGAAATGGCGGGGATGAGAAATAAGCTCATTCATGAATATTTTGGCATTCAATCCCGCGTCGTTTGGAAAACGATCAAACATGACCTTCCCAAAATTAAACCGCATTTTCAAAAGATTTTGGACGATCTCACCATGAATCCCTGAAGATTGAATTAGTTTAGGGCCACCTGTTGTTCAACTCGCCATCCTCGATATTCTCCTTGCGGAATTTGGTATTTTTCTATATAATCCCCGAAAATCGCGAACATTTTTTACGAAAGGAAATATGATGAAAGTTTTATTTGTGACGCCTAAATTGGGGTCTTGGGCCACGCATGGTCACCATGTGGCGCCGAATCAGATGCATGCCAGCTGGGCTTCCTATGCCCGGGAGCAGAAAACGATCACGCCGGAAGTCTTAGACTGCAAGGCCTTGGAAATTCCGTTTGATAAAATGTTGGAGATCGTGAAGCAAAAGGCGCCGGAGGTGGTGGTATTGGGCGATGTGCTGCATTCTTACGGCGGGTTTGCGGTGCAGAAATATTTTAATGATTCGGCCGCGGCGATCAAAAAAATTCTGCCGTCGGTCAAGATTGTGGTCGGCGGGCTTTGGTATTCGTATTTTGGCAAAGAAACTTTGGAAGAGCATTCGTATGTGGATTTTGTCGTCATGGGCGAAGGCGAGATTACCTTTAACGAGCTCATGGACGCGATGAATAAGAAGCAGACGGATTTCAGCAAGATCGCGGGGTTATCGTCGCGCAAAGACGGGAAAGTGGTTTTAGGCCCGGTGCGCGAGATGATCAAGAATCTGGATATTCTGCCGATCCCGGCGTATGACTTGTTCCCGATGGATAAATATGTCGGGCATACGTATTGGAAACCGTTCGTGGAAATCGTCACTTCCCGCGGCTGTTCGCACGGTTGCACGTTTTGTTATGAATGGAGCGAGCATGATCCGCGCGCTTTAAAGAATTTTCAAGTATGGCGCTGCAAGTCCGCGGCTAAAGTCGTGGATGAAATGGAGCTTTTGGAAAAGAAATTCGGCACCAAAGTGGCTGTTATTCAAGAGGATAACTTTAACCTTAATGGCAAACGCGTGCGCGAGTTTTGCGAAGAGAAAATCAAGCGCGGTTTGAAAATGAAGTGGGTCAGCTTAGGCTGTGCCAGTGATTGGATCCGTTTGGAAAAAGATATTCCTTTAATGAAGCAAGCCGGTTTGTTCATGGCCGTGTTCGGTATTGAAGTCGCCAGCGATCAGGAATTGCGGAAATTGGATAAAGGCATCACGGTGGATCAGATTTATAAGACCATCGACATTTTGCGCAAGAATGATATCGCGATAGTCGGGGACATCATGATCGGGTTTGATTATGACACGGAAGCGATAATCAAGAACCGGTTCGAATTCGCGGACAAGGTTGATCCGGACGTGATGTGGGTCGGTTATCTCACGCCGCCGCCGGGTTCGCCGATCTGGACGGACGGGATCAAGCGCGGCTGGATTGATCCGAAAAAGATTGATATGCTCAAATGGGATTTTCTGCACCCGGTGGTTCCGACGGAGCATTTGAGTATTGAAGATCTCGGCCGCTTAGGCGCCTGGGGTATGCGCGAGTTTTATTCCAAGCCGGGACGGATTCAGCGGATTTTGGAAAGCAATTTTGACGAGTTGGCCAAGCTTTGCTTTAAAGACGTCATGGACGGCTTGGGCAAATGGGAAGCCGGCGCGGTCAAAGGGGAGAAGCATATTTAAATAAATAGTGACAGGCAAAAAAAGACGCAGGCGCGGATTTCTTAACCTGAAATTCGCGCCTGTTTTTATAGGCGGAACTTAAATGATTTGTTATGATATTAAAGTATATGTGTCTAATTCGGACAGCAGCTTTCGTCAGTTAAGAGTGTTTGCGACATACGTAGGGGCGGACTTTATGTCCGCCCGAAGTAACGGGCGGCCCTTACGCTTAACTTAGACAGTAAAGACATTAATATGTTATTTATATTTATTTTATTTCTGGCTGGTTGTACGGTAGGACCGAATTTTCAGGCCCCGATTACGCCTGCGACTCAGCAGTATACCTCGCCGTGGACGTCGGATTCAGTAAAAACCGCCGGGCCTTTGGCGCCGCGGTTTGTTTATGGCCGGGATATTCCCGCCGAGTGGTGGAAAGTGTTTCAATGCGCGCCCTTGGATAAGGTGATCCGCTTGGCCCTGGCAGGCAGTCCGACTTTGGACGCGGCGCAAGCCACTTTGCGTCAGGCGCGGGAAGAATATAACGCGGATACGGGGGCGGCGTTTTATCCGGCCGTTGATGCGGGTTTTTCGGCGAGCCGGCAAAAAATTTCTAACTCGGCGTTTGGTCAATCCGGCGGTAAAGGCACAATTTTTAATTTGCTGCATCCTTCGATAAATGTTGCTTATTTTTTTGATTTTTTCGGCGGGGCGCGGCGAGAGTTGGAATCCTTGCGGGCCAAGGTCAATTATCAGCAATTTCAGATGGAAGCCGCGGCCTTGACTTTGACTTCGAATATTGTCGCGGCGGTGGGAAAAGAAGTCGCCTTGCGCGCCCAGTTGGAAGCCTGGTATGCCATTTTGGACGGGCAGGAACAACAGCTGAAAATGTTGGAACAGCAGTTCACCGCGGGCGGGGTTTCGCGGTTTGATGTTTTGAGCCAAAAAACCCGCATGGAGCAAACGCGGTCGGCATTCCCTCCCCTGGAAAAAGAGTTGGCGTTTACGCGGCACCAACTCAGCGTTCTGATCGGCAAAATGCCGGGAGAAGAAGCGGATTTGCCGGTGTTCCATATGGAGGATATCAAATTGCCCGCGGAGCTGCCCGTGACTTTGCCCTCGGCTTTGGCACGGCAGAGGCCGGATATTCGCGCGGCGGAAGAATTGCTGGCCGCGGCCAGCGCCAAGATCGGCGCGGCCCAGGCGGCTTTTTATCCGCAGGTCACTTTGACCGGGAGTTATGGACCGCAGGCGAACCGGGCCGGGGATTTGTTTAAAGAAAATAATCTGGTCGGCAATATTACGGCGGGGATTTTTCAGCCGCTGTTTAACGGCGGTGAGCTGCGCGCCAAACGCCGTCAAGCGGACGCGGTATATGACGAGGCGGCGGCGGTTTATCGGCAGACCATTTTGCTGGCGTTTCAAAATGTCGCCGATGTTTTACGGGCTTTGGAAGCGGACGCGGCAGCAATTAAAACGCAATTTGACACAATAGCGGCAGCCAAGGAAACTCTGGATATGGCACAAAAACAATTTCAGGCCGGGGCGGTAAGTCATTTGGCTTTGTTAGACGCCCAGCGGCAATTTGAGCAAGCCCGGATCGGCGTGATTCAGGCGCAGGCGCAAAGGTTCACGGATACGGCGGCTTTGTTTCAGGCGCTGGGCGGGGGATGGATGGGGAGAGCGGGGATAGGAGATAGGAGATAGGAGCGGGGAGAAGAAAATTGAGATAGGGAGAAAAAGGACGGGTCTATGTTTAAGCGAATGGTTATAATGTTGATTTTCGTCGGGATAATAGTCGGAGCATATTGGTTGCATATGATGTCGGGGCTTAAGGAAATGATGAAACAGATGAGCGGCGGTATGCCTCCGGTGGTTGTATCCTCTGTAAAAGTCACTACCGCGGCTTGGCAGCCGACGATCAGGGCGGTAGCGACCTTGCGCGCGGTGGCAGGGGTTGATATTGCGAGTGAAATTCCCGGCTTGGTCCAGGAAATTCTGTTTAAGTCAGGCGATGAGGTAAAAACCGGTCAGGTATTATTGCGGTTTAACACTGATACGGAAACCGCGCAATTGCGCGCCTTGGAAGCGGCCGCGGAATTGGCGGCTACGGTATATGAGCGCGACAAAAAACAATTGGCAGCCCAGGCGGTTAGTCAGGCGGTGGTTGACGCGGATGCCGCGGAATTAAAGAGCCGCAAGGCTCAGGTTGATCAGCAAGCGGCATTGATCGCGAAAAAAACGATTGTGGCGCCGTTTGCCGGGACCCTCGGCATTTCTACAGTTAACCAGGGGCAATATTTGAACCCCGGAGAGAAAATTGTGACCCTGCAGTCTTTGGATTCGGTATTTGTGGATTTTTATTTTCCGCAACAGGATTTGAGCCGGGTCAAACTCGGTCAGGAAGCAGTGATCACTACGGAAACATATCCCGGCGTGGTATTTGCCGGCAAAATCACGGCGATAAATCCGCGGGTGGAAACAGAATCGCGCAATGTGTTGGTCGAGGCGTTGATTGACAACGCGAAACATGAATTAGTGCCGGGGATGTATGTTGCGGTGGAAATCAACGCGGGAGAACCCAAGTCATATCTGACTGTGCCGCAGACTGCGGTGACGTATAATCCGTACGGCGAAACCATTTTCGTTATAGAAGAAAGTAAAGACCCGAAGGGCCAGCCGGCATTGACTGTGAAACAGAAATTGGTTACCGCCGGAGATAAACGCGGCGATCAGGTCGCGATTTTGGACGGACTTCAGGAAGGCGAGATGGCGGTCACCAGCGGGCAGAATAAATTGAAAAACGGCAGTGCGGTGGTGATTGATAATAAAGTTCAGCCGCTCAATGAGGAAAATCCGAAACCACAAGAACAATAAACCGTTATGGCGTCTGTATTCGATGGGCAAACCGCGGGGCGTTCGTTGGCAGGGTTTCGCGTTTCGCGAAGGGCGCGCGGACTTGCTTGCGATGTGCTGTGTGAGACGAACGGCTCTATGATGTAGCAGTGCATTTACAATACCATTATGAACTTTACTGATTTATTTATTAAACGACCGGTCTTGGCAATTGTGGTGAGCCTGTTTATTTTGGTGCTCGGCATTCGCGCTGTGACTATGCTCGGCGTGCGGGAATATCCCGAGACGCAGAACGCGGTTGTGACGGTCATGACGGTATACACCGGCGCGGACCCGGAATTGGTGGCCGGGTTTATCACGACCCCTTTGGAAAACTCGATTGCCCAGGCGAACGGGATTGATTATCTGACCTCGTCGAGCGCTTCGAACGTCAGTATGATCAAGGCGAATTTGCGCCTGAATTATGATCCCAACAAGGCTTTGACTGAAATCAACACCAAGGTCAACGCCGTGCTGAACCAATTGCCCCGCGACGCGCAGCAACCGTCGATCACCCTCTCCATCGGCGAGACAACCGATTCCATGTATATGGGATTTTATAGTAAGGTTTTGCCCGCGAACAAGATTACGGATTATCTGATCCGCGTGGTCCAGCCGAAATTGCAAACCGTGCCGGGAGTGCAGACTGCGGAAATTTTAGGAAAACGCCAGTTTGCTTTGCGCGCCTGGCTGGATCCGCAAAAAATGGCGGCTTATGGCTTGACCGCAGCGGATGTGACCAATAGCCTGGCGGCGAACAATTTTATCGCTGCGGTTGGACGCACCAAAGGCCAGATGATTTCTGTGGACCTGACTGCCGCGACCGGGTTGCGCACTGTGGACGAGTTCCGTGATCTGATCCTTAAGCAAAGCAACGGCGCGATTGTCCGTCTTGGGGACGTGGCGAACGTGACCTTGGGCGCCGAGGATTATGACACGTCTGTCGTGTTTGACGGCGAAGGCGCGGTGTTTATCGGGATCAAGGTCGCGCCGTCCGCGAATCTGTTGACCGTTATCGCCGGGGTCAGGAAAATATTTCCGGAAATTCAGCAGCAGTTTCCGCAAGGTCTGGAAGGCCGGATTGTTTATGACGCTACGGAATATATCAACAGTTCGATTCAGGAGGTTGTGAAAACCTTAGTCGAGGCTTTGCTCATCGTTACTTTGGTGATCTTTTTGTTTTTGGGTTCGATCCGTTCCGTTATCATCCCGACGCTCGCGATGCCGTTGTCGCTCATCGGCACGTTTTTTGTCATGTTTTTGTTGGGATATACGATCAATTTACTGACGCTCTTGGCGCTGGTCTTGGCAATCGGTCTGGTCGTGGATGACGCGATCATTGTGGTTGAGAACGCGCATCGGCATATTGAGGAAGGCGCAACGCCGCTCAATGCCGCATTGCAAGGCGCCCGGGAATTGGCCGGACCGATTGTGGCGATTTCGATTGTGTTGATCGCGGTGTATATTCCGATCGGATTTATGGGTGGGTTGACCGGCGCGTTATTTACGGAGTTTGCGTATACTCTGGCCGGGGCAGTGGCGGTGTCCGCGGTGATTGCCTTGACTTTGTCGCCGATGATGTGTTCGCGGATGTTCAAGTCCGGCAAGCCGGGCAAGTTTGCCGGGTTTATTGACCGGAAGTTTGATCAGCTTAAGTCGGGATATGGCAAGGCGTTAAAAGTCTGTTTGAATTCCCTGCCGGTGGTCGCGGTGTTCGCGGTATTGATTTTTGCCGGGATATATTATCTGTACACAAATTCTAAAAGTGAATTGGCGCCGCCGGAAGATCAGGGTTTTATTATTTCGTTTTACTCGGCGAATCCGACCGCAACCCTGCAGCAGACTAAACTTTATTCCGGGGAGCTTTTTTCCCAGGTATCGGTGTTCCCGGAGATGCAGCATGTGTTTCAAATTGACGGGTTTAACGGACTCAATTCCGGGATAGTCGGTATGGTCTTGAAACCCTGGGCCGAGCGTAAACGTTCGTCGTTTGTTCTTCAGGCGCAAATTCAGAAAAAGTTGTCCCGGATCGCCGGGCTCAACGGGGTCGCGTTTTTGCCGCCGCCTTTGCCGGGCGGTGGAGAGGGTTTGCCTTTGCAATATGTGATCGGCACTACGGATTCGTTTGGCCGGCTCAACGACGTGGCCCAGGCTTTTTTGGCCAAGGCGTATGCCACGGGATATTATATGTATTTGGACAGTGATTTGAAAATTGATAAACCGCAAGCCGAGATTTGGATTGATAAGGACAAAGCCGGACAAATGGGCTTGTCGATGCGGGATATCGGCGGTAATCTGGGCGCCATGCTGGGCGGCGGTTATGTGAATTATTTCAATCTGGCGGGGCGTTCCTACAAAGTGATTCCGCAGGTGTCGCAAGCGAGCCGGCTGAACCCGGAGCAGTTAAAAAATTATTATCTGCGCACCGCGAACGGGTCAATGATTTCCTTGGCGACAGTCGCCAAGATCAAAACCACGGTGGTTCCGGAATCGTTAAGCCATTTTCAGCAATTGAATTCCGCGACGATTTCCGGGATCACGGCGCCGGGAATCACCTTGGGCGAGGCGATCAAAAAATTGGACCAATTGGCGAAACAAGTTTTGCCCCAAGGGTATGGCGTTGATTACGCGGGACAGACCCGGCAATATGCTCAGGAGTCTAACGCCTTGTTGATCACGTTTTTTTTCGCGATGCTGATTATATTTTTGGCCTTGGCCGCTTTGTTTGAAAGTTTTCGCGATCCGCTGATTGTCTTGATCAGTGTCCCGATGTCGATTTGCGGGGCTTTGATTTTTATCAATCTTGGCGTGAAGGGCGCGAGTTTGAATATTTACACGCAGGTCGGTTTGGTTACTTTAATCGGCCTGATTAGCAAGCACGGGATTTTGATTGTGCAGTTTGCCAATGATTTGATGAGGGAAGGCAAAACCAAGCGGCAGGCCGTGGAAATGGCGGCCGCGATCCGTCTGCGGCCGATTTTGATGACCACCGCGGCCATGGTCTTAGGAGTGTTGCCGTTAGTAATGGCGTCGGGCGCGGGCGCCGCCGGCCGGTTCAATATGGGGCTGGTGATCGTGTCCGGGATTTCGATCGGCACCTTGTTCACGTTGTTTGTCGTGCCAGCCATGTATATGTTTTTGGCAAAGGAACATGGCAAAGTTGCGGAAGATGCAATAAGTTAGTCCGGTTCACAGCTATTTCTAAAACGGAGGGACCATTATGCGGCGTACCATTTGGTTCATTGGCGCAATTCTATGTTGGGAGTTACTATCGCCTGCCTATGCGGCGCAGACCGAAAAAACCGGCGTGGCGCGGACCGTTTATCCCGACGGCAAAATTCGTTCGGAAAAAAATTATTGGCTGGGCGCGAAACAGGGCTGGTTTCGGGAATTTTATCCCAACGGCCGGATCAAATCGGAAAAATTTTACCGCGACGACAAGCTGGAGGGGTTATCCCGGGCTTTTTATCCCAATGGTTATTTGCGCTGGGAGAAATTTTATCAGGCCGGCAAATTGATATATTACAAAAAGTACGATCAGACCGGGCATTTGGTCGCCGAAAAAAAATATTAAGTAATGAGTTCTTTCCCGTTTCTTCCTATGTTTCCCGGCGAAGTTAAGCTAAAAGGCTGGACAGGGATCGATGTCCTGTTGGTCACCGGCGATCCGTATGTCGATCATCCGGCATACGGCGCGGCTTTGATCGGCCGGGTTTTGGAAAGCCGCGGTTATAAGGTCGGCATTATCGCCCAGCCGGATTGGCGGACACTTACGGATTTTACGCGTCTGGGCCGGCCGCGGCTGGCGGCTTGCGTTACTGCCGGGAATGTGGATTCAATGATCGCTAATTACACAGCCGCTAAACGGCCGCGCCGCGGCAATGATTCCTCAACGGATACTGAGAAAACAGAACTTGCGAACCGGGTTGCGAGCGCTTCCCGGGGGCGCGCAGGCCGGCCGGACCGGGCTTCGATTGTTTATGCCAACCGGATTCGCGCGGCGTTTAAGGGACTGCCGGTGATCCTCGGCGGGCTGGAAGCCAGTATGCGCCGGATGGCGCATTATGATTTTTGGGACAATACAGTTCGGCGTTCGATTCTTTTGGATGCGAAAGCGGATATGTTGGTTTACGGTATGGCGGAACGGGCGATTGTTCGGGCGATCGACGGCCTGAATCAAGGCAAGGACATTCAGGATTTGACTGATATTCCCGGCACGGTCATTGCGCTAAAAAAAGAAAATCTCCCGGATAACGCGGTATTTGTTCCCTCGTTTGAAGAAACTAACCGCGATTTTGCCGCTTTTAATCGGGCCTTTCGTTTGACTTATGAGAATTTAAGCGCCCGGCAGGGAAAACCCGTAGTGCAGCCGCAGGGTAATCAGTATGTCGCGCAATATCCGCCGGCGCTTCCTTTAAGCGCCGCGGAATTGGACGCGGTTTACGCTTTGCCTTATACCCGGCGTTGGCATCCGTTTTATGACGCGGATGGCGGCGTGAAAGGATTTGAAACCGTGCGCTGGTCTATTACCGCGCTGCGCGGCTGTCCGGGAGAATGTAATTTTTGCGGTTTGTCTTTGCATCAGGGACGGGTGGCGCAAAGCCGCAGCGAACGTTCGATTCTCGCCGAAGCGGCAAAGCTGGCGGCGGATCCGGATTTTAAAGGCACGATCAGCGATGTCGGCGGTCCGACGGCAAATCTTTACGGGGCGCATTGCCGACAATGGGAGACGGGCGCGGCCTGTTCCCGCCGGCAGTGTTTGATGCCGCGGCTTTGTCCGTCTTTAGAGGTGCCTTACGCGAAAACCCTTGCCTTATACGCGGCGATCCGCAAAATCCCGGCGGTTAAACATCTGTTTATCGCCAGTGGTTTGCGTTATGATCTTTTAGTCGGGAAAGACGCGGATTTGTATTTGCGCCGGTTATGCGAGAATTATATCAGCGGCCAGATGAAGGTGGCCCCGGAGCATACTCAAGACCGGGTGCTTGCGCTGATGAACAAACCGTCGTATGATCGTTATGCGGAATTCGCGGAAAAATTTGAACGGGTCAATCGCGGTTTGAAAAACCGGGTGTATCTCGTAAATTATTTTATCTGCGGCCATCCGGGGTGCGGACTGCGCGACGCTTATGATTGCAGTCAAACTCTGCTCAAACGCAAGACGCGGCCCGAGCAGGTGCAGGATTTTATTCCTTTGCCAATGACCGTGTCGGCGTGTATGTATCATACCGGGATGCATCCGTTTACCGGCGAGAAAGTAGATGTTGAGAAAGGCGGGGAAAAGCGTCTGATGCAGCGGGCTTTATTGCAGTCGCAGAATCCCGGCAATCAGGCGCTGATCCGCAAGGCTCTGCGGATTTTAGGAAAAGCAAATATGCTGGCGGTTTATCGGCCTTGGGCGGTATCGGCCATACGGCGCCGGCAGATAACTTATAATAACCCGGATAAAAAAATATGCCAACGCCAGCGGAAAATTCTTCCTCGCCAACCCCGATAAAGCAAACTAAATTCAGTTTTGGCGCGACCTCGGCGATTATGACGAATTTGGGTTTGATCGTCGGATTGGCTGCCACCGCCCAGCCGCAGGTGAATATTATCGGCGGCATTTTGGTTATCGCCCTGGCGGATAATATCTCCGATTCTTTGGGCATCCATGTGCATCAGGAAGCGGAGGGTTTGCCGGCGCGGGAAGTTTGGATTTCTACCGCGACCAATTTTTTAACGCGGCTTTTTATTTCTTTGAGTTTCGTCGGCCTTATCGTTTTTTTGCCGATTAACGCGGCAGTGATTTGCTGCGTGGTTTGGGGGGCTTTGTTATTATCTTTGATGACCTACGCGATCGCCCGCAGCCGCGGCATTCCGCCTTTGGCCGGGATATTGGAACATTTGGGCATAGCGTTGCTGGTGATTATGGCCAGCAAATGGGTAAGCGGATTGGTCATGGCAAAGTTTGGAAAGTAAAGTTATCAGCTTTCGGCGCGCGGTTGCGCTAGGAAAGGGGAGATATATGGAAATTCAGGATTTGATTTTAGCCGATTACGCCGCGGCGAATGAGGGCGGGAAATTTACTTTAGTCGGCGCGGGTTTTAGCAAGATCAGCGCCCGGCAGTTCCCTTGCATTCATCCGGTGATGTTTATTCTGGTTCGGGCAAAAATTACATTGCGGGACAAGGGCAAGAACCGCATTGAAATGACGATCATTGGCGAGCGGGGAAAAATTTTCGGGGCAGGCTGCGACGTGAATGTTCCGGAAACGCAAATTGAGGAAGAATACGCGGTTTTGCCGATTCAGTTGGTTAACCTAAAATTCGATTTGCCGGGTCCGTATAACGTGGAAGTTTTCGTGAACGGCGAACTTAAAGCGAGCCATCCTTTGACGATTGTCGATTGTCGTCCGTCCGGACCGGATTTAGAACGGTAAACCTTTATGCGGATTTTATTGATTGAAGACGAGAAAAAAGTCGCGGGTTTTATCAAACGCGGCTTAAAAGAAGAAAATTACGCCGTCGATACTGCCGAAGACGGCGAGGCCGGACATTTTTTAGCGACGACCAACGAATATGATTTGATAGTTTTGGATGTCATGCTGCCCAAAATGGACGGTCTGACTTTATGCGCGCGGCTGCGCCGCGAAGGCCATAAAGCGCCGATCTTGATGCTGACGGCCCGGGATAGTTTGGCGGACAAAGTCAAGGGGTTGGACGCCGGGGCGAACGATTATTTGACCAAACCATTCGCGTTTGAAGAATTTTTGGCGCGGGTCCGGGCTTTGCTGCGGACCCGCGTCCAGGACGAGACCACGAAACTGCGGGTGGCGGATTTGACGGTTGATTTGGTGCGGCATCAGGTGTCCCGCGGCGGAAAAGATATTGAGCTCACGCCAAAAGAATTTGCCCTCTTGGAATATATGGCGCGCCACGCCGGCGCGGTCATCACCCGGACGATGATTTCCGAGCACGTTTGGGACATTCATTTTGACTCCTTGACGAATGTGATTGATGTTTACGTGAATTATCTGCGCAAAAAAATTGACGGCGGGTTTTCGGTCAAGCTGATCCACACGGTCCGCGGCCGCGGCTATCGTTTTGGCGAGAAATAAATGAATTTCAAATCCATTCGTTTTAAAATTTTTTCCTCTTATGCGGCGATCCTCATCGCCATTCTTTGGATGTTCAGTGTTTTGGTTTATTCCAATCAGAAAAAAATTCTTTTAGACGATGTCGATCAGCTGCTGTTGCTTAAAGCGCAGGACATTGTAGACGCGATTGCCATTTATCAGGAGCGCGAACGCGACGACTCGCCCGGGGCTGGCCCGGCCGCGGTGGAGAACCAGGCGGATTTTGCGGCCATGACCCAGCGCTGGGTCAAGGAAAAAGCGGAAGACCCGAAATTGAATGACATCATTGTGCGGATTTACGGACCTAATGGCCGAATTTTAGCTTCTTCCGTCGCTTTGCCGGCGCCGCTCGCTTTGGCCTGGAATTTTTTCAACCAAGGTCAGGGAGAAAAGGCGTTCTTTCAGACGGTAAAAACCCATTTCGCATCCGGTGAGCCGGAGGAAATCCGGTTTTGTTTTATCCCGATCAGTAATGATAGCCTCTCAAGCTTCGCGGTTGAAGTCGGCAAACCTTTGGCCTCGGCGGAAAAGAGTTTGTACCGGCTGCGGCAGACCATGGTTTTTTTGTTTCCGCTGGCTGTGGTTTTGTCGGGTGTGGCAGTGTTTTTTTTAAGCGGAGTTTTGCTGAATCCCTTGAATCAGGTTATCCGCACCGTGCGCCAAATCCGCGCCGAGAATCTCGCTTTGCGGATTAGGGTGCCGGACACCGGCGATGAAATTCGTCATCTCGCCGAGACCTTCAATCGAATCCTGGAAGATCTGGAACAGGCATTCACCTCGCAAAAACAATTGATCCAGGATATTTCGCATGAATTGCGCACCCCGCTGACGATTCTCAAGGGCGAAATCGAAGTCATCCTTAAAAAAAATCGTCCGGTTGACGAATACAAAGCAGTTCTGCAGGGGAGTTTGGAGGAAGTGAACCGGATTTACCGTATGGTGGAGAACCTTTTAACCTTATCGCGTTTCGATAGTCATGAGGTCAGCCTCGCCAGTCGGCCGGTGGCGCTGGGAGATTTGCTGAACGAAGTCATCACGGATATGAAAACCGTGGCCCGGCAAAAAGGGATGACGCTGCGGTATGACAGTAAAACAGCCGGCGCGGTATTCGTGACTGGGGATGAACAGCATCTGCGCCGCGCGTTTTTAAATATTTTGGATAATGCGATAAAATATTCACCCGCGGGGCAAGCGGTGGACGTTACTTTGAGCCTGACTCCGGACGGGAGTTTGGTGGAGGCGGCCATCCGGGATCGGGGAGAGGGTATAGCGCCGGAACATTTGCCTTATATTTTTAACCGGTTTTACCGCGCTGACCCGTCACGCGGCGGGCCGGGATATGGATTGGGGCTGAGTCTGGTAAAAACCATTATCGAAGCGCACCGCGGAACCATTCAATTGCAGAGTCTGCCGCGCCAGGGAACAACCGTTATTGTCGCTTTGCCCATCATTAAAAAAATTTAATATTTTTCTCATGATGTTTTAATTTGGTTTTCAGTAATATGACAGCGTTTAATCGCCTAAAAATCCAACCAAATCAGGAAAGGGGGTGAACCGATGAAAAAAACTATTTTTGCTCTTATGATTATGTCTTTGCTTTCCGTCGGCGTATCAGGAGTTTTTGCCGCGGAAACCGCGAAGGCCAAGCCGATGTCGAGTAAGGAACATTTTGACTTGTATAAAGGAACGATCGAAGCGATTGATACAGTCAAAAATGAAATTACCGTGAAAAACTTAGCCGGCAAGACCAATGTTTTCGTGGTGACAGCTGATCAGATCAGCGGAGCCAAGGTCGGCGAATTGGTGCGGTTAAAAGTAAAACCCGGCACCAATGTTGTGGTCACTTTAATCAAATCCTTTAAAAAAGAAGCGCCGAAAAATCATACCATAAAATAAGTTGCGCCAGAGCGATCGGGAGACGATCCCATGAAAAGAGTCATTGGTTTTTGTTGGTTGGGGATGACCTTGTCGGCTCTGTGTTATGGCCAGGCGCCTCTGCCGGAAACTCCGGTAAAAGGTTTGGTGAAAGAAATTGATTCGCGGGTGATCAGCGGCACGGTGAAAACCTTGACCCGCGACGCGGCAATCCCCGGCGGGAAAGCCGAGATGGTGGTGACTCCGGCCGAAGGTCCGGATATCAAGTTGCTTGTTCCCCCGACGGCGCAAGTGTTTGACGCTGACTGGAAGACCGTGCAAGCGGATAAAGTCATAATTGGGGGGACGGTTCGTGTCCGTTATCAATTCAATAAAGAAGGGTTAGCGGAAGTTATTTCTATCAGTATTGTGAAATAAACAGTGTCGACTGACCGATAATTCGGATTATTTGGGGCGGTTATGTTTTAAAAATATTTTTAATTTGCTTTAAAAGAATAAAAGGAGAATGTAATGAAAAGAACAATTTTTATGTTGATAGGTCTTTGTTTTGTCACGTCTTTAGCTTTCGCTCAGGCGAAACCAGCCGCCCCAGCCGCGGCTCCGGCAGCTGTCGCTCCAGCCGCAGTCGCCGCTCCAGCAGATGTGACGCTCAAAGGCGTAATTATTGATAACCAATGCGCCGGTGGTCAGAAACCGGAAAATTTAGCCGCTTTTATCAAAACCCATACCAAAGAATGCGCTTTGATGCCGGCGTGCGTGGCGAGCGGTTATTCGATTTTTGTGGATGGCAAGTTGCTGAAGTTTGACGCAGCCAGCAACGCGAAAATCGCGGATTTTCTTAAAAAAGCGGACAGCAAATTAGCCGTGGACGTCGTTGCGAAAAATGTGAAAGACGAATTGAGTTTGGTTTCGGTGGAAAATCAAAAAGAAGCCGTAAAATAGTTTTTCTCAGCCGCACTAACCAAAGCCCGGTCCATAACGACCGGGCTTTTTTTGCCAATCCCCCGGGAACATTCGTTGATTTTATCGTTGATGGATTTGTTCTATTGACAAAAATAAAAATGTATGGTATTTTTGTAGGGTACATAGTAATGATCGGAGCAATCTTTACGTTTTTAGCATACGTAAATGTAGCCGCATTTCAATAATTCGCAGAGCAGCTTGGCCAACTTTGGCATTTCAATATATAAAACCTACACCTGCTTGAAATGGAGACAACTATGTTCAATTCATCCGTGTTTCAAACTGTCCGTAAATTCATTTGTTCATTTCTTGTTTTCACATTGCTCCTCGAACCCAGATTAGGTTTTAGCCAGATGAACGGCACCGCATTTTTGCCGCCGCCGAACCAAGTTTTGAATTTGACTGCCGCCTATACGCCGGTCATTCTAAAAGGGATGATCATCAATCCCAAGGATCCCTTGAAATTTGATTTTATTCTCGATACGGGCTCCGACCGCGCGGCCGACGAGCAACTGCGCCAGGAAGCGGATAAACTCATCAAATATTTTCTCGCGTCTTTAACAGTGCCGGAAGACGAATTGTGGGTAAATCTTTCACCATCGGAAAAGAATCGGATTATTCCGGAAGGCTTAAGTAAAACAGTTATGGGGCGTGATTTACTGGCCGAGGATTATGTGCTTAAACAACTGACTTCTTCTTTGCATCA
>JADFXQ010000022.1 GCA_015233495.1 Candidatus Omnitrophota bacterium | reverse complement strand
GCTCTTGAAAAGAAACCTGACTTAAATCAACAACTGCTCTTGGTACCACCTGTTGATCTCGATAAATTGCTTCGCATGAAGCATGTTCTTATGAATCAAGGGGGTAAGGATCTATTGACCGTTCCCTTATTTCCGGGGATCGTGTAATAAAGGTGACGGACACTTTTTCTTAAGCTGAGCCTCGATTTTTTTGATCGATCTGCGTCAGAAAAAGTGTCCGTCACCTTTATTGTACTTCTGCTTGCAGCGCCTGTTTCATAACCTGCAAATTTTTTTCCATGATCTGAATGTACGCGTCCGCGGTCATCGGGCCGGTGACTGCCGGATCCAGCGTATACAAACGCGCCCCGGTTTCCCGGCTGATGGTCGCGGCCGCCAAAGCCGGATATTGCGGCTCAATAAACAAAGCCGGGATTCCGGTTTTCTTCACGAGATCAATCGTATCCGCGATGTCGCGGCCGCTGGGATTGCTGCCTGGTTCGCGCTCGATCACTGCCGCGATTTTAAAACCAAATTCCTGGGCAAAATATGGAAATGCCTCATGAAACGTAATGATCTTCTGCCCTTTAAAAGGCAATAATGCAAAATGCATTTTTATCTGTAAGGATTCCAAAGCGCTCACATACACCTGGGTATTTTTAGCGTAAATCGCGGCCCGGCCCGGATCTGCCTTTGCCAGTTCAACGCCCAGCCGGTTAACCTCAGCGATCGCGCCGCTAATACTTACCCAAATATGCGGATTATCCCCGGATTGCCCCGGAGCCTTGATCAAGGGGATTCCGTCGGAGAGAGTGATCACTTTCAGCCGCGGATATTGGCCGGTAATCCTAGACAAAAAAGATTCCATGCCCGCGCCATTGGCAATAAGAATATCCGCGTCCGCGATTTTTTTCATGTCCGCGGCCGAAAGGCTGTAATCATGCAGGCAACCGGCAGTCGACGAGGTAAGATTCTTAACGCGAACCCCGGGCGAATCCTTAACCACATTGATCGCCATGATATAAAGCGGATAAAAAGACGTGACGATTTTGACAGGGCGTTGCTGACTATCCAAGACCGCGGCCGAAACAAATAAAACGCTGGTCAACAAAGCTGCGATAAGTAAAATAATGCATCGGCTTAACATAAATTCGGAAACATTCCGACAATCATCCTAGAGTTTTTCTTCCTTTATGAACAAAAGCAGAAACATCGCCGCCGCGGTTAAGCCCAGCGAAATATAAAACGGCGCGAGGCTGTTGATCTTATCCCAAAAAAATCCGGCGGACAAAGACGCGGGCAAAGCGCATAAGCCCACCACCATTTGAAAACCGCCCAGACTGCTGGCCCGCAATTCCGGCGGCGCGAGCTGGGCGACAAAAGTTTTTTGCACCGGCTCTAAGGCGGCTTTATGCAAGCCGTACAAAACAAAACAGACTGCCATCATCCATCCCCCCGGATATAAAATAAATCCCAGGCAGGTCAAAGCCCAAAACAGAAAAGCCATAAATAAAACCGCTTTGCGGCCGACCCGGTCCGAGAGCTTGCCGAAAGGAAACGAAAACAGCGAGGCCGCCGCGGTAAAGATCAAATAAAACACCGGGACCCAAGTGACTTTGAACCCGGTTTTTTGGGCGAAGATTAAAAGGAAAGAATAACTAAAAGAACCTAAAGCAAATAAAGCGCTTAAAAAAAGAAAGAGTTTCAAATTCCCATTAAGGTCTTTAAACGCCAAGCCTTTAAACACCTTGATCTGCGGCGCCGGACGCTCTTTAACCGCGGCCCAAATCCAAAACGCGCTGAGCAAAGACGGGACCGCGGCGATCAAAAACAAATTCCGATAATTGAGGGCCCGGATAAAGACGATGCAGAAGATAATCCCGCAAACCGCGCCCAGATTATCCATACTGCGTAAAATCCCGAAATTCTTTCCCAGTTCATCTTTGGCCGAAACATCCGCGACGATCGCATCACGCGGCGCGCCGCGCATCTTGCCGGCCCGGTCTAAAATCCGAAAAGGAATCAACTGCGGCCAAGCCGTGGCGCAAGCATAGCCCAAACGCGACAGCCCCCCGCACACATACCCGGCCCAAACAAAAATTTTCCGCTTGCCGAGTTTATCGGAAAAATATCCGGACACCGCCTGGGAAATCGAAACCAAAGCCTCACCCAAGCCGTCGAGCAATCCCAAAACCGCCATGTTCGCGCCTAAAGCCCCGGTGACAAACAGCGGCCAGACCGGATAAATCATATCCGACCCGAAATCATTTAAAAACGACGCCCAAGAAAATATCCGGACGATTTTTTTCGACTCAGGATTTGGCATAAGCCAGTTCCAAAACCTCCGGTTCCTTGCCCGGGCTCATTTGGTCTTGATTGCCAATTTGCGCGTAATCATTATCTACATCATCCGGCTTAGCCAATCCCATAAATACGGGCACAGACGGCAATAAATCCCTGCCTTTCATTTCCGGTACTAACCCTTCAATCTGAATATCCTGAATCGGCTGTTGCGGCCAAGGCAAAGGAACGCCGTTACGATCGCGTTTGATTTTCAAATTGCGGAAGGTTTTTTCTAAATTGATGCCGCCGACTTCCCCATCATTTTGCGCCGGACTGCTTCCTTCAAAAACGCTTCTGATCTCTTCCCGCATCCCCTCATTATTTATTTTGATCAACATACCGTCCGAGTTGACCTGATACTTACCCGCGGGCAAATCGGTTAAATCAATGCGCAAAGTACGATGATGTTCTAAGATATAACCGCGCATTTGCTGATCCGGAGTAGCCATTGCCATTTGCTCCGGCGTCAAATCAATCTGTTCCCATCCGGCATTTTTTACTTTCAGCCCATTGATTTCCAATTCCTGCGTCGAGCTGATTTGGACCACCAAAGCCCCGTCCACCTCCACATCCCGCAAAGCAATCCCCCGGCCATCCAGCGAAATAACAGAATCTCCCACCACTGTCCCGCCGTGTATTTTGCTTAAGACTTCCTGCGGAGATAAATAAGACCAGACAATTCTGGCGCCTCTTTTATAAGGCACCCCTCTGACAATCACCGGCGGTCGCGCAAAATCTACATCAATTATTTTGGGATCTTGGACTCCGTACGGCCCTTTTACCAAATTTTCTTTCAAACCGTTAACCCCAACCTGATATTCCCCTTTAAAAACAAAATCATCTCTCCCCTCCGGAAAAATCGTCTGCCCCTGTTCATCTTTAAAAATCATGCCCGCCAAAGCTGCCTGAGAGCGATTATCAGCGTATAATTCCCCTTCTATTTGAGCAGCATGTTCGGTGAACAGGCCTTTAGCCCACGCAATGAGCGCGTTAGCCAAACTATTTTTAAGCGCGTTAAAAATATGCCGGGTCGAAAAATCCGTGACCAACACATCCGACCCTTCAAAACGCGTGTATATCCCCTGCATAAGGGCCTCCAACCGGGATATCCCATTTTTCGGATTAACTATCTCCACCACCGAACCCTGTGTTGCCTGCAAAATTTCCGCATAGGCAGCTTGATCCATAATAAAAACATTGAGATTCCCGGATAAAAAATCATTCGACGATATATGCCGCAATTCTAAATTCCGCTTAATCTCCGGATCATCAAAAACCATATCCCGTTCATTGTATTCAACGTTGCTATAATAGTAAGAACCGTCTTTCCGATTAAACCTCACCAAATTCCCCACTTTTTCACCGGGATTTAATTTTACCGTCAGAACATTCAATTTCTTTTTTTTCGCCACCATCGCCCCAACCCCGGTGTGTATCGCGTTAAAAACTTCTCCATTCGTGTCCTGGTAAACCACCGTACGCGCGTATCCCGCTTCCGCATAAGCTTGCGCTAAACCAGACATATACATTAACATATGTACGTCCCCATGATTATGCGGTTTAACTACCAACTTATAAGGATTATCCGACTTCACAAAAAACTGTCCCGGGACCCCAAACATCGCGGGTACATCTTCCTGCTGAAAAATAACAATCTGCTGACATTGTCTCTTAATTTGATCCGTATGCGTATTGATCACCCATAATTCGCCATCCCGCCAAACCACTTTTTCACCGATTGACACATTAACAAACGTCAGCCCCTCCATCCCAAAATAATTATTCGTTTCTAAATAACTGACAATGTTGTCATGCACTTTCGGCGAAGTCATCAATACTAAAGGATTTCTTCTTGGCGTAGCCTGCGGATCTGCCGCTTTTGCCAGCCGATTCGATTCTTCTTGCGAGTCTAAAATCTTCCGAATATACTTCCTTAAATATTCTTGATTGGTAACTAAGTCCTGCTTTACTAACACCCGCGGCAGACGGTCCGGCCTTCCTAATCTATCACCCAGACCCCCTATCGGCATCAAATATACATTGTTTCTCGCTTCCCGAATTCCCAACGTGTTATCTTCCCGAAAATCCCGAGATTGTGAATCAGTTCGATCCACCGGTTCCACCCGCTCCACTGTCTGGCCCACGTATGGATTAGACCCTTCGGCAAACGCGGCATTTAAAGCGTGACCGCGATCAGAGTAATTGATGAGTCCTCCCGGATAAACCGCGTCCCGTAATAACACATCTTCTAAAAAATCCCGTTTCTTATCATCATTCACTCCTGGCGCATCCCAATCTCTTAAAACTTTAATCAAAATTTTGATGCCCGCAGTACGCGGCGGCGCTCCCAGAGACTTACTTTGCATTCTGACAATATGCCCCAAAAGTGTTAAGGCCTTTAAATGCCTCTCGGTGTTAAAAACCCCGGCCCGCAGATTTTCCATGATTATCGCAGGTAATATGCGCTTGGTTTCCGCGTCTAAATATAACTCACACTGTTCCGGAGTAAATTCGTGCGCATAATAAGGAGAAGAAGCGGTAACGTTTTGCGGCTGTCGATTGTCCGCGGTTCCCGCGTCTTTCAAATCAATTTGAAAATAGTACGTCGGTCCGATATTGCTGGTTAGGGTTGCCGGCCTTTGCGGTCGCCGCAGAGTGTTCAAAACCGGCGAAGCGGAAATTTGCATACCTCCGGAAAAATACTTCCGCGGCATGACCTCTTCCGTCACCGGATCGGTTTCTTCCTTAACATAATTGAACACCCCTTTTTTAAACGCGTCCAAATACTGCTGATAAATCCGCTGTTTGACAGCCGGATCATTGTGGTCCACGCCCTTGATTTTGTCCTTATCAACGTAAATCTTGCTCAACAAACTATTTTTTAAATTTATTTTGTACCAGGCCGCCAAGATCATCGAATTATAAATCTGGCGCAGATTCGCGAAATTTTTCCCTTCATTCACTTCTTTTTCAATCTCCGGAAGCAAAACTTCACGTACTGCCGCCGATGACACATTATTCGCCGTTTTCTGCTTGCTGCCGGCTTGCGGCGATGCATTTTTTTGCGCGGCTAAATAATCCTCTTCCAGCATGACCTTTAACCGGCTATTGGTCACAATCACTTTCGCGCCGTCCTGATATACCTCCGCGGTTTGCGGCACAATCCATACCTTATTAAAGGTATTTACCGGAATTTCATCCGTGCCGAATTGTTTACGCGCTTTGGCGTAAACCCGGTCCCAAAAAGTCTTGCCCAATTCCCGTTCCGGATACATCAAAGACGCGGTCAACTGCTTTAAAATATAATCCTGCGCCAATAAATCCCGGCCCAATTCCGTTTTGCCCAAAGCGTCCGGAACAATCCGGTCCTTTTCATAAGGCGAAAGATTGACCCAGGTTTCTTTTTCCGGAACCGTCAAAGCCGCCATAAAATATTTGACCAATTTCAGCGTTTCGTGTTGAAACGCTTCATCCGCCAAATGCTCCTGCCCCGCGTCAACAATAAAATCGATTTGTAAAGGATTTTCCGGATGCACAACCAAACCGCGGATCAAAGTCGGGGTATATCCGGCAGTGGGATTGATCATCGCGCCTGGAGGCGGCAAAAACAAACTTTGAGCGGATACGGGAGTGAGCGAACTGAAAACAAAAATAAAGGCGAGAAAGACATTCAGCAAACGACAGAAAACATTTTTTGACACTTGATCGCGGAAAGATCTCATGTTGTCGACTCCTTTTAAAAATTTGCTACGGCGGATTGAATATAGATTATATATGCATTAAAAATATAGCATATTCAAATTAAAAAGCAATTTTAAATTTTCATCGAGAACAAATCTCTCTCCGGAATTTCCTTCCCCCTAATCTTTTGCGCTTTCCCCTTTCCCCTTACCCCGAAATTTATCCGTCACCCAAAACTCCATGTACCGGCCGAACATCAGCCGGGTTTGCGCGTCCAAAGCCGGGATCGCGCTTAACAAAATCACGATCGCCGGAATAAACAGCCATTCCGAACCGTGCCGCAAATTTGCCCAAAAATTATTTTCCCGGCGCCGCGGCGGCAGCATCAAAAGACTTACCGCCATACAAATAAAAATCCCGATCGTCGACAAACTCAAAATCGTGCCGCTGACCCGCGGCGCGATATAAAACACCGTAGTCGAGGCGAATTCTTTTCCGGCAAAAACCCCGGGGAGCCAGCTCAACAAGGCTAATAAAAAAGACCAGGTGGCCCAGGACACAAACGAATCTACTAATTTGTATCCATACGCGATTTTTTGCCGCCAGGATATTTTTTCGGCCCGTAAAAACGCCCGCAGGACAATCGGCACGTTTTCCACGCCCCAAGCCCAGCGCCGTTTTTGTTTATAAATATGCACGAAGGTTTGCCAGCGGTCTTGACCTTCGACAATATCCATGGACACGGTGGTGTTCAGCGGCACAGTTTGATAGTCGCCGTCATAATGGATAAACGCTTTCCAAAAAATCGCCGAATCGTCGGAAATCATATCCACCGGCCAATATCCGATATCGACTAAAGCCTGAAAACTCATGCTGTGGCTGGAAAAGGTAACCAATTTGGACGGATTGGTGGATTCCACCAAAAGAAAAAATGACGTCCCAATATCAATGATGCGGGCAAATCCGGGCGCGTTCCAAATATTGTTGTGATATACCGGAATGGGCTGATAACTGCGTCTCGTCCTTTCCGGAGTGATCATAAAATGATAGGTCAGGCATGAAAAATAATCCGGGTTAGGCACCGTGTCGGCGTCAAAACAAGAAACGATCACATTCGCGTAAGGGATCCGCCGCTCGTCGAAATAACGCCGGGCCTGCCGCGCCGCGTAGGAAGTGTTGGCGCCTTTGACCGCCGCTTCGCCGGGAAGGTTGCCGGGATGCGTCACAACCCAAAAGTCGGCAAAACCATTTATATATTTTTTCTGCAAAGCGGCCATATCCGCTTTGACCGGCGCGGCTGCCCGGTCCTCGAGCGCCAAAAGGATAAAAATCCGCCGGGCCGGATATCTCCCCGCCAAAATACTGCGGATTCCCGGTTCGACAATATCGCTGCCTTCTTTTATCGCCGGAATAATCACCAAATGATAAAGCGACTCGGACTGCGGCGGCAAAGCGCCGCTCTTTTTCAAATCCCGCAATTGCCGTAAATACACGGATTGCGAAATTTTTTCCGCCAATGTCCCGTCCGGCCGCGCCAAAAGCGGCGATTTAAAACCTATTTCCCGACGATCAATAACCGCGATCCGCTCCATCCAATCCGTAGAACGGTCCACAAAAAGGAGCGCGTAGGATAGCACCAAAAATATATTCATGTAAACCAGCCGGAAAATCCAATACAAAATAAAAGCGATCGTAAACACCGCGGCAGTGAGCGGCCAAACAATTGATGTAACAACCGCTCCGATCAAAATCGACCAACTCAAAGCGCCCGGAAGAATCTCCAAAGCGCGCTCCAGGATATGTTCCGGACGGTTCAAATTTTGACGCGAATAGTTAAAATCCATATTTATTCCGGTATCAAACTTAACGCGGTTAAAGCGCCGTCTTTCGGGTTTAAAAAATAAATCGCCTTGCCTTCCTCAGTGTAAAAAATGGAACTTGCTGCCTTAACTTCTGTGATTTTTTCCGTCCGCGGTTTCCCGGTGGGGACGAACTCCAATAAATAAATAGCGCTATGGTCTTGAAAAACCAGATGCGTACCGCCCGCGGCCCAAAAACAATCCGTTATAGCTTGCCCTTGATCCCACACTTTATGAACCTTAAATATTTTGGAAGAAACCGCCCGCTCGGTTTTAAGCCGAACCCGCCGGGTCAACTCGGCAAAACCAATATCTTTTTTCGTCCAAAATAAAAGCCGCTCCGTTTTATGATCATAGCGGAATCCCGCTAACCCGCCATCCAGCAGCACATACGGCGGAACATTAGTAGTTAGGCTGCCGGACACTGTAGAAAATAAGAAAATATCGTTGGCTATCCAGGTGATCCGTTCGGGATTCGCGGCGGCAGCTGACCTGCCCTCCCAACGGGGTTTGGGAAATAAAAATTCGCGGTGCGCCCCGTCAAAACTTTCCCGATAAACATCATCGCGTCCGTCTAAAATATATAACCATTTGCCTTGGCTGCCGCACCCCTTGAGACCGGTCAACCATTTGACTTCGGCAGCGCCAGTCTCGACATCGAGCAAACCCGCCGCGTCCCGGGTGGATAGCAATAATTTTTTCGGGTAGAGGCTGTTCCAACACCAGGCGGTCGGTTTTTCCTTGATCAACCGGGTAATCTCCAAAATTCGAAACGGCGTTTGGCCAAGATCAACATACAGATATTTATTTTTCCAAAATGATGCGCTTTGGAAAATAACCACCGGACTGGATTGTTCCGAAAAAATCTCGGATACCGGCCAATCCGCGAATCGGGACCGGGCAGGCAAAAGCGGGGCCAGAAGTTTGTTCTTCCAATCAAAAACGCAATATTGTCCGAGAAACGGATGCTCTGCCAGCAAAATATAATTCGTGCCGGCTAAAGGTTCCATTTTCGAAAACGGGCCTGCCGCCAGCCGCTGCGCCGGCCAAACTTTGGGAATCAAAATAATCTGATTAAACGTAGCCGCTTTTCCCGCAGCTACGGAAATTGATTGGACCCAGGGCTTGTAGCCCTTTTTTTTCAAGGTGATTTTATACGTGCCGGGCAGCAGTCCGCTTAAATTCGCCGGGGATCGGTTTCGATAATGACTTTTTTCCAAATAAATATCCGCGCCCGAGGGCAGAGAAGACAAAAAAATCAAGCCGGTTTGCGTGACTTCCTGTTTGATGGGATTGATAATATAGCCGAAGGTGGTCAGGATCAAAAGCGGGCAAAGGATCACATACAAACTTAAAAATACGAAAAAAATCGTCCGGCGGGTAAGGACCATGGTGCGCGGGGTAATCGTTAGCATGATTTTCTCTTTGTCCACCACCTACGGACGTTTCACCGCTGAAATATCAAAGCGGGTGATTTTCAGCTCCGTCATCATGTCTAAAATTTCAACTAAATCTTTAAAATAGACCAAACGGTCGACGCGTAAAACCACATTTAGCTCGGGTTTGTTTTTCTGCAAATCCGCCAGTTTGGCTTTCAGTTCTTTGCGGGTGACTACGTCTTTATTGAGATAGATCACGTTTTCGCTGGTGATCGTCAGGTCTACCTCATCCGCAGGGCCGCGCTGGGCCGAACCGCTTTTTACCTCCGGAAGTTTGACCTTGATATTCGTTTGATAAATCAAGGGCGTGGAAACCATAAAAATCACCAAAAGAACCAAAATCACGTCGGTAAACGGGGTGATATTGATTTCTGACACGAGTTTTTGTTTGCGGGACGAACGGTTCATTTTCGATTCCTGTTCAATAGGTCCATGGTCTCGGAAACGCATAATTCCATATCCGTGATAAATCCGTCAACGCGGCGGGTCACGTAATTGAACGCGATGACCGCCGGAACCGCAACGCAAAGCCCGGCCGCCGTGCAGATCAAGGCTTCGGCGATGCCGTTGATGACCACATTGATCCCGCCTGATCCGCTCGTCGCAATATCACGGAACGCGCGGATAATCCCTAAAACCGTGCCAAACAACCCGATATAGACCGCGGTGCTGCCGATCGTGCCAATGATGCCGGTGCGTTGTTCCAAACGGATCACCTCAATGGTGACTTCCCGTTCCATGGCATTGGAGATGACGGTTTCGTTATGTCCGAACAAATTCAACCCCGCCCCGACAACATTGGCAAAAGGCGTATCGGTGCGTTTGCACAATTCCACCGCCCGCGGGATATTCCCGGCGGATAATTCCCGGTTCAATTGAGCCATGAACACCGGCCGCTTGATTTTCGATAAGGCCTTATAAAAAATAACCCGCTCAATAATAATGCCAATCGACAATACGGAACAGCCGATCAGAATAACTAAAGTAAATCCTCCCGCGCCTAACAATTGAGAAAAAAACATTGCCGTGCTCCTTGTTATTTTTTTACGCCGACCAACGGCGCCGGTTCAACAACTTCCAAAATCCTCCACGAGGTCCAATCCAACGGAAAATTTCCCAGATAGGTCTGGGCGCTGGTCAGGATTTTTTGCGGATATCCCATCAATTCCAAAGGAATCGCCACCCGGATCTCTTTGGCGCCATGCAAAACCTCAATATTTTTATCCGGCAAAACCCGGTTCTGATCCAAAACCCGATAATGCAAAGCCCCCAAATGAACGCGGATTTTCGGCATCTTCTCGAATAACACATCTTCCCGATAACCAAAAACGCTCACCGCGACACCGACGGTTTTTCCCAAAGGGCGCGAGAGCCGGACCGTGATCAAAAGTTTATGCTCTTTGATTTCCGCAGTCCGTTCAATCATCCCCACGATTTTTGAGCGTTCATCATCCATAAAACTTTCCGGGATTTCCGGAACCGCTTCTCGGCTGAACCCGGGAATCTGCCGGGCGTCATTCTGCGTCAAGGCGACTACCGGAAAATCGCCGAACAATTCGTTGGGGCGGACAAAAGTCAGCAAATACGATTTACTCGAACGGTACTGCGACTGATGATTCTTCAACGCCGCCAATTTTTTTTCCACTTGGCCGTCGGATAAGGTCAAAGAACGCCAGGCAATCTCTTCCTGAAAAGCTTTCGGGGGAATCAAATCTTTGTCAAAATGCCGGCCCCGCGGCAAAGGCCATTTCGCGTAATGAATCAAATAGGGATAAATCTCCGCGTTGACTGCCGGCCGAGAATCCCAAACCGCGACCCGGGCAAATAAATAAAGCGCGCGGTGGTCGGGATTATGGTCTCCCGGATGGGAAACGAATATCTTCGTAGGACGAAAATCTTTGATGATGGCTCGTAAATCTTTCAAAATTTCTTCGCCCCGGTACGGCGCGCCCGGGCGGTAAGCGTCGGGATAAGGCACCTCCCGCGCGTCAGTCATCAGACTGCGCGCCGGCGGCCGGTCTTCTCCCCAGCGGGCATACCAGATGCTCAAGGCCCCAAAATCCGGATACCCCAAAAAAATCAACTGACTTTTATCCACACCCAATACCCGCGCCGCCTCCAGAGCCTCGGTATGACGCACCTCGCCCATTTTCAAAACCGCTTTCGGCATTAAAACCGGATGTTTCCGATAAACCATAAAAGCCCATTGATTATTATCGCCATAGGTAAGAAAAACGATTTTAACTGGCAATCCTAAGGCCACAGCCTGCTGAATAACCCCGGCGCAGCCAATCGCTTCATCATCCGGGTGCGGCGCCAAAATCATGATCCGGTCGTCTTTCGCAAAGGTCAGGGTCTGGGTGGATTTAAACGTCCCGGGTATGGCAGTCAAATGCTTAAACCAATTTCCCCAGAATAGAAATCCCGCCATGCCAGGCCCGATCAAAAAAGCGGCCACCCAACGCTGGATTTTGTTTGATCCGCCTAACACCACGACTCCTCCCGGGAAAATTTATACCCCAATACGTAATACGGCAAAACCGCGTTGGTCCGATATTCCAGATAAGAACGCGTCCCTTTATGCAGAAGCGAAAACCCGCATTTTAAAAAAAACTCCTTCGCCTCTTCCGACATAGTGCCGCAATGCGCCGCGGTTACCTTCTGCGATCGCAGGTATTCCAAATAAGTTTCCATCAACCGCCGGCCCAAACCTTTGCCTTGAAAATTCCGGGTAATATTGATATGCAAAACCGCCGGATATTCTTTGCTGAAATCCGGCGCCCGAAATTCGCGCCGCCAAACACTGCGGGCTACCGCGAAAACAAACCGCCAATGTTGAAGCTTAAACCAAAATCCGCGGCGCCAGGATAACCCAAATAACCCCGCCGCCACCTGCGGAAAAAATCGCGCGTTCATCCGCCGGACGTCCGGGCATCCAATGATATATCCCACCACAGTTTCGCCAGCCACGGCGACAAAACAAGATTCCGGCTCCCGATCGGTGAAATATGAAGTCAGCGCGTCCGCGAGAATTTCATCATCCTGAATAAAAGCCTCGCGATCATATCCGGCAAAAGCAGTTTCGAGGCTGATCCGCCGCAGCGCGGCGCGGTCGGTAGGCACATAACGACTGATCAATAATTCGGTCAAAAACAGCTCCTAACGCAATAAAACCAGCGCCGCCAGACAAGCCAAAACGACGCGGTAAACCCCAAAGCCAATGAAATTATTCGTCCGCACAAACCCGATCAACCAGCGCACTACCAAAAGCGCGGTTAAAAAAGAAACGCCAAATCCCCAGCCGAGCAAGGTAATTTCGGACAGAGTAAACTTCGGGGCGCTCTTCATTAAATCCAAAACCGTTGCCGCGCCCATGGTCGGCACGGCTAATAAAAAAGAAAACTCCACGATTGTGGCGCGCGCCACGCCCAGCGCCATCCCGCCGATAATTGTCGCGGCCGCGCGCGACACCCCGGGGATCACGGCTAAGGATTGGAATAAACCAATCCCCACAGCTTGCCGGTACGAAATGTTTTTGAGGTCAAGGTCGCGTGGCGGCTCCGGGCGGTGAAAATTTTCAAAAAGGATAATAATCACCCCGCCAATCCCTAAGGCCCAAACCACCACCGCGGCATTGCCCAATAAATATTTTTTAATCAGCTTATAAAAAATCCCGCCAATGATCATCGTCGGCACAAACGCCGCCGCGACCCGTTTGATCACCGGGATATCGGCAAACAACCGGCGCCGGAATAAACAACAAACCGCGAGAATCGCCCCAAGCTGGATCGCGATTTCGAAACTTTTCACAAATTCAGTGGACGGGATCTGCAGCCATTTCCCGGCTAAAATCATGTGTCCAGTCGAGGAAATCGGCAAAAACTCCGTCACTCCCTCAATCACGCCCAAAATCAAGGTGTCGATAAAATTCATGCGGCCGGACCCTCCCCCTGCTCGTTCAACATTTCCGGATGGTGCTTAACCACCTTGGCCTGGACCATATAAATGATGTCTTCCGCGATGTAAGTCGCGTGATCGCAGATCCGCTCCAAATGGCGCGCGATCAACAAAAGCGGGACGGCGCGCGGAGCGCACGATCCGTCTTTGGAGATAAATCCATTCACCAATTCATCATAAATCGCGTCGCGCAAACGGTCCGCCTCCGGGTCTGCCAAAATAACCGTTCTCGCCAGATTTTCGTCGCTGTTTACAAACGCTTCAATCGAATCCCTTACCATGCGCCGGGCAATGGTTGAAAGTTTAGGAATATCGATCAACGGTTTTAGCATCGGCTGACTAAGCACATTCAGGCCGCATTCGGCAATGTTCTCCGCCAAATCAGCAATCCGTTCCAATTCAGAGTTGATTTTCATGCCGGTAGTAATAAAACGTAAATCCGCGGCCAACGGCTGGCGCAAGGCCAACATTCTGATCGCGTCTTCTTCGATTTTCAATTCCAATTCATCGATTTCCCCGTCATGGTTGATCACGGAATGAGCCAGCCCGGCGTCGAGCGAAGTTAACGCCTCGACTGCTTTATAAATCGCCTCTTCCGTCAACGCGGCCATGCGCAGCAAGTCGGTTTTCAATTCCTTCAATTGCGCGTCAAAATGACGTTCCATTGGTTACTCCTTTTTAAAGTCATAAGACACAAGACCCGAAATTTTATCCAAATCGTCCTGTGATATAATCCTCGGTTCGCTTATCCCGCGGATGCGTGAAAATATCCGTGGTTAAGCCAAATTCGACCAATTCGCCCAACAACATAAACCCCGTTTCCTGCGAAACCCTGGCTGCTTGCTGCATATTATGGGTAACGATTACGATAGTGTAATTTTTTTTCAACTCCGCCATCAGCTCTTCAATCCGCTGGGTCGCGATCGGATCCAAGGCCGAACACGGCTCATCCATCAGCAGAACCTCGGATTTAAGGGCGATCAGCCGGGCAATGCACAATCTTTGTTTTTGTTCCAAAGAAAGGTCTAAAGCGCTGGCGTTGAGGCGGTCTTTCAATTCCTCCCATAATAAAACCGCTTTCAAACTTTCTTCCACCCTGCTCTCTAATGCCTTGCCTTTGGCTAAATGGTGAATTTTCAAACCAAACGCCACGTTTTCAAAAATACTTAACGGAAAAGGGTTGGGCCGTTGAAACACCATGCCCACCTTACGCCGCATTTTGACCAAATCAACATAGGTATGATAAATATCCTCGCCGTCAATAAAAACGCTCCCTTTCACCGAAACGTCCTCGATCAAATCATTCATCCGATTGATGCAGCGTAGAAGCGTAGACTTGCCGCACCCGGAAGAACCGATCATCGCGGTAATCGTATTCGGCTTCAAATTCATGCTCACGTCCATCAGCGCTTGAAATTTGCCGTAAAATAAATTGAGATTTCTGATTTCGATTTTATGCATGGTCCGTTTATCCAAACCGTCCCGTAATATAATCATTAGTTCTTTGATCCCGCGGCGCCGTGAATATGCCGCCGGTGTCGCCGACCTCGACCAATTCCCCCATCAAAAAAAACGCGGTGCGGGACCCGACCCGGGCAGCTTGTTTGGTGTTATTTGTCACCAAGACAATCGTATGCTTTTCTTTTAATTCCAGCATGGTCTCTTCAACGCGGGCAGTGGAGATAGGGTCCAATCCCGAACAAGGTTCGTCGAATAAAATGACTTCCGGCTGCAAGGCCAACATCCGGGCTATGCATAACCGCTGCTGCTGCCCGCCGGATAGTTTGGTGCCGAGGGTGTCCAACCGGTCTTTGACTTCATCCCACAAAGATGCCGCGGTTAAACTATCCTCCACAATCTGCTCGAAGTTGCGTCGGGACATACCAGCGCGCCGCGGTCCGTACAGAACATTTTCCCGGATCGTCAACGGCAGCGGAATCGGCAAAGCAAAGATCATGCCAACACGTTTGCGTAAATCTTCAGCGGAAATTTGCCGATAAATATCTTTTCCTTCCAAACAAATTTGTCCGGTCTGATGATAATAGGCTTCAAAATCATTGAGCCGGTTTAAACAACGCAAAAATGACGATTTACCGCTGTTCGCCGGGCCAATGACGCTCAAAATTTCATGTTCATAAATATTCAAAGAAAGATCCTTAACCGCGCGAATCGTCTTATAACGGATATTCACGTCGTGTAAAGAAAATTTCACTTTTGTTTCGGACCGCGGCATTACCATTTTTTCCTTCTGTACCGCGCCCGGACTATGGTCGCGGAAATATTGACAATCAGCACCAATCCCACTAAAACCAAGGCGGTGCCATAACGATAATCTTCCCGAATGTTGGGGATCTGCGTCGAAATTATATAGAGATGATACGGCAAGGCCATGGTCTGATCAAACGGCGATTTCGGCAAATCCGGAACGTAAAACGCGGCCACCGTAAATAAAATTGGCGCGGTCTCCCCTGCCGCGCGGCCAATGCTCAAGATAGCGCCGGTAAGAATTCCCGGAAGCGCGAACGGCAGCACCGAATGACGCACCGTCTGCCAACGGGTAGCTCCCAAAGAAAAACTGACTTGCCGAAAAGACTTCGGCACCGCGCGCAATGCCTCTCGGGTCGTAGTGATGATGACCGGCAAGGTCATGATCCCCAGCGTCAACGACCCGGAAATAATCGAAACTCCGAATTTGAAAAACACGACAAACAGGCTGAGGCCAAACAGCCCGTACACCACGGAAGACACCCCCGCCAAATTAATGATCGCGAGATTGATCAGCCGGGTCAGGGCGTTGTCTTTGGCGTATTCGTTTAAATAAATCGCGGCCATCACCCCGATCGGCAAAGAAAATAAAATCGCCCCGCTCACCAAATAAAAAGTTCCGACAATCGCCGGGAAAACCCCGCCGGCGCGCATCCCGTCTTTAGGCATGGAAAACAAAAACTCCCACGAGATCGCGCTCCAACCTTTGGTGATAATCAACCCGATAATCGCCACGATCGGCACAACGACTAAGAGGGTAGCGGCGAACAACACGCCGAATCCGATTTTTTGTTTAATTTGGACGTTCATTTTATTTTCTATTTTTATGCAAAAAAACATCCGCGGTAACATTGATCGCGAAGGAAATCACAAACAACACAATGCCGATGACAAACAGCGCGTAAAAATGTTCGCTGCCTTTCACGGTCTCTCCCATTTCCGCGGCAATGGTCGCGGTCAAAGTTCGGACCGGCTCCAACAAAGATTGCGGAATAACGGCCGCGTTGCCTGTCAGCATCATGACCGCCATAGTTTCGCCGATCACCCGGCCGACGCCCAGCATGGAGGCCGCGATAATCCCCGGCAAAGCGCCGAAAATCGTCACCCGGTACAAAGTCTGCCAATGCGTGGCACCCAAAGCGATCGCCCCTTCCTTATATTCCCGGGGCACCGCGTTGATCGAATCCTCGGAAATGCTGATGATCGTCGGCAAGGCCATAAAAGCCAGCAAGAGCGAACCCGCCAGGGCAGTCAATCCGGTCGGCAAATCAAAAATCCATTTGATAAACGGAACCAGAGTCATCATGCCGATAAAACCCAAAACCACAGAGGGAATCGCGGATAAAATTTCAATCAGGGATTTTAAAACATCCCGGACCCGCGGCGACGCGACCTCGGCGATATAAAACGCGGCCGCGATCCCCAAAGGCACGGCAATCACAATCGCGCCTAAGGTGACCACCAGTGAGCCAAGAATCAAAGGCAAGATGCCGAATTTAGGCGGATCCGAAATCGGATACCAAAACTGACCGGAAAGAAAATCCCATAACCCGACGGTTTTGAACAGGCCCAACCCCTCTTTCAAAAGAAAGAAAAAGATGAGAAGCACAAAAACAATTGAAGCAATGCCGCTGAAAAATATCAGCTGCTCGATGAAGAATTCTTTGATTTTCCGGAATAACATATTTGGTGTCTTGTCCGCCTTTATCGCAATGGCACAAAATCTAATTTTCTAACAATCTCTTGACCCGGCGCGGAATGAATAAAATCGATAAAATCTTTGACTGCCCCTTCCGGGTTGCCGCGCGTATAAATATACAACGGCCGCGAAATCGGATAAGACCGATTTTGGACTGTTGTGATTGCCGGCTCCATTGCCGGGCTAATCTCATCGGCTGCCACAGCTATGACTTTTTGTTTCGGACTGATATACCCCATACCGTAATAACCGACCGCGTTTTCATTATTGGCCACTTCATCGGCAATCGCCTGGGAAGAGGGCAGCAAAAGCGCTGCCGGCGAAAATTCTTCCGGGCCTTTGGCCGCGCCTCGGCGCAGCACGTGTTCTTTAAAAAACATATGCGTACCCGAATTGACTTCCCGGGATAAAATCACGATTTTTTTATCCGGGCCGCCCACCAGTTTCCAATTGCGAATTGTGCCCATAAAAATATCGCGCAACTGGTCGATCGTCAACTTTCTCACCGGGTTATTGGGATGCACCACCACCGCAATTCCGTCGAGCGCTACAATCGTTTCCGCCGGTTCAAAACCTTTAGCGCGGCTGCTTTCCATTTCTTTTTTCTGCATCGCCCGGGAAGAAGTGGCGATTTCGCAGGTCCCGCTGATCAAAGCGGCAATCCCGGTGCCTGATCCGCCGCCGGTCACTGCCAAATTCACCTCGGGATGGAGTTTATTAAACGCCTCCGCCCAGCTCTGCGCCAGATTCACAATAGTATCGGAACCTTTAATTTGAATCAAGGTATTTTGCGCGGCGGGTTTTACGGAGTGCGGATGATAATCGGCCAACACGCCCCGGTTTTGTTGGGCATAGCTTGCTCCGGTAATTGATAATAATGCCAGCGTTGTTATAATGAACTTAGGGTGTTGCATACTGCTCCTTGTTTAAAAATCATTAACAATAGAAGATAGACAAATCGATATTAGTTTTCTATTTTCTTTCTTCTGTTTTCCTCCTTCCACATGGCATAAATAGGTGGATAAACCAAAAGCTCCAAAATAAAACTGGTAATAATGCCGCCAATCAGCGGCGCGGCAATCCGTTTCATCATGTCGCTGCCGGCTCCGGTCGACCACATAATCGGCAACAAGCCCAGCAGCATAGCCATGACCGTCATCATTTTCGGACGCACGCGCTTCACCGCTCCCTGCACAATGGCCGCGTCCAAATCCGCGCTAGTTTTCATCGTGCCTAACCGGACGCTTTCCTGATAAGCCATGTCCAAATACAACAGCATAAACACGCCGGTTTCCGCGTCCAATCCCATCAAAGCGATCATCCCCACCCAAACCGCGATCGAAATATTATAGTGCAGCAAATAAAGCAAGCCAATCGCGCCTACCAAGGAAAAGGGCACCGCCAACATCACAATCGCCGCCTTAACCGGAGATTTAGTGTTCAGATAAAGTAACATAAATATCAGAAAAAGGGTAATAGGAATCACAAATTTCAATCGGTTTCTTACCCTCAGCATATTTTCAAATTGGCCGCTCCAATCCAAGACATACCCTTGCGGCAATTTTATATTTTCCCAAACAATGGCCTGGGCCTGTCTGACATAACTTCCCACGTCGCGGCCCGCCACATCCACATAAACATAACCGGCCAACATTCCGTTTTCATCCCGGATCATCGACGGTCCCAATGATAAATGGATATCCGCCAATTCCGCCAAAGGAATACTGGCGCCCAAAGCGGTCGGCACCAGGACGCGTTTTAACGACTCTACATCGTCGCGAAATTCCCGGCCGTAACGCACGTTCACCGTATAACGCTCCCGGCCCTCCAGCGTAGTGGTCACTGTCTCACCGCCAATCGCGGAGGTGATGATCGTTTCCGCGTCTTTAACGGTTAAACCAAACCGGGAGAGTTGATCGCGTTTCAAATCAAAATCCAAAAAATAACCTCCGGAAACCCGTTCCGCGAACGCGGATCGGGTGCCGGGGACTGTTTTCAGCAATGCCTCTAATTGGATCCCAATCTTTTCAATTTCTTTTAAATCCGCGCCATAAATTTTTATGCCTACCGGCGTGCGAATGCCGGTCGCCAGCATATCGATCCGGGCTTTAATCGGCATGGTCCAGGCATTGGACACGCCGGGAAACTGCATTTTCCTATCCAAATCACTGATCAAATCCTCATACGAAATGCGGTCGCGCCAGACCGCACGAAAGGGCCCTTGCATCCATTCCGGCATCCCGGCATACCAGCGTTTGACTAACCGCCATTGGCTTTCCGGTTTCAGTACAATCGTGGTTTCCATCATAGAAAACGGCGCCGGATCCGTGGATGTCTGCGCCCGGCCCGCTTTGCCAAATACCCGTTCAACTTCCGGGGTGTCTTTTAAAATCTTATCCATGGATTGCAGCAATTTTTGCGCTTCCGTCACGGAAATGCCTGGCAAAGTGGTGGGCATATAAAGAATCGTGCCTTCATTCAGCGGGGGCATGAATTCCGATCCCAAATGAAAATAGACCGGAATCGCGGCCAGCATCAGAACCAGCGCGCTGATAATCGTGGCCTGGCGATACTTTAAAGTGAAACGGCAAACCGGCTCATAATACCGAAATAATACCCGGCTGACCGGATGCTGTTCCTCCGGATAATATTTCCCGACGGTGACGGCATTAAAAATCCGGGAAAACCACTGGGGTCGGAAATGGCGCGGGTCCATGCGGGTGAACAACATACGCATGGCCGGGTCGAGGGTAATGGCCAGTATGGCGGCAATCGCCATGGCAAAATTTTTGCTGAACGCCAAAGGCTTAAACAGCCGGCCTTCTTGATCAACCAAAGTGAACACCGGCAAAAACGCGATGGCGATTACCAGCAGAGAAAAAAACACGGACGGACCGACTTCCTTAAGCGCGGCCAACCGCACCGCGTGAAAATCGCCGCGTCGGCCGCCGGCCTCCCAGAGTTGCAGTTTTTTGTACGCGTTTTCCACTTCCACAATCGCGCCGTCGACCAAAACACCGATCGAGATCGCGATGCCGGACAAACTCATAATATTGGTCGTCAGTTTCATTCCGTACATCGGAATAAAGGAAAGCAGAACCGCGACCGGAATCGTGACAATCGGGACAATTGCCGACGGAAAATGCCATAAGAAAAACAGAATCACCAAACTCACAATGATCATTTCCTCGATCAATTGCTCTTTTAAAGTCGCGATTGATCGCTGAATGAGGTCAGACCGGTCATAGGTGGTTACCAGGTCCACCCCCGGAGGCAAAGAAGACTTGATCTGCGCCATCTTGGCTTTCACCCGGTTGATCACATTCAAGGCGTTCTCGCCGTAACGCATGATTACAATGCCGCCGACCGTGTCGCCCTGACCGTCCAGATCCGCGATCCCGCGCCGCAATTCCGGGCCCAGGGTCACTTGGCCGATATGCTTCACTAAAATCGGCGTGCCGCTTTTGTCCGCGCCCACCACCACGTTTTCAATATCGCTGATCGATTTCGCGTATCCCCGGCCGCGGATCATATATTCCGCGCCGGAAAATTCGACGAGCCGGCCGCCTACGTCATTGTTGCTGTCGCGGATCGCGTCCATGACCTTAGTGAGCGGAATATTATAGGAAACCAAAGTGTTGGGATCGATATTGACCTGATATTGTTTTTGAAACCCGCCGACCGAAGCCACCTCGGCCACGCCCGGCACAGCCTGCAGCCAATAGCGCAAGGACCAATCCTGAAACGACCGCAATTTTGCCAAATCATTTTTCCCGGTTTTATCTGCCAGAGCGTACTGATACACCCAGCCCACTGAACTGGCATCCGGTCCGATTTCGGTCTTAACCCCCTCGGGCAGACTCGACAAAATTTTGCTCAAATATTCCACCACCCGGCTGCGCGCCCAATAAATATCCGTGCCGTCCTTAAAAATCACATACACATAGGAAAACCCAAAATCCGAAAACCCGCGCACTGCCTTCACGTTGGGCGCGCCCAGCAAAGCCGTGGCAATCGGGTAAGTCACCTGATCTTCCAGAATATCCGGCGACCGGTCCCACCGAGAATAAATAATCACCTGCGTGTCCGAAAGATCCGGAATCGCGTCGAGCGGAATATTCTTCGCGCAATAAACCGCGCTAACCACCGCGACCAAAGCCAGCAGGATCACTAAATATTTAAACTTGGCGGAAAACTCAATAATTTTTTCGATCATATTAATTCACTTCCTAACTTTCAATTCCCCTTCAACTTCGTCTCAGCGTCG
Organism: Candidatus Omnitrophota bacterium; assembly: GCA_015233495.1. Taxonomy (GTDB): domain Bacteria; phylum Omnitrophota; class Gorgyraeia; order Zapsychrales; family Zapsychraceae; genus JADFXQ01. The sequence goes on along the minus strand of JADFXQ010000022.1, from coordinate 3,901 downwards.
ACGAGGAAATTGCCGCTGGTCACCACCGCGTCGCCTTCTTTTAACCCGCTGATTACTTCATAATAATCTCCGGCTTTCTGGCCTAAAACTACTTCCTGGGATTCCAAAACATTATCCGGTTGGGATAAGTAAACCACTTGTCTGATTCCGGTGTCTAACACAGCCGAGGCCGGCACTGCCAGTTTCATACCCAATTTTTCTTGGATCGTGGCGTTCACATACATCTCGGGCTTGAGTTTATGCTCCGGGTCGGCGATCTTGACCCGCACCTGATTGGTACGCGTGGCCGGGTCGAGGACCGGGTTGATGCCCACCACTGCGCCGGGAAACGTTTCGCCCGGATAAGCCGGGCTCTGAATTTCCACGACATCGCCCAATTTGATCATCCCGATTTCATACTCATAAACGGACATATAGACGAAAACGCCTCCCGTCTGTCCGGAAGAATAAAGTCCCGCGTCACCTTGTTTGGTCTGTTCCAAAATCGCGATCTGCGCCTCACTCATACCCAACAATTTCAATTTGTTGCGGGCCGCGGCGGTCAAATTGCGGGCCTGATCGACCACATCCGCTAGCGGAGAGTCCTTCAAATTATCCAGCGCCTTCAACGCTTGGATAAACTCCTCCTGAGTCACAGCCAATTCCGGGTCATAGGCGATCCGGCCGGTCGCCCGAATGGTTTTGGCCAATTCCCGGCGGGTCACGACTTCCGTCTTGACCCCGATCATCTGCTGACGCTCCGGGCTGATTTGCACTGCTTTGCCGCCCGGCGCATTTTGCGGCCCGGCATACACCGGGACATAATCCATCCCCATCGAATCTTTCATCGGCACCGGCGAAGTCACGTCCGGAGTCATGGGGTTGCGGTAAAAAATAATTTTGCGTTCTCCGGGTTGACCCGTGCCTGCGGATTTTCCGGCAACCGCGAACGGAGCAGGCTGAATTTCCACCACCTTACCGTTAATATCCGCGATCACCTCCCCGCATACCGGACACACTATCCGCTCACCCGGCTTCAAATGCGCCTTCATCATCGGACAATTTTTCATACCGCATCTATGCATGACACATATTTCGCCCAAAGTCCGGGCCGGCGCCATGCCTGACGCTTTTCCTGGGGTCTCGATTGTCTGCTCGACCGGCTTGGCAGTCTTTTTCACCAAATCCATCCCGCAAATCGCGCAACTGCCGGGTTTATCCAACGTAAACGCAGAATGCATCGGACAATAATAAAGCTCCTGCTGAACAGCCGCTCTTTGCCCCGAAGCCTTCCCGCATCCCGTGAGAAAAAAAACCGGAAGCATAAATATCAGAACGCCAACCAATGCCAATCTTTTCATTTCATGATCCTTTCCAATGAACCACACCCGCAAAGTTCCACAACCTCACACCTCTAACAACGGCAAAACCGCGCGCCTTTAAACTTTTACTATCCCATAAACTCGGGCCAGCACGAATTTCGGGGACACACACTTAATTCGGTCGATATTCTGCTAAGGCAAAATAAATTGTGCCGAATTAAGAGTATGTCCCCGAAATTCGCTCCAAGTCTGCCAAAGCGGATCGCAACTCCAAAATATATTGATAATGCTCAATCTTAAATCTGATCAACATCCGCTGACTATCGAGCAGACTAACAAAATCCGTTGTCCCGCTCTCATAACCCTTCAACTCCACTGCCACCGCCTCCTGCCCCTGCGGCAAAAAAACTTTTTCATACATTTCTACTATTTGTTTATTCGCCGCGACCCGATTATAATCGTCGTGCAACTCATACAAAACCGCCTTCGCTTTTCCATCCAACTCCGCCTTGACGATGTCCAGCTCTGACTTCATCTCCTTGACCACAAACACCTGTTTTTGCAAAAACCACAAAGGGACCGTCACGCCGACCATCCCGGCCCAAGCGCCGTCCATTGCTTTGCCTCGGTCCACCATCTGACGAAATCGAACATTAAAGTCAGGAATAAATTCCTGGCGAGATAAATCATAAGCCGCTTGTCCGCGTTCCATGGCATAACGATACGCCTTAAGCTCCGGATTGTGCTCCGCAGTCAACCGCTCATATTCCGCCAATGTTTTATCAAAAACGATCGGCCCTTCTGCCTCCAGAACGCCGGGATTTTCACCCGGGCCTTTATTAAGCAAAACATTCAATTTCGCGGCAGCCGTCGCTTTTTTTTGAGTCAACAAAATCAATTCCGCTTCAACTTTAGCCATTTCAACCTGCGCCTTAAGCGCGTCGGCTTGCGTGCCGCGGCCCATGCCATAACGGCCCGCCGCGCTATCCGCCAATTGTTTCAACAAAATTTTATTTTCCTGGGTCACGGCAATCGTCTTCTCCGCCAAGTAAAGCTCCGCGTAAGCTGTCTTCACCCGCGCCACCACCTCTCGTTCTTTGGCTTGATAATTTTCAAACGCCATTTTCGCGAGACGCGAAGCGATTTTAGCGCGCAAATATAATTTCGTGGGAAAAGGGATGTCCTGCGACACGGAAAAAGTTTTCATCGGATCGCCGGATAACCCGCGGTCCGCAGTGATGCGGTCGAATTCATATTCGATCAAGGGATCATTTAAAGCCGCGGCAGGCAAAATACGGGAGTTGGCGGCGTCAAAAGCGCTTTGCGCAGCATGAATTTCCGGGTTGGATTGTAAAGCGATCCGAACCGCGTCGTTAAGTGATAAATTTTCCGTGGCGTAAAGACAAACAGCTGGAGGGAAAAATAATAACAACGCTACGGCAACTACCATACCGCGCAAAAATTTCATCATGCTTCCTCACAATTAGGTCCTCAAACCACAATTAGGAGTATGTTGCCAAATATTACCGAACTGTCATAACCGGAACGGGACTGGCGTTCGCAGAAGCCACAAAACCTGCGGTGGCCCGGCTGCAGGCGGTTCCTTTATTATCATCCACCGTTAAGGTCACGTTGTAATTTCCGCCTTTCGCGTATTCATGCCGGGCCACGGCTCCGTCAGCTTTTGTGCCGTCGCCAAAATCCCAGATATATGTCAAAGTATCCCCGTCCGGATCCGAAGAATTTTTCGCGTTGAATTCCGCTTCTTTCTCCACGCAGCAGGTCAAATTCGGACCCGCGTCAGCGATCGGCGGCGTATTGACCCGCACTATTTTTGTCGCGGTAGCGGTTGAGCAATTCGATCCTTTTTTATCATCCACGACAACGGTAACGCGGTATTCTCCGCCGTGATTATACTCATGCGTGATTTTAGGGCCGTCTTTAAGAATCGTCCCATCGCCAAAACTCCAATAATACTCCAATTCATCTCCGTCGGGATCCGCGGCGGCGGACGCGTCAAACGTCACCTTATTTCCCAAACAGACCATATCTTCCGACTTCAATTGCACGCTTGGCTGAGAGTTCACATTCACATTGATCGTAGCGCGCGAGGCCGGACACATCGTGTTAACCTTTTCTTCCAAACTCAGACTTGCTTGAAATTTTCCGGGTTTGGCATAAATATGGTCGGTTTTTAACCCTTCTGCGGTTTGGCCGTCGCCAAAAAACCAACGCGACACCACATTGGCCTTTGGGTCAATATACGAACGCGTCCCGTCAAAATTTGCCGTCTCTCCCGGACAAATTGTCATGTCCTTGCCCGCGTCCGCCTGGGGCGCGCGATTGATCTTTACCAGCGCCGTTGCTTCCCCCGCGTCACAAGGCGTGTTGGAATTATCCTTAACCGTTAATTTTACTTCATAATCTTTAACATCCATAAACTGGTGCGAAATCTGCACTCCTTCCCCAGTCTGTCCGGGTCTATGCTCCCAATTTGGAAAATTTAGCGAATCGTTTGGAAACAGTGCAGATATTGAGTTTGGCCCGAGAGGGCGTGATCGGCGCAATTGCGGCGGAGAAATAAGGATAATGCTTTTTGG
>JADFXQ010000021.1 GCA_015233495.1 Candidatus Omnitrophota bacterium | reverse complement strand
TGGCTGCGTTCCGCTTTTCACAAAGCACATCAATTTGTAGGTCGGGACGCGCCTTTCTTACAATTTTTAATACCGGCAAAAGGAACACTGCGTCGCCGATCCCGCCCGGACGGATGACCAACAAACGCGAAATTTTCGACGGAAATGGCCGCGGGACACGACGGGCCAAAAATATGGCGAGACCAGCGCCGAGCAGATAATCCGCTAATTTGATCAATTTTATCCGGCAAGAACCGGAAGAGTATAAAATTTTGCCGGACGGATTTCGCTGGAACAAAGCGCTGCTTTGATTTCGCAAAGCCGGTTGTTCATCGGGCCGGATTCCGGTCTGGTCCATTTGGCTTGCGGCGTCGATACTCCGGTCGTCGCGATCTTCGGTCCGGGCAATGCGAAGAAATGGGCGCCGCGGGGCGGGAAACATGCCGTGATGTCTTTAAAATGCGAATGCAGCCCGTGTACCTTATTCGGATATACTGTCCCGACGTGTCAAGGGCGATATCCCTGCATGAAAAAAATCACCGGCGAAATGATCTGCCGGGAGGTCGACCGGTTTTTAAATTGACACCGAGGACGGATGACGTCGACAAACGGGAAAATATCGGGTAAACTTGAAGAGCGCCATGAAAAAGAATCCATTTGAAAAGATCATTAACCAAGTCAAATCTGACCCGCAAATTTTAGCCGTGATGTTATTTGGAAGCGTTGCCCGCGGTGAAAATCTCGTCGGGTCTGACGTTGATTTATGTTTCATATTACAGCCGGGGGAGAAGCAACTTCAGGACATGTCACAGAAGCGATTGGATTATTTGGCCGACTTTCTGTTCGACATCCATATTTTTCAGCAATTGCCCATTTATATTCAAAAACGCGTGATCGGAGAAGGCCAAGTCATTTTTTGCCGTGATGACGATTCTCTATATGACGTGGCGTTTAAAATGATCCGTGAATATTCTGATTTCGAGCATATCTATAGGGACTATTTAGAGGAGGTCTCGCATGGTTGACCGGGAGCGGGTCTTATCTAAAATCGATGAATTGGACGGTTATCTCGCTGAGTTGAAAGAAATCTTGCCGACGACCTTCTTGGAATATCAAAAAATTGAAAAAAAACGGAGCTGTGAACGTCTCTTGCAACTGGCCATTGAGTGTGTCATCGATATTTGCAAATTACACGTCAGAGGGCTCAAACTCGGTCTGCCCGCCGGAGAAAATGATCTATTTGAAAAAATGCTCCATAAAGAAATTATTACTCCGGATCTGGCTGCGCTTCTCAAAGAAATGAGGGCGTTTCGGAATATCTTGATCCACGAATATGCCGTGGTCGATGACCGGCTCGTTTTTGAAAAGGCTGGGACAAATATGGGTGATTTTGAGAAATTTAAACAGGAGATCAGAAAAATTCTTTGATCGAGGCATTATTCACAAAAATTTGCTATAGCGGGAGGGATTATGCCACTTAATAAAATTTTAAAAAGTTGCAAGAAAATACTTTCGCATTATTATGGAAACCGTTTGCAAGGAATTGTTTTATACGGTTCGTCAGCGCGTAAAACATCGATGAGAGAAAGTGATATTGATTTTTTAGTGTTACTAAAAAGACCGGTTGATTATTTCGTTGAGTTGCGGATTTTAACAGATTTACTGTATCCCATCCAGTTGGAATGTGACCGTTTAATTTCGGCGAAACCAGTCGACGCGATAGAATTTGAGACAGGGCAGATTCAGCTTTATCGGAACGCAAAAAAAGAAGGGCTGCTTATATGAATGAAAAAGCTGTGCGGGAGATTAAAGCGTATATGGCCCGTTGTGACGAGTCAATTAAGGCGGCAAGCGAGTTGTTGGTGAATAGTCATTTTGATTTTGCCGCATCCAGGGCTTATTATGCAGTTTTTTATGCGTCCAGCGCGTTATTATTAAATGAGGGATTAGAATTTAAAAAACACTCAGGTGTTATCGCGGCGGTCCACCAGAAATTTATTAAAACGAATAAAATAAACCAACAATATGGTAAAGATTTGAATTGGCTATTTGAATTGCGAAGTGTGGGTGATTATGGCCTCATCGTTCATGTCGGGAAAGACGAAGCAGAAGAAGCGATTAAGATTGCGAAATCCTATGTTGCCGTTGTAAAAAAAATAATTACTCATAACGGGAGTTAGATGATGAAGAAGATGAAAAGATATTTTGGCTGGTTGCCGGATGTGCCGGACCAGCGGGATTTTTTATACCGCGCGATCCGTCCCCGTTTCCGTTTGCCGTCGAGCGCTGACCTGCGCGAAGGTTGCTCGGCCGTCGAGGACCAAGGCCCGTTAGGCAGCTGCACGGCCCAGGCCCTGGCCGGGAACGTGGAATTTCTGGACAACCTCGACGACAAAAAATATGTGGATGTCAGCCGGCTTTTTATTTATTACAACGAACGCGCGTTGCGCGGCATGGAAGACACCGATTCCGGCGCCATGTTGCGCGACGGGATCAAGACCTTGGCCAAAACCGGCGTGTGCCATGAATCGATCTGGCCGTATCTGACGTCCAAGTTTGCCCAAAAACCGCCGGCCGCGTGTTACCGTCAAGCCGGGGAACACCGGATTCTGTCATATCATCGGTTGACAACATTGAATGAAATGCTAACCTGTTTAGCGGACGGTTTCCCGTTTGTCCTCGGCATCGCGGTTTATGAGAGTTTTGAGACGGAGGAAGTGGCCAAGACCGGGGTTGTGCCTATGCCCAAGAAAGACGAACGTCAGGTCGGCGGCCACGCGGTCATGGCCGTGGGTTATCAGCAAAAAGCGAAACGGTTTATCGTGCGCAATTCTTGGGGGACAAGTTGGGGGCAACAAGGATATTTCACTTTGCCGTTCGCTTACGTCGAGACATTGGCGGCTGATTTCTGGACGATACGGGAATGAATCTCCCCGCAGGAAACTGCGGGGAGATTCATTCCTCCGAAGCCCCGAGCGAAAGCATCGGGGCGAAGGAGAATAAAACTTATTTTTCGCCATGATAAAAAAAAATTATCTCGAAGAACTCAAAACAGAAATTATCGCTGCGTTAAAAGGCGAGAACGCGCGGGTCTTTCTTTTCGGCTCCCGGGCGAGGGGCGATCATCATGTTGGTTCGGACGTTGATATCGGGGTCCTACCCGTCGGAGAATTTGACCGGCGGAAAATCACGTTATTGCGCGAGCGGTTGGAAAACTTTAATACGCCGTACAAAGTCGAGATCGTGGATCTGTCGCATGTCTCCGACGTTTTTTTAAAACAGGTGATGCAGGAGGCCGTCGTATGGAAAGATTGAACCTGAGATATCAAGACGCATGCCGGGCCTTGGCAACACTTGAATCGGCGCTGCGTGAGCCATTTTCAATCATTGTGCGCGACGCGGCCATCCAGAGATTTGAGTATAGATTTGAAATATTTTGGAAATTCTTAAAAGATTATTTAAAGGAAAAAAACGGAACAGCCGTTAATTCACCCAAAGCGTGTTTTCGTGAGTTGCCCGGCGCTGGTGTATGTTCGGAAAATGAAGTTGTTTCACTTTTGGCGATGACGGATTGCCGGAATGAAACGTCGCATACTTACAACGAAGCAGTGGCTCAAAATATTTATAGCCAGTTGGAAGGGTTTCGAGAATTAATGTCAAAAATTTTAAACAAGTCTAGACCATAGAAATTTAGGAGTGATATGTCGACAGCAAGTTTTGGGATGATCGGTTTAGGATATTGGGGCCAGAATATTTTGCGGAACATGGCGGAGTTGAACATCCTCCATACCGCCTGCGACACCAGCGTCCAGATTTTAGAAGAAAGGCAAAAAAAATTCCCGGGCATCCGATTCACGTCGGACTTCAATGCGTTGTTGCTCAACCCCGAGATCAAAGGCATGATGATCGCCACACCAGCGGTCACGCATTATGAGTTGGCCAAAGCCACGCTGATGGCGGACAAAGACGTTTTTGTCGAGAAGCCTTTGGCCCTGACCATTCAACAAGGCCAAGAACTGGTCGACCTGGCGCGCGAGCGAAAACGGATTCTCATGGTCGGACATATTTTGCAATATCATCCGGCGATCCTGAAACTCAAAGACATGATCAAACAGGGCGAAATCGGCAAACTGCAATATGTTTATTCCAACCGGCTGAACATCGGCAAACTGCGCGTCGAGGAAAATATCATCTGGAGCTTCGCGCCGCATGACATCTCGGTCATCCTCATGCTCGTCGGGGAGGAGCCGGTCAAAGTGAGCGGTTTTGGCGGGAGTTATCTCAACGACGATGTGTTTGACGTGACCCTGACCCATCTGGAATTCCGGAATAAAGTCAAGGCCCATGTTTTTGTCAGCTGGCTGCACCCGTTCAAAGAGCAGAAGCTCGTGGTCGTCGGGTCGCAGGCCATGGTGGTGTTCGACGATGTCTCAAAAGAAAAATTATTTTTTTATCCGCATTCGATCAAATGGGAAAACGGCAAGATCCCGGTCGCGCAAAAAGCGGATTTTCAATGCGTCCCATTTGAATTCAAAGAGCCGTTAAAAGAAGAATTGTCGCATTTTGTCGAGTGCGTAGCGCAGCGGAAAAAACCGCGCACCGACGGAGAAGAAGGGCTAAGAGTTTTGTCTGTCCTGGAGCAGATTGAAAATTCCATCCGCGGTTAACTAGCCCTCGAATCACCGGCGGGAGGCCACGAATAAATTCCCTCCCCGAGAAGTGTGTGAGAGGGAGGGCCGGCGGGTCGTTCAAGAGTCTCGACCCCGAGAAGTGTGTGAGAGGAAGAGCATGCGGGTCTTTCAAGATTCCCTCCCCCACGCAGTGCGGGGAGGGGCAGGGGAGGGGGAAATGAGCAGCGATTATTTTATTCATCCGTCGAGCTGTGTGGATGAAAATGTGCAGATCGGCCGCGGGACAAAAGTTTGGCATTTTTCGCATATTTTAAAAAACACCAAGATCGGCGAGGATTGCATATTCGGGCAGAACGTCAGCGTCGGTCCGGACGTGACGGTCGGCCGGCATGTCAAAATTCAGAACAATGTTTCCATTTATAAAGGCGTCATCCTCGAGGACGAAGTTTTTTGCGGCCCGTCTTGCGTCTTCACCAATGTTTATACGCCGCGGGCGTTTGTTGAGCGCAAAAACGCCTTTCTTCCGACGAGAGTCAAACAAGGCGCGACGATCGGCGCGAATGCCACGGTGGTTTGCGGCGTGACCATCGGCCGCTACGCCTTGGTCGGCGCCGGCGCCGTGGTCAAAGAGGACGTGCCGGATTACGCGGTTGTCGTCGGAGTGCCCGCGAAACAAAAAGGCTGGGCGTGCAAATGCGGCGTGCCCTTAAAGTCACAAGTCACAAGTCACAAGTCACAAGTGAAAAAAGAAAAGTCACATGTGAGTTGTTTGGAATGCGGGAGTGTTTATAAAATTGGCAAAAAAGAAATTGAGATCATTGAGGAAAAAATATGACGTCCATCCCGATGTTAGATTTGCGGCGGGAATATGAATACATGAAATCCGACATTGACGCGGCCATACAAAAATGTTTGGGCCATCAAAAATGGATTCTCGGGCCGGAGGTGAAAGAATTAGAACAAACGGTCGCGGGATATTTGAACGCCAAGTTTTGCGTCGGCGCGTCGTCGGGGACCGAGGCTTTGGTCTTGGGGTTGCGCGCCTTGGCGATCCAACGCAAAGGCCAGGAATATTTTGATAAAACCGATAAGATCATCACGACACCGTTCACCTTCACCGCGACCGGCGACGCGATCTTGCGGTCGGGCGCGACTCCGGTTTTTGTCGATATTGAACCAGGCACTTATAATTTGGATGTTAACAAAGTTGAAGAATGTATCAAACAGGTCAAGGGTGTCGTCGGGATCATCCCAGTGCATTTGTATGGTCAAGTATGTGACATGGGAAAAATTTTGGAATTGGCGCAACGCCACCACCTTTTTGTCGTCGAGGACGTGGCGCAGGCCTTTGGCGCGACCTGGCAAGGGAAGAAAGCGGGGAGCATCGGCGATATCGGCGCGTTCAGTTTTTTTCCGAGCAAAAACCTCGGCGGGTTCGGCGACGGCGGTATGGTCTCGACGAATGACCCGGCCCTCGCTGATTTGGTCACGATGCTATTGAAACACGGCGGCAAAGATAAATACAACGTCGACCATATCGGTTACAATGCCCGCCTGGACACGCTGCAGGCCGCGGTTTTGCTGGCCAAAATGAAATTTATCGACGAGTTTAACCGTAACCGGCAAAAGCTCGCCGGAGAATACGGCAGACGGTTGGGCGATTTGAAGACGATCGTGTTACCGAAAAATATCACCGCCTCATTTCAGGGCGAACATGTTTATCATCAATTCACGGTCCGGGTCTTAAACGGCCGGCGCGACGAGCTCCAAAGATATTTGAAAGAGAACGGCGTAGACACGATGGTCTATTATCCGGTCCTGTTGAACCGCATGAAAGTGTTTCAAGGGCGGAGTGAGGTACTTCAAAACGTAACCGAAGCGGAAAAAGCGGTCAATGAAGTTTTAAGCCTTCCCGTCGAGCCGCTGTTTTCCGGCGGTCCGGAAATCCCGCAAATTTGCGATCTCATAACATCATGGTCAAAAAAATCATAAGTATCGTCGGCGCCCGGCCGCAATTCATCAAACTGGCCCCGTTATGCCAGGAGCTGCGAAAACAAAAAAGCCGTTTTCGTCACGTGATCGTCCATACCGGACAGCATTATGACTACAACATGTCCAAGATTTTTTTTGATCAACTGGGAATTCCCGACCCCCAATATCATCTCGACGTCGGATCAGGCAGCCACGGACAACAGACCGGGACCATGCTTGAAAAAATTGAGAACGTCTTGCAAAAAGAAAAGCCGGACTGGGTGATGGTTTACGGCGATACCAACTCGACGCTGGCCGGTGCCTTGGCCGCGACCAAGCTGCATATGCCTTTGGCGCACGTCGAAGCTGGCCTGCGCAGTTACAACCGCGTGATGCCGGAAGAAATCAACCGCGTGCTGACCGACCACTGTTCGGACGTGTTGTTCTGCCCGACGAGAAACGCGGTCAACAATTTAAAAAAAGAAGGGATCAGCAACGGACGGGCGCGAAAAGTCGTCAATGTCGGAGATGTCATGTATGACAGCCTGCTCTTGTCCTTACAGGTCGCGAAGAAACAATCGCGCGTCTTGGCGGAACTTCAATTGACGCCGAAGCAGTATTTTTTAGCCACGATTCACCGGGCGGAAAACACGGACAACGACGAGAATTTAACCGGAATCCTCCAGGCGCTGACCGAATTAAGCCGCGAGGCCATGTTGGTATTGCCGATCCACCCGCGGACTAAAAAAATTTTAGAACGGTCGGCCAAGCTTAAATCGTTGGCCCATTCGTTAAAAATCATTCCCGCGGTCGGCTACTTTGACATGCTTCTCCTCGAGAAAAACGCCAAACTGATCCTGACCGATTCGGGCGGCATGCAAAAGGAAGCATATTTTTTAAGCACGCCCTGCGTGACCCTGCGCAATGAAACGGAATGGATTGAGACGGTGCAGTCGGGTTTAAATATTTTAGGATCAATTCAGCCCCGCCGGATTATTCAAAGCGCGAAGGCGATCTTGAAAAAAAATATTGCAATCCGGCGAAACAGAACTTTGTTGGGGCGAGGCCAGACAGGGCAAGCCATTGTTAGCTTCTTGATCAATCATTGAAATAGCGCTACCAAGCGGGAGTGAAAAATGCGATTATTGGGGAAAAAAATTTTAGTGACTGGCGCCTGCGGTTTTATCGGAAGTCATTTAGTCGAACAATTGTTGAACGAAGGCTGCCAGGTCAAGGCGTTTGTTTATTACAATTCGTTTAACAGCTGGGGATGGCTGGAAAACATCCCGCCGGACAAACTCAAGAAAATTGAAGTGTTCACCGGAGATGTCAGGGATCCCAACGGCGTCAGAACGGCTTTAAAAAACATCGACGTGGTATTTCATTTAGCGGCCCTGATCGGCATCCCGTATAGTTATCATTCCCCTGACAGTTACATTGATACCAACATCAAAGGGACGTTGAATGTTCTGCAGGCCGCAAGGGATTCAGCTTGTCAACGGATTTTGATGACGTCTACGTCCGAGGTGTATGGCACGGCCAAGTATGTGCCGATCGACGAGGACCATCCCTTTCAAGGCCAGTCGCCGTATTCCGCGTCGAAAATCGGGGCGGACCGGCTTGCGGAATCTTTCTATCGTAGTTTTGATATGCCCATTACGATCGTCCGTCCGTTCAACACCTATGGCCCGCGACAATCGGCCCGGGCGATCATCCCGACGGTCATCACCCAACTTCTGGCCGGCAAGTCCAAAATCAAATTGGGCGATTTGACTCCAACGAGGGATTTTACTTATGTGAAGGATACGGTGCAGGGGTTTATCGAAATCGCCAAATCGGATAAAACGATCGGCGAAGAAATCAACATCGCGACGGGGAAAGAGATTTCCATGGAGGAGATCGCGCATAAGATCATCGGTCAAATCAACTCGAAAGCGAAAATTGCCGTCGAGCCTGGGCGGAAAAGACCGCAAAGAAGCGAGGTCTTCCGGCTCCTTGGATCCAACGAAAAAATCATGCGCCTGACGAATTGGGAACAAAAATATTCTTTGGACCAGGGTTTGAAAGAAACCATACAATGGTTTCGTGGTAAAAATGTAACCTCGATGTATAAAACCGATATTTTTAATTATTGAAGTTAAAATTTCAAGGACTATTCATGACCGCGCCAAAACATATGGACTCTGCTCTTTTGACCGATATCTTGAGGCGGATGTTGACCATTCGCATCTTTGAAGAAAAAACGGCTGAACTGGCGGAATCAAAAGAAATCAAATGTCCGGTGCATTTATACGTCGGGCAAGAGGGCATAGCCGCTGGCGTGTGCGCCCATTTGGACAGCAACGATTTTGTGTTCAGCACCCACCGGAGCCATGGCCATTACATTGCCAAAGGAGGCGATCTCAACGCCTTGATGGCGGAAATATTCGGAAAAGAAACAGGTTGTTCCCGCGGACATGGCGGTTCTATGCACGTCCTTGATACCCGTGTCGGTTTTATGGGGAGTTCGCCCATCGTCGCTGGTTCCATACCCCTCGGGGTCGGCGGGGCTTTGACGAATAAATTCTTGGGAGACAAAAATGTGTCCGTCGCTTTTTTTGGCGACGGCGCCACGGATGAAGGCGTATTTTACGAGAGCGTTAATTTCGCGACGCTGTATAAACTGCCGATGCTGTTTGTCTGCGAAAACAATTTATTTTCCACGCATATGCCGGATTTTAAACGCCAGTCCAACACCGAGGTGTATCAACGCATTGCCAATTTCAATATCAACACCAAAAGAGTTGACGGAAACAATCCGGTCGAAATTTATCAGGAAGCAAAAACCATGATTGACCGGGCGAAAGAAGGGAAAGGCCCGTCTCTCCTCGAATGTATGACGTATCGCTGGCTCGCGCACGTCGGCCCGGACCATGATCTCGATATTGGGTACAGATTGAAGAAAGACGTTGATCATTGGAAAAGCCGATGTCCGATAAAACATGTTAGAGATTTGTTGTTCCGGATGAATGAGTTATCAGAAGATCAGTTTGTCCGTATGCAACGGGATATCGTCGCCAAAGTGGAAAAAACCGTGGCTTTCGCGCGAACAAGCCCTTATCCGAAAGAAACGGATATTTATGACGGGCTATACAAGGAAACCGTGTGAAGAAAATATGAGAAAAATTTCTTACGCCCAAGCCATTAACGAAGCGTTCCATCAGGTGATGGCCAATGATGATCGCGTTTTTCAAATCGGGGTTGGCATCAACACGCCCTGGTATGTCGGAAATACGATGAAAGGGTTGTTGGATTCTTTCGGCGAAACGAGGATGATTGACACTCCGGTTTCCGAAAACGGGATCACCGGCATTTCCGTCGGTTCGGCCTTGACGGGCATGCGGCCAATCCTGACGTTTCCCCGGATGGATTTTATGTATTACGCGATGGACCAGATCTGCAACCATGCCGCGATTTTGAATTATACGTTCGGCGGGAATGTCTCGATCCCGCTGACGATCCGGGCCATTATCAACCGCGGCGGCGAACAAGCGGCCCAACATTCCCAGGCGCTGCAGGCCTTGTTTATGCATGTCCCAGGCTTAAAAATCGTCATGCCGTCGAATGCGTTTGATGCCAAAGGATTGTTGATTGAAGCCGTGGAAGACGATAATCCGGTCTTATACATTGAGGACAGATGGCTTTACGACGAGGAAATGGAAGTCCCGGAGGAGGATTACCGAGTGCCGATCGGACAGGCGAAACTCGTCCGCGAAGGGACTGATATCACCATTGTTTCCTATTCCTACATGATGGTGGAATGTCAAAAAGCCATAGTGGAATTAACCAAGCAAGGCATTAATCCGGAACTGATTGATCTTCGTTCCATCAAACCAATGGATATAACCACCATCATTCATTCGTTAAAAAAGACCGGCCGGTTATTGATCGTGGACGGCGGGTGGAAAACCGGCGGGGTCGCGGCAGAAATCGCCGCCTTGGTTGCCGACGAGGGTTTCGCGTTATTGAAGACGCCGGTTAAAAGATTAACATTACCCGATTTGCCGGCGCCGTCTTCCAAGACTTTGGAAAAAATCTATTATCCGACCCATGTGGAAATCATCAAGGGTTGTCAAGACATCATCCATGACAAACAAAACGTTCATTGATGAGGAAAGGCGAGAACATGCAAGTACCGTTTGTGGATCTACCGAAACAAATCGCGCCCTATAAAGAAGACGTGAGAGGGGTCATCGAGGATGTCATTTTTAACAGGGCCGATTTTATCATGCGTGATGATCTCCTGGCGTTTGAGCGCAATTTTGCGCAGTTCGTGGGAACCGACTTTTCCGTCGGAGTCGCCAACGGGAGCGATGCGATCAATTTGTCGTTGAAAATATTAGGGGTCGGTCCCGGCGACGAAGTGATCACAGTGGCGCATACTTTTATCGCCACAATCGCGGCCATTGTCCATGCCGGCGCGACCCCGGTTTTGGTTGATGTCGACGACGATTATAATATCAATGTGGACTTGATCGAACCGGCCATCACGGCGAAGACAAAAGCGATCATTGTCGTGCATTTGAACGGCCGGGCCTGTGACATGGACCGGATCATGGGCATTGCCAAAAAACACAATTTGTTCATTGTTGAAGATTCAGCCCAAGGGATCGGGGCGATTTATAAAGGGAAAAAGGCTGGGTCTTTTGGAGATTTATCCACGAATAGTTTTTATCCTTTTAAAATTTTAGGTTGTTTTGGCGACGGCGGCGCGATCACGACAAACGATCCGGACCTGAATTATCAGTTGAGATGTTTAAGAGACAATGGCCAAGACCGGGTGAAAGGCGATATTTTATTTTGGGGATGGAACAGCCGTTTGGATAATTTGCAGGCCGGTATTTTAAATGTCCTGTTGAAACATTTGCCGGACATGATCCATCGCCGACGGGCCATCGCGGCATTATATGATCAAGGGTTATCCGGGATCAAGGAGGTGAAATTGCCGCCGGCGCCAAATGACGGCGAACATTTCGATTCGTTTCAAAATTATGTCATCCGCACGAAGCAGCGGGACGCGTTGGTCAAACATTTATCCGCCCAGAAGATCGGGACGCTCATTTCCTGGAAGACGCCGAATCATCACCATAAAAATTTGGGGTTGACGAAATTTCATTTGCCGAATACGGAGAGCATTTCCCAAGAAGTTGTTTCTTTGCCGATGCACCCGGCTTTGTCCGACGAGGAAATCCGTTACGTCATTGATAACGTTGGCCGTTTTTTTAAACGTTAGGGAGAATATATGCAGGCAGTCATATTGGCAGGAGGCAAAGGGACGCGGCTGGCTCCTTATACCATGGTTTTCCCCAAACCCATGTTGCCGGTGGGCGGACAGCCCATCATTGAGACGATCATCCGGCAATTGGCTTTTTATGGCTTTAAAGACATTGTGATTTCCCTCGGTTATTTAGGCGATATGATTGAATTGTATTTCCGGGACCGGTCAAAGAGTCTGGACGGTATCCGGTTGCGGTACGTGCGCGAGGACCAACCGCTGGGAACCGCCGGTGCGCTGTCATTAATCGACGATCTGGACGAGAATTTTTTGGTTATTAATGGAGATATCCTGACGACGTTGAATTATGAAAATTTTTACCGCTTTCATCAGGAAAAAGGATCATCGCTGACCGTGGCGGTCGGAGAAAAGAAAGTTCAGATCGCGTTAGGCATCCTCACCCTTGACGAAGAATCGAAAGTCAAAAAGTTTGATGAAAAACCGGTCTACACATATAAAGACAATATCGGCATTTATATCTACAACCGGCGGGCCCTGCGTTATATTGAAAAAGGAAAGAGGCTGGACTTGAATATTTTGATCGAAAAGATGATCGCCGATGGCGATAACGTTTTCGGATATATGTCCAACGAAAATTATTATTGGATCGATGTCGGACAACATGCCGACTTTGAGCAGGCGAATCAGGAATTTGAAAAACGCAAAAAGGAATTTTTGAAAGATGACTGCTGAAAGAAAATTAAGGTTGCTGTTTCTCGCGCCGTTAAACAGCATACACGCCCGTCGCTGGGTTCAGTATTTCGCCGACGAGGGACATGAAGTTCATGTGGTGAGCTTTGAAAAACTGACCGGCGAGCTCAGAGGTGTGCAGGTTCATGTCTGGGAAACGCCGCAAAATCTTATCGGAATCGCGTTCCATTTATATCCGTTATTTATTAAGTTGAGAATTCTGATCAAGGGCGTCCGTCCAGATATTATTCATGTTCATCGCATCCAGCCAAGTCACTGGCTTATGCTCCTGGGCCTGCGCTGTCCCATCGTTATTACGCCTTGGGGATCGGATATTTTGATCCAACCAAAACATAGTCTCATGACACGGTGGGCAATCAAACAGCTTATAAAAAACAGCCGTGCGTTTATTTGCGACGCGGAGCACTTGAAACGGGAATTAGTCGTTTATGGAGCGCCGGAAAAAAATATTCATATCATTTTTTTTGGAACAAATACACGCGATTTTAATCCCTCGAAAAAAAATAAAGAGATCAGACAACGTTGGAATCTGGACCAGGACGCTCAATTGGTTGGCAGTTTTCGCGAACTGAAACCCATATACGATATTCCGACGTTTATCCGCGCCGCCGTCCTTGTTTCAAGCGAACAACCGCAGGCCCGGTTTCTTGTCTGCAGTGACGGCCCTGAGAAACAAAACCTGATGGCCCTGGCCAAGGAATTAGGGATCAACGATAAAGTCATTTTTACCGGGCGGCTTTCTGACCAAGATCTCCAAATGTTCATGGCGTCAATCGATGTTTATGTTTCCGCATCTTTGTCCGACGGCGGTTTAGCCGCCAGCACGGCGGAAGCCATGGCCAGCCAAGTGCCGGTTGTCATCAGCGATTTTGGCGATAATAAAAAATGGGTCGAGGAAGGGGTGAGCGGTTTTCTCTTCCCGCTCAAAGATGCGACAACTCTCGCCGAGAAAATAGTTCACTTACTGGCAAATCCGGTCCAGGCACAACAGATGGCGGCCAAAGGTCGGGAGGTCATTGCAATGCGTAATAGTTATCATGTGGAAATGAATAAAGTTTCATTAATTTACCAAAATCTAATTAAACATTAACCAGTTTGATCCATTGAAAAAGGGGCATGAAGTTATGTTAGTAAAAATGAAAACGAGTTTACTCTCTTCCCTGCAGAACGTCCGTGATTTTTTTATGAGGACCGGCCTCGGGAAATTTATACCGTTTCGTTATGCGATTTATGAATTTTTCATTAAGGCGCTTTGGTCAGGCAAAAATGAAATCGAGATTCAGGGGAGCAAAATGTATGTGGACGTATTTCATCCAGATCCAGCCATGCGCAACACGTTTCGCGCTTATGCTTTTCATCGCGTCCATGAGGAATGCACGACGGCCCTGTTCCAAAAAATTGTCAAGCCCGGATTCACGGTTTTGGACCTTGGAGCCAACATTGGCTATTTTTCGCTTTTGGCCGCCAAGCTCGTCGGGGAAAAGGGAAAAGTTTATTCTTTCGAACCGGAACCGCGTAATTACGGTTTTTTGCGAAAGAATCTCGAATTGAATGGGTATAAGCAGGCGACGGCTTTTCAAAAGGCTGTCGGGGAGCAAACCGGGACGGTCAAACTTTATATTTGCCATTATGATACTGGACATCATACGATCCAACAATATGACGGGATTCAATCGTATAATCCACAATTTGTCGCTGAAAAAAAAGATTTTGTGGAAATCGAAAAAGTTCGTCTCGACGATTTTTTTAAAGACAAATTACGCCCGGTCAATGTCATCAAAATGGACGTGGAGGGGGCCGAGTTATTGGCATTGACCGGTATGGAGAACCTGATCAAAGCGAATGATCATTTAGTTATGTTTATCGAATTTTTCCCATTATTGATCACCAAGATGGGACAATCCCCCGAAGAATTCGCCCGGCGGCTGTTGGAAGAGTTTCATTTTAAAATGTTTGTCGTCGAGCATGACTATTCGATGGCGGATAAAGCGGCCCAGAACAATTTAAGGCAAGTTCATCATGTGGCCGAGCTCATGCAGCTCTGCACGGGATGGAAAGATCATATCAATTTGTTTTTGGAAAAACCCTAAATTTTTTTTAAAGAATGACTGAACGCCGATGCCAGTATCATTTATATCCGAGACCGAATTGCCCGGGAGGGTCATCAATTTAGATACACTGAAGATCATTGCACACCGCTATTATTGGGTTTCACAATATGTGTCAGGCAAGAAAGTTCTTGAAGTCGGTTGCGGTCCGGCCTTGGGCCTTGGGTATTTATCAAAAATATCGGCGATTTATGTCGGTGGGGACATCACCCGAGCCAGTCTTCAACAGGCCAGAGATTATTATGGAACAAGGAGCAAACTTGTCGGCATGGATGCGCATCATTTGCCGTTCAAAGATAAGTCGTTCGATGTCATTGTCTGTGTCGCTGCGGTTATTTACCTTGAACTTCCGTTGTTTTTAAATGAATGCCGCCGGTTATTGCAACCCGACGGCCAACTTCTCATCAATACCCCGAACAAACACATTCCGGATTTTCAACCGAGTGTTTTAAGCCGACGGTATTATTCGGTCCCAGAACTTTCGTCGCTATTTTCAAACCACGGGTTCCATGCGGATTTTTTTGGGGCTTTTATTGTGCCTGCTCCGATACGGAGGCGTTTGCAAAAACTTGTTTCGTCCTTGATGAGTCTCGGCACGAAATGTTTAAGTGGCCTTCATCTGGACACCGGGATAAAAAAATTTTTGATGAAAAAAAAGGTCAATGTCGTCCTTAAAAATGAGATTGATAAGACAGACATTTTGCTGACCCAAGACATACCTATTGTGCCTGTTCCGTCGAGTAAGTTGGATAAAGAACATCGGATCATTTACGTTTTAGCAAGGCTCGGTCAGGACAATCACAAATAAGAATCTGCGATGATCAGAGATATTTTTAAAAAATTTGTGACGTACGGCATCGGTAACCTGTTGCAAACCGGTCTCAATTTAATCCTCCTGCCGCTTTACCTGCGGTGTTTCAGCCCGGCGGAATACGGCGTCATATCTGTATTATCCGTCGTCATTTCGTTGTTAACTTTGTTAAGCAGCGCCGGCGTGGTCAACGGCCTGACTCGTCTTTTCTATGAAAACGAGGGGGCAGTAAAGTCCCGTTTGGTTTGCAGTTCCTACGTGTGGTACTTTTTTATGGCTGTTGTCGGGGGGACAATTATTTACACCCAAGGACATGTCCTTTCACGCCTTTTGTTCAAAACCGACCTCCAGATTTACCCGATCCGCATGATCGGTCTTATTTTTTTCTTCACCATGGTTCGGACTATTCCTTTTTATCTGCTGCGTTTGGAAAAGAGAGCCCTTCAATTTGTCGGTTTTTCATTATTGGGATTCTTTCTAGATTTCAGTTTTAAATTATATTTTATCGTGTATTTAAAACGCGGTATCCCTGGTTATTTTGAATCAACCGCCATAGCCACAGTCATAACGTTTTTCGGGATGTTCCCGATTGTCCGTCAACATTTAAATGTTTTTCCGGACAAGGTATTTTTAATAAAATTGTTGCGGCTGGGTGTTCCCTATATTTTCAGCGGCCTGGCCGTGTGGTCGCTGGATGTTTCAGACCGGCTTTTATTGAATCACTTTAGCAGCGAATCCGCCGTCGGGGTTTATTCATTGGCTTACACGTTTGCCAACATCTTTGTTATATTTCTTACGACACCGGTTTCGCTTTTCATGGATCCGTTCTTTTTTGGTTTTGCGGCGGAACACCCCTTGCCCCAGACCAAGGAATTGCTCCAAAAAATGATGATCTATTTTTTCCTGGCCGGCGGCATACTTTATCTTCTCATCGGGCTCGCAGGGCCGGAAATATTACGCATTTTGGTCAAACCGGGAGGAAATGCTGTCGGATATCTCAAGGCTGGAGAACTGATTCCCGTCCTGACCTGGGCGCCATTTTTATATTTTTTAACGATCCCGATGACCTTATCTGGCCTGCTTATCAAAAAAACGGAAATCAATTCCTACGTTTGTTTCATCACCGCAGCATTGAATATCGTGCTTAATTTATTTCTTATCCCCCGGTTAGGCGCATGGGGGGCCGCCATTTCGACATTCATTGCATTTTTTATGTTGATTATTATTTTGGATAAATGGGTCAACGTTTTATTTGATGTTGGTTATCCTTGGCTTAGAGTTTTAAAAGGTCTAGGTTATATGGGGATTGCTTTTGCCTTGAGTTGGCCGTTAAATTTTCATAGTCCATGGCTGTCTTTAATGGCCAAAGTCATCGTCGGTATCGGTTCATTTTTGGCTTTAAGCTGGTCGGGGAGAGGTTTTTTAAGCCCCTCAGAAAAAATCAACTTGATGCATTTGGCAGAAGGGATCTTTTCATTTATTTTTCGAAAGCGATATGTCTAATCAGCCAAAAGGAGAATCCCGGTTGAAAAACATTTTAGTGATCGATTATTATTTCCCTCCGTTACTTGGTTCGATGGTCGGCGGGTTTAAACTCATCCGGTTTTTACCCGATTTAGGATGGCAGCCCATTGTGGTTTCCGCCGCTGAGACAGTCAGTTATCCGAAAGATTACAGTCTTTTAAATTTTTTAAACCCTCAAATCCAAGTTCACCGGATCGGCCACAAAGAACCGGCAAAGGCATGGCAATTTATTCGGGAGAAACTCAGGGTCAATTATGAATTTCCCGACCACATTCAAACTTGGTATCGCCCGGCCTTAAACAAGGCAAGGGAAATATTAAAAACAAAAAAGATTGATTTGATTTATAGCGGGTCGCCATCGTATACAACGGCATTTGTCGCCATGCAATTGAAGAAGGAATTTCGTGTCCCGTGGGTTGCCGAGCTCCTTGATGCTTGGACAACCAATGACTATCTCCATGGTTATCTTCAGCACACATTGATTCCCCCCTTATACAATTTATTAAATGCCCGAATTAGGAGAGGAGAAAAGGCAATTCTGGACTACGCCAATCATATCATCACGATCCACCCCAGGCTGAAACAACAATTGTGCAACGACTATCAAGTCAGCCAAGGCAAGGTCACGGTTATCACCGACGGGTATTGCGAGCAGGATTTCAAGGCCTTAAACCCGCGGGCCCTTTATCCTGGCCGTTTAAACATTACATTTTTGGGTGGGTCTTACTGGGGATTCCAAGAACAAGTCATGCCTTTTTTAAAAAACGTATCGGAGATCATGCCAGAAACGGAATTTGTATTTATCGGTCGCACCTCCGAAACGTTGCGTTCGGCCAATCTTCCCAATCTGACACTGATTTCAAATTTGCCGCAATACAAGGCCTTGGATTTCGCTGCGGGAGGAGATTTTTTATTACTGGTCACGTTGCCTACAGCGAAATGGCATACACCGTCCAAATTGTATTATTATTTGCGATTAGGCAAACCCGTTCTGGCCTTGGTCCCGGAGGACGGTGATGCGGCGCAGATTATTAAAAAAACTAAAACCGGATATGTTTTGTCCTATCAACCGGACACCATGCGGCAACAATTAAAAGCCATATTGGAAAACTGGCGTAAGGGAGAATCAAAAGAATTTCAACCCGACCCCGTCGCGGTCGCTGAATATGAGCGAAGCCGGTTGATCGAACAAACGGTTAAAATTTTTAACGCTGTTTCGCAATAAATCTTTTAACTCAATGAATAAAAATTTTGATTGGTCCCAGCACATATCACAGTTAGAAGATTTCCCACAGTTGACTGACTTATGGGAGCAAGAGCTTGTGGCAGAGCTAAAAACGCATATACCTCGACGGGAAAAATTAACAGTCCTCGAAATCGGTTGTTCCAGCGGTCGTTGGCTGCGTTGGTTTGAAAAAGAATACGGCGCTCAAGTCTATGGGGTTGACTTGAATCCTGTTCAAGCTTCCAAAGTTGACCGGTTTATATTAGGAGACGGTTTGAATCTTCCTTTGCTGGATGGGACTTTTGATATTGTTTTTTCCTTGGGATTGATCGAGCATTTTCCTGATGTTCAGACGCGGGAGAGATTAGTCGCCGAGCATGTTCGCGTGGCTAAACAAAAAACGGGAGTGATTTGGATCGGGCTTCCCAATATGAATTTTTCGTTAAGCTGCCTTTGGACAAAATTTTATTACGATCATATTTTAGGATATCAGCATTACCGGGTGACGTCCCAAGAAATGTTCCGGCATTTTCGTCATGGACATGTGCAGATATTACGGTCCCGCTTCCTGGGTTGGTTTCCGGCGATCTTGATGCGGCATTTGACGAGGCGGTTGTGCCATCATGATCTGTCGTTGGCGGGCGCGCCCGCCGGACGATGGTGGGAGAAAAAACTTTTTGAACACTCCTGGACTGCCGATGATTTTTTAATTATCGGGCGGAAAGAATAGTCTTAACGAGAGGGGTAGTATGTCGCAAGCGCAAAACAAATCTCCGGTCTGCATCCTATGCGAAGGTCGGTCAGCCGTAAGGATATTTACTAAAAATAACTTTGACCTTATGCAGTGCCGAAATTGTAAACTGGTCTATGTCGGAAACCCGCCATCCATTTCCGCGATAAAAAATTTATATACTTTTGATTCCGGGTATCATTTGAAATACCAAACCGATGGCCAAAAATTCGAAAAAAAAGAATTTGATTATGCGAAAGGCCATGTTCGCGTTTTAAAACAATTCCGTCGGGAAGGGAAACTTTTGGATGTGGGATGCTCGGTTGGATTTTTTCTGTCTTGTCTCAAACAGGAGGGATGGGAGGGATGGGGGTTGGAAGTCTCGGCGGATGCCGCTGATTTTGCTGAAAAAAAATACGGCTTAAAAGTCTTTAAAGGGGTCATAGAAGAAACAAACGAATTCCCAGCACAGTCGTTTGATGTGATAACGCTGTGGGACTTGATTGAACACACATTGGATCCATTAACAACAATGAAGAAGGTGAACGCCTTACTAAAAGATCATGGATTAATATTCTTGTCGACGCCGAACGTGGATGGACTATTCCCCCGGCTTTCATATTTAGCGGCAAAGATGATTCATATTTGGCCGCACCCGGAACCGCCACATCACCTTTTTTGTTTTTCAAAAACAACGGTTATTAACTTGTTAAAAAAGACCGGGTTTGTGCCCGTTAAGGTCGTGCACCGAAGGATTATGATCTCCTACACGTTTGGGAATTTGAAAACAATATTTCACTCGTGGCGCAGTTTATTATATTCCCTGGTTTTTATCCCGATCGTGCTTTTGGGCGAACTGTTTCATTCAGGCGACGAGATCATTGTTGTGGCAAAAAAACAAGGGCATTAATCATGATGAAAAAAAACAGAGTTTTGCTCGTCGACCCGCCAACCAAAACCCCGCAGTCGCTCAACATCGGGTTAGGCTGGCTGGCCGCGAATTTGACCGATGTTTGCGAGGATGTGCGCGTGTTAGCTCTTGCCAATATCGTGTGTCCGCCGCCGGAGGCCCACCAGCTGCTTCAAAAAGCCGTCGCTTCCTTTCATCCGGAAATTGTCGGCATTAATATCCATTGCACGACCTACAAAATCGCATTGTCGCTCGTCAAGGAATTGCGTCCATATTTCAACGGCTTGATTGTCGTCGGCGGGCCGCACGCAGTGTATGAGCAAAACCGCATTTTGGAACAAGGTCCGGAGATTGACGCCGTTGTGATGGGCGAGGCCGAGCACACGTTCGCGGAAATTTGTCGACGAGAACGGGGCCAATATGATGGCATCGAGGGCGTGATCTATCGTAAAAACGACCAGATCATTGTTAACCTCATCAAAGTGAGGTCGCGCGAATTCGGGGCTTTGCGTCATCCGGATTACCGGCAATTCGGCATCACCAAAATCCTTTCAGCTTATCCGATATCGACCAGCCGGGGTTGCCCGTTCAATTGTTGTTTTTGCAATCCGTTCATGGGGGGGAAATTTTGGCGGCCGCGGCCGTTGGACGATTTTTTCAAAGAGCTCGAATATGCCCGGGCCACGTTCGGGATCAAAAGTTTTGTTCTCGTCGAGCCGGTCTTTAATCTGCAGGAAGAACGGGTTATTGAATTTTGCCGGCAGCTCCAAGAACGTAAAATCAATCTTCCCTGGTATTGCGGCAGCGGCTTGCGGGCGGACCGCCTTAGTCCCAAAATGGTCCGGGCGATGAAACAGGCCGGGTGTACGCATATCAAAATCGGCGTCGAGAGTCTGGTTCCGGAAGTCTTTGAACACGTCAACAAAGGCGAGACTCTACAACAAATCCGGGAAGGTGTGAAAATCGTAAAAAAAGAAAAGATCCCGTTAACCGGCTCATTCATCATCGGGCTTCCCCACGACACCCTCGAGCGGGCGCGGTTAAATTTTCATCTATCACAAGAACTGGGTTTTGATTATACCGAATGGTCTTTATTATTTCCTTATCCCGGCACAAAGGCATATGACTGGATGATGCAGCATGGGAAAATTTATCATACCATTGAGACGGCGCACCAGGTTGCCGGTGATTTATGGGACCAGGATTTTCGCAGACCCGTCACCGTCAACATCGCTTGTGATTCTCCGGAATTTCCAAAAGAAGACCGGCTGACTGCATTTTGGGAAATCAATACCAAATCTGGGAATTATATTTTTTCGTTGCGCAATTCGGATTGGGTCAAAATGAAAACCATTGCCCAAGCGATATGGCGGTATGACCGTAAACGGATGTTTTGGCATGCGAAACGGATCTTGAAGCTGTTATATCGGCGGATGATCATGATGAACAAAAAAGGGGAGCGGGTTGAGTTTGCGACAACCGCTTTTGAATAAATATTGTTATGCGAAATGCCGGACTGGATATTTTAAGATTTATTGCTGTTTTTTTAGTTTTGGGCCGGCACCTTCAGGTCTGTCCATCGACGCAAAGCAGGGTATGGCATGATATCTCAACCGTTTGGCACCGAGGGGGTTGGGTGGGCGTCGATTTGTTTTTTGTGTTGAGCGGTTATCTGATCTCTGGGCTTTTATTTAAAGAATTGATCCAGTACGGGACGATCAAACCTGGTTTGTTTTTGATCAGACGAGGATTCAAAATTTACCCGCCCTTTTGGGTCTTCATCGCCAGCACGGTTTTATTTTTTAATCTTCATTCAATCAATTTAAAAAAATTGTTTGTCGAATTATTTTTCGTGCAAAATTATTTTTGGGGTTATTGGCAACATACTTGGAGTTTGGCGGTTGAAGAACATTTTTATTTCGGTTTAGTTTTTCTCCTATTTTTTCTGACAACGAATTCCAAGCGAGAAGGGGTTAAATCCGTTCCGTATTTATTTTTTGTAATTGCGGTGTGTTGTTTATTATTTCGTGTCCTGACATTCTTTTTCTATGCGGAATTCAATTATATGAAACAATTATATGCAACACACCTACGGATCGATTCTTTGATGTTTGGAGTTTTTCTTTCTTACTTAAATCACTTCCATAAAAATCTTTCCCTATTCCGATGGCCGACTTGGTGTTTCATTGTTACCGGTGTCGTCTTATTATCCCCGGCGTTTATTTTTAGTTTGGAAACTTCAAGTTTCATTCCTGTCTTCGGAGTTGTTCTTTTTTATTTGGGAGGAGGATGTCTAGTCTTGGCGTTTTCGCGTATAAAAAAATCGGGTCATCCGATTATTTATGTCATATCGTCGCTGGGTGCTGCCTCGTATTCAATTTACTTATGGCACGCCATGATCATTGAAAAAGGGACTGAGAGGTTATTCACGGTGGTCGGTTGGGGGCCCTATATGATATGTTCTATTGTGGGCGCACTCGTTTTCGGATTTTTCATGCATCGGATCGTTGAAGTGCCTTCATTAGCTATTCGCGATAAAGTTTTTCCAGCCAGAAGATTTCAAGAAAAGCCGACGGAAAACGATAAACGCGTGTGACCATCATGGGAATATGAAAAAAGTCCTTATCATAACCTATCATTTCCCGCCCCGTCCCGGAGTCGCTGGGTTGCGGTTGCGCGGCTTGGCAAAATATCTTCCCCGGTTCGGTTGGGAACCGATCATCCTTACGCCCAAATTGCCGGGGCCGTCCGGCCTTTCTTGTCGGGTCATTGAGACGAAACATAAAGGCGATTTCTCGTCGTGGATTAAACGCCGGATGGGATTTAATCCGGATTTGCGTTTGGATGAACAGCCCGGCCGCCCCTTTGTCATCCCGGCGTCCAAGGATTCATGGTTACCGAAATTCATGGAGTACGTTTATGGGATGATTAATTATCCGGACGAA
Organism: Candidatus Omnitrophota bacterium; assembly: GCA_015233495.1. Taxonomy (GTDB): domain Bacteria; phylum Omnitrophota; class Gorgyraeia; order Zapsychrales; family Zapsychraceae; genus JADFXQ01. The sequence continues at coordinate 2,804 of JADFXQ010000021.1, read as the reverse complement.
CAGAAGAATTGGATCCCGCTGGCGGTTCAAGCGGGAGAAGATTTTTTGGCTAAGGAACGGGTGGATGCCCTGCTAACGAGCTCGCATCCGGCGAGTTGTCATCTGATCGCCTATGCCCTGAAGAAAAAATTTCATATCCCTTGGGGCGCTGATCTCCGCGATTTATGGACGCAGAATCATTATTACCAATATGGACGGATCCGTAAATTTTTTGAAGAGAAATTGGAGAAGCGGACATTTAACGAGGCCGATGTCTTGTTCACCGTCTCGGAGCCCTTGGCAGATTTATTGCGGACATTTCATGGCAAAACAACGGTTGCAGTCCCGAATGGCTTTGACCCGGAAGAAACATTTACTGGAACATTACCGACGACAAAAGATTTTACCATTGCCCATACTGGCCGGCTTTACGACGGGAAACGCGACCCGGCGATTTTATTTTCGGTTATGCAACAACTGATCAAGGAAAAGAAACTTGACCCCCAACGCGTTCGCCTGAATTTTTGGGGCTCAAAAAATGCCTGGCTGGAAAGGGAGATCGAAAAATATAACTTGGGCGGAATCGCGTGTCAATGCGGGATGATCAATCGATCGGAGGTATTAGCAAAACAGCGCGAGTCACAACTCTTGCTCTTGTTGACCTGGATGAACCCGAAAGAAAACGGGGTTTATACCGGTAAAATTTTTGAGTATCTGATATCGCAACGCCCGATCTTGGCGATCGGTGCGGCGGGACCGCATGTTGTCCGGCAACTTTTGGAAAAAACCAAGGCTGGGTATTTTGCCAGTGATGAAACGACATTACGGCAAATTATCCTTCAATGCTGGGAGGAATATCTTCGCAACGGCCGGGTCGCCTATCAAGGAATCACCGACGAGATCAACCAATACAGCCATATGGAAATGGCAAAAAAATTTGCAGAGAAGCTTGCCGTTATTTCGCGCTAACAAAACGTACTGAAAAAAAACGAGGTTTTTCGGAATGTATCTCACCCTGATCCGCCATTCAATCCGCAACCGCGGGGGTGACCGTCTCATTCTTGATTACTGTCGGCACCTGCTGTCGCAGGGGTATAGGATTGAGTACTGGACAAATGAAATCAACACTTATTTTCCGTTCTCCGACGGGATCCAAATCAAAAAAATCCCATTCCCCGGCATCCTCGGCACGATGATGTTTACGCTATCTACGCGTTTTAAATCGGATTTCGTCATCGTGGATTTGGTCTTAATGGCCTGCCTGGCGTCTATCCGGAACCGCGGCCGGGTGATTTATATCGCCCAGGATTATGATGTGACCTATTACCGGCCCGCGGTTTTGCGGCAATTGACGGAGGATTGTTACCGGCGGGCGTTAAAAAAATGGAGTATCCCGACGATTTCCGTGTCGGAAGGACTGACCCAGGTTTTGTCGCAGTATGAGCCCAGCCATTTGATCACGGTGCCGAACGGCGTGGATCTCCATATTTTTTCCCGTAATAAAAATTCAGATTATCGCCGTTATAAAACAAAACCGGTCACGGTCCTCGTGTTCAGCCGGGACGATTATCGCAAAGGCCTGGACGTGGCGGAAAAAGCGGTGGCCGAGTTGGCCCAGATGCAGCCGCAAAACGATTGGGAAATTTGGACGATCGGCCCGGCAAAGATGAAGGTGCCGGCATCCGTCGCGATCAAGGAATTCGGCTTCATCAAATCCGACGAAGAATTGCGCGACCTTCTCAGTGCCGTCGACATTTTTTTAATCCCGTCGCGGAGCGAGGGGCTGAGCTTGCTTTTATTGCAGGCCCTGGCGTGTGGCTGCGCCATCGTGACAACAAGCGCGTCGACGATCATTCAAGATGGACTCAACGGTTTGGTCAGCCCAATTGAGGACCCGGGTTCACTAGCTAAAAATCTTAATCGTGTTATCGACGATCCTCAATTGCGGGAAAACCTTCAACATAAAGCGCGGGAATTGTCCTTGCGGTATGATCAGAGCCAAAGTTTTAAAAAAATAGAGAATTTTATTAAAATAAGGCTCTTTGGCAATTTGAATGGGTAATGGGTTATAATCCTGGAAAACAAATTAACCAGGAGGTGACCGATGTTTACCCAACCATTGTTTGAACTTGCTCTTAATATTCAAGATCCTTGGTACATCAAAGACATACAGTTCAGTGCTGAAGACAAGCGTTTAGATATTCACATCGACTTTCGAAAAGGAGCCGTTTTCCACTATGAGTCGACAAAAGAAAATATTAACGGCGACTTTAAAGTCTATGACACCGTCGACAAACAATGGCGCCATTTAAATTTTTTCGAACATGAATGTTATCTTCATGCACGCGTTCCACGGCTGAACATCACTGACGACGTAAAACGATTAATTGATCCGCCGTGGTCGGGTATAAGCAACGGTTTTACTTTGCTCTTTGAAGCTTTGATCTTGCAATTAGCAAGTCATATGCCGGTTCATACCGTCGGTAAAATTATCCATGAATCGGATCGCAAAATCTGGGCGACATTGAAACACTATGTAGACGCGGCATTGGCTCAAAATGATTACAGCACTCTTAAAAGCATCGGCATGGACGAGACTTCCAGACGCAAGGGTCATGATTACATCACGTTGTTCGTCGATCTTGTCAAAAAACGGACAATATTCATCGCCGAAGGAAATGATCAAAAAACCGTTAAAGCGTTTGTCGACGATCTAAAAGCGCACAACGGCAAAGCTGAAGATGTCAAAGACGTCAGCTGTGATATGTGGCCGGCTTTTATCAAAGGCGTCGAAGATAATCTTCCGAACGCCCAGATCACTTTTG
>JADFXQ010000020.1 GCA_015233495.1 Candidatus Omnitrophota bacterium | reverse complement strand
GAAAACTTTGCGATTTTACCCACGGGCTGGAACCCGTGTTCTGCATGACTACGGTAACCGGATAAGTTTGTCCGGCAATCATCATATCCGGCGCGGACTGCGAAATAAACTTCGCGGCTTGCGGCGGCACTGCCGGCACAACATTGATCACTTTATTCGGCGTGATCTCGCCGAACCATTGCACGCCTTCCTGCAGCATTTTCCATTGAAAATTATACGCGCTGGGTGAGGCTGGCGCGGTAACATTAAAAGTGAAAGACACAGTTTCCCCGGGATCGATCACGTCTTTCGGCAGTTCGATCCGGCTTAAGCCCCAGCGGTCATTGCCCGGATAATTCTGCGACGCTAAACGAAAACTTTGCGATTTTACCCACGGGCTGGAACCCGTGTTCTGCATGACTACGGTAACCGGATAAGTTTGTCCGGCAATCATCATATCCGGCGCGGACTGCGAAATAAACTTCGCGGCTTGCGGCGGAACTGTTGAAATCACGTTGATCACTATATTCGGAGCTACCTCGCCGAACCATTCAACGTTCTCCTGCAACATCCGCCATTGGAAATTGTATGTCCCGGCGGTCGACGGCGCGGTCACGGCAAAAGTAAATGTCTTTTGGCCACCCGGAGGCACAGTTTCACCCGGAGTCAAACTGACGCGCCTGAATCCCCATTGCGTGTTATCTCCCGGATTCTGCGTACCTAACCGAAACTGGCCGCCCTCATTCCATGCTGTTGTCCCAGTGTTTTTCATTGTCACAGATACAGTATAAACATTCCCCGCGTTCATGCTGGCCGGCACATTCTGCGACATAAATTTAGAGTTACTTCCCGGTAGAACATTCACGCTGACATTAGGTGTTGTATCGCCAAACCATTCGATGTTCTCCTGCAACATCCGCCATTGAAAGTTGTATGTTCCGGCGGTGGACGGCGCGGTGACGGTGAACGTGAATATCTTTTGACCGCCCGAAGACACAGTTTCACCAGGAAGCAAATTAACTCGGTTGAATCCCCATTGCGTATTATCATGCGGATTTTGGGCGCCTAAACGAATTTGGCTTGTTGCGCTCCAAGTCGTTGCTCCGGTGTTTTTCATGGTCACGGACACCGCGTAATCACTTCCGGCCCGCATCACCGTAGGGACATTTTGTGCCAGGAATGTCGCGTCGCTGCTGGCGGCTTCGGCGGTTGACACGCCGAGGAGAATTTCGAGGAGATGAAAAACCCCCTCCCCAGCCCCATGCCTAACGGCAGGCAGGCCTCCCCATGCTGCGCTGGGGATGGAACAATCGGCTAATTCTGTGGTTTTGATTTGCTTGACTGCACTTTTCAGCAAGGCGGGGTCATTGGCTACACCGTCGGGTTGACCGGCGGCATTGTAACGGTAATAGATTTTATCTCCGTTGGGATAGGTGACGTCTCGGAGGTTTCCTAAATCATCATACGTTCGGCGAACAGTGTACGATTGTCCGTCAATTGTTTTGGTCGAGGTAACTTCCCGGCCAATGTTGTCATAAGTAAATGTGGTTTCCCCATCTTTATAATCAACCTGCGTCAATCGTCCAATTGAAAAAGCCACATTAGGCGCGTCATAGGTATATGTAACATTGACATTGCCGTGATCCGTTTTATTCACCAAACGGTTCAACGCGTCATAGGTGAATTCCAATTTCTGCCCCTTCGCGTCCGTCTGCGAAATCAGGTTGCCTTCCAGGTCATAAACATACTGCCACGTACCCATATCTGGGTCTTTCATTCCGATTTTGCGGCCTAAGATGTCGTAAGTGATCGTGACTTGATTGCCTTTGGCGTCGGTGGTTTTCACCAAATGACCCAACAGATCATAATCGTATTTTGTCGTCGCGTATAAGGTGTAGGCCTGCGCCGGATACGCCGTGGACCGTCCGTCCGCGCCAGAGTATTCGCGTTTTTCCACCAAGTTTCCCCGGCTGTCCGTTACGGATTCCTGTTTATGCCCGTTGGGATCTATTGTGGTGGTTATCCCATCGTCATAAACCACATTAGCGAACGTGCCGTCCGGACTGGTAATCTGAATTGGCCGGCCTGCCGGATCATAATCCGTTTTTGACCGGGGATTGGTTGTGAAGATCGGATCGATCTCGTCCTGGCTCGCGGTGGATAAAAAAGACGAGTATTGATATCGCGGCAACCCGCGGAGATCATATTGTCCCTGGCCGGATACTATAAACTGGCCCTCCGTTGCGGTCGGAGCTTTCGACTCAATCATCCGTCCAAAACCATCGAAAAATTCGACAGTTTTGATCATCCCGTCTTCACCGCTGATCACCCGTTTGCGATTAGTGACCCGCGAATAATTGCTAAAATAATCCACCTGCGCCGTGTTCGTCGGCTTGGCCATAGTGTCCAGAGGCGAAACATATTTTATTTTTCTGCCGAATGTATCATAAATCGATAAATCGCTTTGCAGATTGGCGTCAGTCACTGACTTGACCTGCCCCCATAATCCATTGTCCGCTGCCACCCCTCCCACGCCGTAATACGCGGTTGCCTCGGTGTACCCGAGCGCATTTTTTGTCTGGATGGGAAATAAATGCCAGGCCGTATCATAAGTCACGGCGGCGACCTTACCCGCAGGTGAAATTGTTTTAACCACATTTCCGTAAACATCATATTCAACGCCGGTTTCCGGGTCAGGATAGACAGCGTTTGGTCCGGCCCAAGTTTTGGTTTTGGTCAAATATCCGATTAAAGGGGCGGCATTGAAATCGGCATTGCCGTCGTAATACAACCAAGACTTTGTCAAAACCGCGTTATTGCCGTCTTTGAGTGTTGTATATTTAGGTAGCCCCAGGATTTGATATGTTGCGGTTGATATATTGTGATATTGAGTTTCACGCGCCAGCGCGTCATTTCCCACATCATCACCCGTGGCTAAGTCCACTTCTCCCAAATTGATCGACTTTGTCACATTGCCGCACTGCGGCGTTTCCCCATAATAATTCTCAACTGCAGTCCTTTTCCCAGTCGCATTGCCGTCGAAAAGATAATTATCCGTCCGGTCTAACTTGACAAATTTCACCTCCGGCGTCGTGTTATAAAGCGTTTCCAATGACCAGGAATTGATTGTTTTATTGAACAGACTTCCGTCGGAGCTGTAAAACGCGGAGGTTAAAAGCAGCCCCCTTCGATAAATATCACTTTGATCAAATATCATCTCCTCCCAGTTGCCGTCCGCGTCTTTTACCGTGACTTTCCCGAACCCCATGAATTCCGCATCTGCCGCGCTCCACAATCCCTGGCTATAATCATAATCCGTCGCATAACTGTTTCCACGGCCGTCCGAGACTTTGACCCGGCTCAACAAGGGCATGGCATAAGGTAAATAAGTATTGCTCTTCTGCGTTGACGAAACATACGTCAATTCCGTGGCTGCGCCGACGCCATTGTCAAACTTGGTTAACAAATCCGACATCCCGCCGTTGGCATAAGCGATCTGCTGCTGACCAATTGAATTGTAAACATAAAAATCCATTAACCCGTCGCCGTTAAAATCAGCGGCTTGGACTTGAACGTCCTCTCCGGTCAGTAAAAAATTTACCGGGAATTGTTGGCTGTCGCTGAACCCATTAGCTTGGAATGTTTTGTAATAAATTTTTCCGGTGCTTTTCTCAAAATAACCTATATCGGTTATCCCGTCACCATTAAAATCCGCGACTACTGGAGTTTGATTCGCGCCAAAACCGGTGATGGCTTGCGTCAACGTAAAAACTTTGGACAAGTCGCCCGGATTAACATAAATCTTCCAGCCGCCCGTGGCGCTGTCAAACGCGGCAAAATCCGTTAATCCATCGCCATTAAAATCACCGGTCAATGGAATCACCGTGTCCGCAATAACTCCAAAATCCATGTCTGCAGTCGGAACAAAAGAATTATTCTTCGTTAAAGCAATTTTGGCGATCTTATGTCCGCCGGACAATAAAACAGGAGCGATATCCGTTTTGCGATCGCCATTGAAATCTCCGGAAAGCGCGGGAAGCTGCGTAGTAAACCAACTCAGCCACACGCCTTGATCGACAAATTTTGTGCCATCCGATAAAGCCACGCGCCATTCGGCGTCGGCGAGATTCTTAAATGACAAAAGGTCTATCCGTCCATCCCCGTTAAAATCCCCCAGCAACAATTGACGATCCCGCCCATAATTTCCGCCGTCTGTCATCCAGGTTTGTTTCGGCAAAAATGAAACCCCGTCCGATAAAGCGACCTTATAAACTCCGGTTTCTTTAAATGGAGTCATCGCATCGGTAATGCCGTCGCCATTAAAATCCGCGGCAAATTGCGGCTGCATGACTTGGGTGGAATTCATCAGATCTACATAACGGGCAATTTCAGTAAATGTATTAAATTGATACCCTCCATCCTGATTTTGCGCGGTTAAAAAAACCCGATTATATCCCGCTTTCAAATTCCAATATCGGCTCACCGCTTGATCCGCGGAAATATTATCATTGATAAAATAGGCGAAAGCTCCTCCGCCCACCGTAATGCCTGCGGATACGTCAACCGTCTTCGCCTCTTTCACATAAACATAGGTGTAGCATTGCGTTACTGTATCGCCGGGTGATGAAATAAACAAATTTCCCAACGGATAACTCCAGCGCAGCACATTTGTATCATCCCGGTTCCAGTTAGATGTCTGCCAAGGCCGCCAGGATGGTTCCGGATTAAACGGCGCAACAATAAAACTATCCCTGCCGCGGTCAAATCCCCCGCCTGATTGACAGTTCCACAAGTTGTCTCCCACTGTAGGGTCGCCGACCAAAGAAGACAAGGTATACCCGTAGGACGCATCGTCATTATAGGTCAAAGTTACCGGCGGCAAAGTTGTTGTATTATCCGCGCCGTATTGCGTCACCTTGGTCAACAACGAACGGCCAGTGCGGCGGCTCAAAGTATAGTCAAAAGCATAGCGACGCTGTAAACTGCCATTGGCATAAACCGAAATATTCGTCAAGCGTTTCGGGAATTCTTGCGTAAACCCCGTGGCATTTGAAGAAATTACATCCGGACGACGCGCTGTCTCCACCACGCCCACCACCCGGCCAAAAAATTTATGCGAACTTAAAGTTAAAGAGTCGCGGTCTGAGCCTGGTTCCCCAGTGTATAAAACCTCAAACGCGCCGTCCGCCAAATAGCGGATGTAATGATAATTGCCACTCATATCTTTAACTTCGCTCAACCGCCAGCGTAAAACCTTTCCTGGAGTTTGTTGCTCAACGGAATTATCCTGTAAAAGCGTTTTCAGCCCAAAATAATAAGTGTTACCTGTGCGGTCATAAGCTATCCAGGTTGTGCCGTCAAAAATATATTTCGTAAAATCGCCTTGCACCTTAGCCCGGTATTCTTTGCCGCTGACATTCACCAATTCCTGCGCGCCGCCTCCCAGCGTTGAGACAAAAGCGTCCGTAGACGTGTATTGCGGCACCCCGTTTTTCAGTGATCGCTCTATGACGGGAAACCCGACCTGCCAACCCATTCCCAAAGGTCCGTTGCCGGACCGCGGTGAATATATAAGAGAAAGCGATGGCGCGACACCCTTGCGTCCCGGCGGCAATTCAATCGGCAAAGTAAATACCGGCGCCCCGCTTGAGGAATCAAAAGAAAAATTTTTGACAAAATGTTCTGGCAAGGCCACCGGCGAAGACGATGAACTGCTTGCTGCGGCAAATTGCAGTGCCCCCGCCCGCGAATTCGCTGCAGTGGTTGACGATTTTGCCTTCATGGCTGACCCGCCCGGTTCCACTTTACCGATCAATTCATCCAGATTCACCTTAGAGGACCCGGCAGACGAAGCGATAGCCGTGCCCGCTCCGGAAACCGAAGCCGGCGCCGCAGTCACAGTCGAAGCATTTGTTGTAGAATCCGCCGCAGATGCTGCCGGCGAGGAAGTTGTCTTAGAAGATTGAGCGGCTTGCGCTAAAGCCAAGGAAGGATAAAAAGTTTGGCATAAAAAACAAAAACAAACGAAGAGATTAAAAAATTTCCATAACCTGCCGCTAAAAAATTTTTGCATCGCCGCCCCCTCCGACATAGTTGAAAAATATTTATGTTAAGCGCTAACGCATGACAAAAAATCTCTTCTCTCGGATCGGACTAGAATGTCATCATAGGCTCCGCGGAGATTGTAAGTCCTGGATTAACAAAAATTTTAGGCTCTGGTAAAATTGGTTAATTCACAATACAGCATAACTCACAAAAATGTCAACGAAAATATTTTGTCGTATTTAAAAGGAAATTTGAAGACGAAGGCTAACAAGAGGTTTAGCGAAAAAAATCAACCGATATATTTCTTCAAAACACGTTCAATCATATCGAAACGGACCCCTTCCACCAGTTTCACGTTGCCGATCGCGTGCGGCAGCACAAAACGAGTTTGTCCGGATAGGAATTTTTTGTCGTGTTTCATCAGGGACATGACTTTTTTCAAAGACACGCCTTTAAGGTTTTGCGGCAAGCCAATGTTGGTGAGCAGTTGCTGAACCCGTCGGGCTTCGGAGGGCTCCAGCATTTTTCGCGCCACGGACATATCGCAGGCGCCCCGCATCCCGATCGCCACCGCCTCGCCGTGCAAACAACCTTCAAACTCCATGGCGGCTTCAATCGCGTGGCCCATCGTATGCCCGAAATTCAATACCGTGCGGATGCCTTGCGTTTCCTGCTCATCTCGGGCCACGATATTGGCCTTAATCCGGCTGCAATCTAAGACCACGCGTTCCAAGGCGTTCTTTTCCCGAACGAGAACCGCGGGGTAATTCTGCTCGATAAACTCAAACAATCTGACGTCACTGATAATTCCGTACTTCACCGCTTCCGCCAACCCATTGGCCATCTGTCTTTCATTGAGGGTCAAAAGCGTAGACGTGTCCGACCAAACTAATCGCGGCTGATAATACGCTCCGACCAAATTCTTGCCCACCGGCAAATCGATCGCAGTTTTGCCGCCGATCGCCGAATCGATCTGCGCCAACAAGGTCGTCGGCGCCTGAATGTACGGAACCCCGCGCTTGTACACCGCGGCGACAAAGCCGGCTAAATCGCCGACCACGCCTCCGCCTAATGCCACAATAAACGGTTGGCGCAGCACATCATACTTGGCGATTTTATTCAAGAGGTTGATCGCCTCAGCCGAAGATTTGCTCTTTTCGCTATCCGGGACTTCAAAGATTTTCACGGCCAGTCCCGCGGCCTGGAAAGTTGCCGTCAATTTATTCCCATATAATTTTTTCACAAACGGATTAGTGATCACCAACGCGTCCGTCCCGATATGCAGACGTTTCACGACAGTGCCCAAATAATCCCACCCTTGAAAACCAACCGCAATGTCATAAGATCTCAAGCCTAAGGGCAAATGAATATGTTTCATAACGCCTTAACTCCTAAAAGGGAACTTAATAGATCCACGACCGGCCAAAGCACGCGGTCTAAAATATTTAAATATAGCAAGCCAACCACAATAAAGATGCCATACGGCGCCATTTGATTATATTGCCGGGCCAACGGCGCCGGCAATAATCCCGTCACTAATCGCGACCCGTCTAAAGGCGGGATAGGCAAAAGATTGAATACCGCTAAAACCAAATTGGCATAAACCGCCAAACCGATCCAGGACACAACCGGGCCGGAAAATCCAAGCAATAAAATCCGGCTGACCGCGAAAGCCAGAAATATATTCATGGCTGGCCCCGCCAAACCCACCAGCACCATATCCCGCCGAGGACAACGCAGGCGCGTAAAATCCACGGGCACGGGTTTCGCCCAGCCAAACAAAAAAGTATGATAACCAAAAAACCGCAGGACTAACAATATTCCCGGTAAAAAAACCGTACCCACCGGATCAATGTGTTTTAACGGATTAAGCGTGAGGCGGCCCGCCCATTTCGCGGTCGGATCGCCGCAGAGATACGCCACCCAACCATGGCTGCACTCATGCAAAATGATCGAAAAAAAAATAATGACTACGGAAAGAATAATGTCGATAAGCATAAAAATTTTACAATATCAATTCCAGGGAATCGCAATCCAAGACCGGATGATCAAAGGCCGGGTCCTTGGTCGCTATGCCTCTGACTTTCACTGCATAATTAAAAAATGGCTTTAAGATCAGTTTAAAATCTTTGATGTCATATTCCGGTTGGCCATTAATCCACAGCACATATTCGGTTTCCGGATTCACTCCAGCGCCGGCCACGGCTTTGAGTATGCCCTGATATTCCGCCAGCGGAGCCGGATCTGCCGGAATATTTTTCGTGACCGTGGCAGACGCGCCAAGCGACACCGTAAATTGCTTAGGCTCGCCGGTTATTTTGACAACCGCGGTTGGGCTGGCCCCGGGCGTCTCTGTATAACTGGAAATGTCGCCGGATTTAAAATCCACAAATTGTTCCGCGACCCAGCCGGATAGTTCTTCTGTCGGCTCAATGCGATACCAACCCGGCGCGTGCCCGAGCAACTTGACAATCGTTCCCAATTTCAACTGACCCAAAGGCGTACGGTTGACGTCCATGCCGCAGCGAACGTTTACCCGGTCCGCCGTGATTTCCCCGGAACCATCCGAAGAATCGCTGACATATTTGTCGCTCACATAAACCGCAGCCGCCCGCGGCAAACGGATCTTATACCAATGAAACGATTCGCCCTGGACGACAACATCCCGGCCAGCCGGCAGCCGCAGCAACTTTTCAAAATTTTCATTCAGCCCCGCGCGCACATTTACCCCGCCGCCCTTCACCACGCCGAGAAACGGAAACGAGTCCGCTTGCGCTTGGGCAAAAATCGGGATCAACATCAAGGCTAAAATCGCGGCAAATTTCTTCAACATATTGTGCCAGTTAATACCAAAATTAAGAAACCTACGTAAACGATGGCGTCACTCACGTAGGTTTCTCTCTGCAACATATCAAAATTACTTCTTCTTCGCTTCCGGTTTCTTGGCGGCAGCCGCGCCGGCAGCCGGCGCCGCTTTGCCTGCCGCGGCTGGAGCGGCGGCATCATCTTTCTTCGCGGATTTTTCTTTTTTCGTCTTGAGTTTCAACATCTTCGTTTTCGGCAAAGCCAAAACGGATGACGAGTCTGTCCAGACGCCTTTTTTCATCAATTCCTTAATGCGTTCAATGCGCGACAAAACTGTGCGTTGCGCCGCGCCGGCAGTGCTGATTTTTAATGAAGGGTGCAATGACATTTTCAAAATCTCCTTACATAACAGTCTTTGTATATACTTTTTAACCGCTGCGAAAATTTCGCGGCGCCGTTGTTGTTGGCAAACTTTCCAACGCAAACAATGCTATAACTGCCCTTGGGCATCACAAACGCTTCTTCCCCCACTTTCGCCGAAAGGACTTTCGCCGCTTGCTGCGCAACCTTCTCCTGTTTATAGGACGCGACTTGAACCGTGTATCCTTGCTTAAGCGGTTTGATCGCGGGCGGATGAACCGCGGCCGGCAGATTCCGCGCCGCCGGAAGAGCGGCAGGCGGCCGTTGATCCAGCTGCGCAGGAAGCGCTTGCTCCTGGCGCAGAGCTTCCCGCGCGTCAGGAGATACGGTTTGCGAAACCGCGGTGGAAGGTTGAGATATTACACCATTTTGCCCGGTTTGAACAGGATTTTTTTCGAGTGTGACCGCGGCCAAATGTTTACCCTGCTCCACTCCCAAAGCGAAAAAAAGAATCAAGACCATCATCCCGCCGATAACGCCCAGAATCAAATTCTCCGGAGATACCATGAGACCGCGGAACAACGCGGGGGGACGAGAGTGCAAACGGATATCAATATTGGCGGTGGGAAATAATTCAAACTGCTGCACCGGGCTGAAACGGGAATCCATAAAATACAACCTGTCACTGCCTAACCGGCGGAACCCGCAGGCAGTCAAATGAGTTAAAATATTTTTTATCGCTGCGCAAAGCCAACCGGCTCCACGTACAGCGCAATTGATCTTTTGTTATTATAAGATTAGGGCTTCTGGGTTCTCAAGCAGTTTCTAAAGTTTTTTTGCAAAGACAATTCAACGAACGCCGCGACGACGAGCGGATCGAATTGCGTCCCGCTGTTGCGCCTGATTTCTCCGAGCGCCGCTTCTTTTCCCAGGGTTTTTTTATAGGGCCGCTCCGTGGTCATGGCATCAAACGCGTCGACAATTGCCATTACCCGGGCCCCTAAAGGAATCTGATCTTTTTTCAATCCCGACGGATAACCGGTGCCGTCGTATTTTTCATGATGGCATAAAATGATCGGCAGCACCGGCCGCAGAAACTCCACCGGCCGGATGAGTTCCGCGCTCTTTTGCGGCTGGTCGCGGATGATTTTAAATTCTTCCGGAGTCAAACGACTGGTCTTGGATAATATTTCATAAGGGATGTCGATCACTCCCGCGTCACGCAGCACCGTCGCGTAATACAAGCTGTTGAGATCTTCCTGATTCATCTTCAATTTAAGGGCTAAAGATTTGACCATCTGAAAATACGCCGAGGTATTTTTTCGGGCCACCGCCCCGCGCTCTTTTAACAATTTGCCGATAAATTCGATGCTGCCAAGGATGACTTTCTGCCGGCCTTCGTTCAACTGCAGGTTGCGGATCGCGGTCACTGCTTGTTCCGCGACGACGGAAAGGAGTTCGCGGTCGAATTCCGTGAAGGCCGGTTCCACGGCCTCCCGGCGAACAAAAATCGCGCCGATATTGTCATCAGCGACCAGCGGCAGGCCGATGAGATTTTTTTCAAAGATAATGTATCCGCGGGTGACCCGCAGTTCCTTTTCCGCCAATTGGCGCAAATCGCGTTTTTTATCAAAAAAAATGTTGATCTTGTTATCAAAATGCGCCACCAGCGTCACTTGCTTTTTATCATCGTCGAGCACGAAGACGCTCGCGGAACTCGCCTTGATAAACTGGCACAAAAGCCGCGTCAGACGCAAAGTCAATTCTTTGACGTTATACGTCGAATTGATCAGCCGGTAAACCATGTGCACCGCCGACAAGATCGACTTATACTTTTTGGTAGGGATTGAATAATTTTTTGTGCTCATCGAGTGCGAAGCGATCTGTCATCCCGGCAATGTATCCGCAGATCACCTGATAAACCTCCGTCCGGGAATAATTTTTTGCCCGTTCATAAACATGATACGGCAATTGTTTTGGATTTTCCAAATAGACGTCGAACAAATCCTGAATGATCCGTTTGGCCTTCGAAGTCATCCGTTCGACCCGGTAATGATGATATAATTTTTCCAACAAAATTTCTTGCAAAAACTGCACGTCGCTTTTCATCGCCGGGCTAAACCCGATCGCCGCGTCCCGCGGCCGCGCCAGATGCCAGCGCTGGGCCTCCGCGGCCGAACGAAAATTCCGCTCCCGCAGATGGCTGCTGGAAAAATCGAGCAAATCCCGTACCTGGGCGTCGATCAAAAATTTTACCAACTGATACTTGCGCATGACATCGTTCGTGACGCCGTCCACGCGCCGGCGGGCCTGCTGCCAAAGCCCGCTCGCCGCCAAATCCGCTTCGTCAATGCACCCCGAAGTCAAACCGTCGTCCACGTCATGGGATAAATAGGCCAAAGCGTCCGCGACATCCACCACCTTCGCTTCGAGGGTCGGCCCGATATCTTTATAAGCCGGAACCCGGCCTTGAATATCATAGTTTGTCTCGTGTTTTAAAATCCCCACCAAGACTTCCCGGCTTAAATTCAAACCGTCAAAATCCGGATAACGCTTTTCCAAACGGGTGACAATTTCATAACTGCGAAAATTATGATTGAACCCTCCATGCATCTTCATCAGATCATTGAGCATGGTTTCCCCGGCGTGCCCAAAAGGCGGATGTCCCAAATCATGCGCCAAGGCAATCGCCTCAATCAGGTCTTCGTTCAAGCCCAGACTGCGGCCGATCGTCCGGGCGATTTGCGCCACTTCAATCGAATGGGTCAATCGGGTGCGGTAATAATCACCCTCGAAAATCACAAACACCTGCGTTTTATATTCCAGCTTGCGAAACGCCTCCGAATGAACGACCCGGTCGCGGTCCCGCTGATAACAGGTGCGGATTTCCTGCAGAGGCTCATCAAATTCCCGGCCTAAAGATTCGCGGCTGCGCGCCGCGTACAAAGCGAGAATCCGGTCTTCCCATTCTTCAATGTCTTGACGTGTACGCATTTTTTAACTGCCGGTGTAAGGCTTGTAAAGATTGTGAAATAACTTTTGTTCCGGCTAATACCGGCATAAAATTCATGTCACCCGGCCAACGGGGGACGATATGAATGTGCAAATGGTCCGGACACCCCGCGCCCGCGACCCGGCCTAAATTGATCCCGATATTGAATCCCGCGGGTTTAAGCTCAGCTTGCAGCAGATCCCGAATCTCCTTTAGCAGATCAAGACAATCATCCCGCTCTTCCCTTTGCAACTCATTCAGGTCCCCAGTATGCCGATTGGGCACAATCAGGGTGTGGCCATTGTTATAGGGATAAAGATTCAAAACCGCGAAACATTTTTTTCGCCGCGCGATCAGCAGATCAGCCGCGTCTTTTTTTCGGCCGATCATCCGGCAAAAAATACAGCCCGGCGGTTCCGGCAAAGCCCGGGAGATATAATCCGACCGCCAAGGCGCCCAGATAATATTAGGTTGTTCGGTTTTTTTTAAACGCCGCATATAATGATTCCCGCTTAACAAAATTCAGCGCGAAATGGCTCATTTAGCATTTTACAATGCGCGCTTCAATCTTCCCGTCATGAATTTCCATAATCCCATAAGAGCAATACGGCGCGCAAACGTGATCGTTGGGGCTTCCGGGATTGAAATACAATATCCCGTCGATCTTTTCCTGAAACGGCTGATGCGAATGTCCGAAAATAACCGCGTCGACTTTTTGTCCGGCAAATTTCTCCCGCACAAACTCCACGACCCGGGACGCCGGCCCCACGCCGTGGAATACCCCGACCGTCATATTTTCAACCTGAATAACCTGAGTCTCCGAAAGTTTCTGCCGCAGCCGGCCATCATCCATGTTCCCGCAAACCGCGCACACTTTGGCTAAAGACTGCAGCCGGCTCAAAGTCGCCTCATCGCAAATATCACCCGCGTGGATGATCAAATCCACATGGCGAAGCTCTTCCAAAACCTCGGAGGGGATCGGCTGATTATGGGTATCGGAAAGAATGCCTAAGCGCATCACGCGATAAATGGTTTGTCGAACAAGGTTAATAAAGTATTGACTTCATTTTCACTCCACACCCAAAAACGCTCCTGCAAAGCCTTCAAACGCGCATTCTGGTCGATAGGCGACAGCGAAACGATCAAGCATTGGCCGGGTTTGTTGCCCGTCTTGCGCGTTTCCGCCAAGACGGTGTTCAAATCGCCCTCCGCGAAATTATCTTTTTTCGCGGCGATTAGCCAATCTTTTTCCCCAAAATGTCCTCGAATAACGTCAATCGCCCCGCCGGTTTCATTTTTGATTTTTGAAATCTCCACCCGGTCAAAAGCGGGAAGTTTGTATTTCCGGCCATTGAGCTGCAAAGCCTCATTGTCAAAACAATTAAGCAATTCGATGATCCTTGAAGAAAAATCTTTCCGCGAACAATTTTCATGATTGGCAACCGCGCGGTTGAATTCTTCTTTAAATTCCCGGCGCTGTTTATCCGGCAAGAGTTCAACGTCTTTCAGCCGGCGTTGATAAACATATTGGGTCCAATATTTGAAAAGTTTATCTTTAAAATAATAATAATTCCCGTTTTTGACAATGATCCCCAAATCCAACAGACGATTCAACCTTTGGGTGAGCGGGGCCTTTTTTAACTGCACAACTTTTAACAAATCTTCGGGACGATTCTGCCCGTTGGCAATCGCGATCAAAACCGTCATCATCAAACGGTTCGCCTTACCCGTTGAAAGATCTTTTACCGCAGACTCAAAATGCCGGCTAATCTCTCCCCATTTATCAAAGATTGTGTTTTCCACCGCCTGCGCCAAAATCGGAAGATAAATTTCGCGCTGTTTATGCATAGCGCTTAATCCGGCCAATTCACGGCAAATCAACATCAAATACAACGGATATCCCGCGGTAAAATCCGCTAAAAAATTCCGCAATTCTCTGCTCATCCGCACGTCCCCCAAATAATAATCCACAAACATTTGGGCTGATTGCGGTTCAAAGGCATCCAATTCCAGAGTTTCAAAATTGCCAAACAATAAAGACAATTTTTCCGTTAAGATTTTTTTTGCCAAAACCGGGTAAGAACTTGCCATGATGTATAGGCACCGTTTTTGCGTCATGATTTTCTTGCCGAGCTTAAGGAAAACCTCCGTGATGCCAAACTCTTCCATATAATGAAATTCATCGAAAATCAAAACGCAAAACAGACCCGTCTCATTGCTGAAGACTTCCGCCATAGTCATCAGCCCCAGAAAGGCGTCATTGCAACGGCGCTCGGCCGCGTCTTTCAGAATATGTTCAATTACCTGCACCGTCATCGGAAGCAAAGACCGAACGCCTTCCATGAGCAACCGCATATCATCCTGCAAAGGGAGATTTTTAAGGCGGGAATAATCGTAAAGCAGACTCGTCGCCATTTTGGCAAGAAAATAATCAAACTCCCGATTTTCCAGATCGAGATAAACCGCGACCACTTCGCGGTCATCCAGATTCGTGAGGAATTGACGAATCAGCGCGCTTTTTCCAATATGCCGATTGCCGATCAAAGCCATGTTCTGCCGATAACCTTCCTTGAGATCCAAGACTCGGCGTTTCAACAGCTCTAAAACCGGCCTGCGCCCAAAAAATTTGTATTCGATATCGGAGCCGATCATAGCATCATTTCTGTTAACGGACTACGGTCAACTACGGCAAATAAAAAATCGGATTATCGGCAATGTTTTGTCGCCGCACTTCAAAAAGCAAGGCCGTGGTCCCATGCGCGCGCCCCACCCTTCCGATAGGCTGCCCCTGAACAACCGTGTCCTCCAATTTCGGAAAAATATCGGCATTACGGGCGTACACGGTAAAATATCCGTCGTGATGATCCAAAATGACC
This sequence comes from Candidatus Omnitrophota bacterium, assembly GCA_015233495.1. Classification (GTDB taxonomy): domain Bacteria; phylum Omnitrophota; class Gorgyraeia; order Zapsychrales; family Zapsychraceae; genus JADFXQ01. The sequence continues at coordinate 14,762 of JADFXQ010000020.1, read as the reverse complement.
GTGCCGCCGTATCCGTTTAAATAATCGACAAAAACAACCTTTCCTGTCCGCGACGCGACAACCGGCGTTCCTTCCGGCGCGGCGATTTGAATGCCGTTGTTGAGCATCCCCTGCTCGAGATGCGCATGAAACGAGCGGATAACTTTTCCTTTGACCGGCCAAATGAAATCTAAAGAGCGGTCTGCGGCATTAAAAGCCGTATCGAGCACCCGATCGGCGCCCGGAATAAAAATCATTTGATTTTTTTCCAGATTCGTCGTATCCGAAATCTTGTTGAAGGCAACAATATCGGCAATGGATACATTGTAGGTTTTAGCAATCCGCCAAAGCGTTTCATCCCGCTTGACCTGGTGATAGACGCCTTTAACGGCCGCCGGCAGTTTTGTTCCCGCCCCGCCTGTTTTTCCGCCGGTTTCAAGAGTGGCGCAGCCAGTAAGCGTCGCGAGAGCAAAAACAAAAAAAAGATACTTTGGTTTCATCATGATGCTTTTTTCTTGCTGCTTTTGAAAATCGCGAATAGACCGCGAAAGTCGAAAGGCGACCGAGAGGCGAAATGTTTGTTTTTCTCCTCGCTCCTATCTCTTCTCGCCTCTCTCTGTTAATTTCGCCTCCGGCGAAATTAACAGCGAGGGACGGGAATCGAACCCGCATTATCAGCTTGGGAAGCTGACATTCTACCATTGAATTACCCTCGCAAAATTTTAACGGTTTCTGCCGGACGCGGCGATTCTAAAACCGCCCGGCAAACCGCCAAACGTTCTATTCCTAAATTTTGCAGCTTGCCCCGGTTCTCAATCTTAATGCCGCCAATCGGAAAAACCGGTATACGAACCGCCGCAACTGCCTGCGTCAACATCCGCAAATCCATCGGCGGACGTCCGGGTTTTGTCAGGGTTGGGAACACACTGCCAAAACCGATATAATCCGCGCCGTCTTTTTCTGCCTGGCGGCACTGCGCGACTGTCTGGCAAGAAACCCCGATAAGCTTTTTATCCCCCAAAATCCGTCGAGCCTCGGGACAGGGAAGATCTTCTTGCCCGATATGCGCGCCGGCGCAATCCACCGCTAACGCCACATCAATTCTGTCGTTAATAATATAGGGAACGACTCCCTTTGTAAACCGATTTATTGCTTGCGAAAACCGAATCATATCCCGCGGCAAGCCGAATTTATCCCGCAGCTGAATGATATCCACCCCCGCCGGAACAACCTTACGGACTAAGCGCAATAATTTTTCATAGGGCGCCACTTGGGTATCAAGAATCAGATAAAGTTTTGAGCCGGATAGCCGATTGTTTTTCAACAGCATAGATTGCGTAACGAATTTTTTTAAATGATTCCGCGGCCGCAGGCGCGACAAGCTTGGCGAATTCTTCCAGAACCCGTACCGATTCTTTGGCCCGCTGAACATTGGCCCGGAACACCTCTTGACAGTCGCCCCGCCGGTTTTCAGATACCGACGAATGCTTGCCTACATCCGTCTCAATATCCCGCGCCGCGATCAACGTGTCCCAGCCCAGCGGCGCCGCGGCTTGGGTCAATTGATGCCGAATGTCTTTCCACTGCCGCGTTGGGGTCTTCGCTTCCAAGACAAACCGAAAGACATCTTCACACACCCGCAAGCCTTCTTTGGCCCGATTTAAATTCGCGTCTAAAATCCGGTATATTTTTTTTTCGTTTAATCCCGGCATGTCTTAAGAATCTTTTTAATCAAAAGGGTTGTCGAACTCCCCGGCACATAGCGGATGAATTCCACCCGCCCTTTTCTGGCCCGCACCACATCGCTGCCTGCCACCGGCTTTCCCCGCCAATCCGCGCCCTTAACCAAAACATCGGGTTGCAAAACCTCGACCAATCTTTGGGGCGTATCTTCCGCGAAAAGCGTGACCCAATCAACACATTGCAAAGCCGCCAAAACTTCCGCTCTTTGCATCTGCTTAACAATCGGCCGTTCTTGGCCTTTATTCCGTCGAACCGACGCGTCACTATTTAACCCTACAACCAAAATACGTTTCGTTTTTTTTGCCGCTTGCAGATAACGCACGTGGCCGTAATGAATCAGATCAAAACAACCATTGGTAAACGCAATCTTTTTGCCGGCTTGCCGGGCCAACTCGACTTGCTTTTGCAACACGGGCCAATCTAAAATAATTTTAGGGGAAACTTTCACGTCCGTTTTCTCCCGGATTCGGCGTCCGCCGCGGCTATGCTATCTTCCACCAACTCGCACACTGCGTGCGCCATGCAAATATGGGATTCCTGAACCCGGGCCGTGACCGCCGCGGGAACATTGATATTCAAATCCGATAATCCCAATAACAAACCTCCGTCTTTCCCGGTAAAAGTGACAGTCTTGAGTCCCATCCGCCGGGCAGTTTCAATCCCCTGAACCACATTGGGAGAACGCCCGCTGGTGGAAATTCCCCAAACAACATCGCCCGGCCGCCCTAAGGCCTCAATCTGCCGGGAAAAAATTATATCCGTCGTATAATCATTAGCTAATGCGGTGAGTATGGATGTGTCGGTCGAAAGGGCTATAGCGGCTAAAGCGCGGCGCTCTTTTTGAAACCTGCCGATAAATTCCGCGGCAATATGCTGGCTGTCCGCGGCGGATCCGCCGTTGCCGAAGATTAAAATTTTCCCGCCTTGGTTCAGACAATCGACCAACAGCGCGACCAGCGCCAGAAGTTTTTCGTGATTCGAGCGGAAGGCTTCGCGTTTCGCGGCAATCGATTCTTCTAAAATATGAGCAAGCTTAAATTGCATATAAAATAAAAAATGACATCCCGGCGCGTTTTCTTAAATATCGGAAAACGCTGTTGCGATATAATATAAATCTTTATCAATGGTTTTCCGTCGACTCACCGCCAAACTCATATCAACGCATTGGATCTTATTGCCTTTCAAACTCACCATTTTCCCAAATTGTTTCGCTAAAATCAACTCTACAGATTTCACGCCAAAACGCGTGCCAATCAACCGATCCTGGGCCGTGGGCGTTCCGCCGCGCTGGATATGTCCCAACACGCTCACCCGGGTCTCGCATCCCGTCTTCAATTCAATCAATTTGGCAATAGTTTCGCCGATTTTCGGGCTGCGGCTGTGATGATCGTCGGGAGATTCGGCGCGCGGATTGAAATGCCCTTTGATCTGCGCCCCCTCGGAAACCACAATAATGCTGTACATTTTTCCCCGGCGGTTGCGTTCCTGTAAAGCGTTACACAGTTTATCAATATCGACGGGAAACTCCGGAACCAGCATAAAATTCGCGCCGCCGGCAATCCCTGCCTGAACCGCGATCCAACCCGTATGCCGTCCCATAACCTCAATAACAATAATGCGGTGATGACTTTCCGCCGTAGTATGCAGCCGGTCAATACATTCCGTGGCGATATTCACCGCCGTGTCAAAACCGAAAGCATAATCCGTTCCGGAGAGTTCGTTGTCAATCGATTTGGGCACGCCGACTATGGGGAGCTGAAATTGGACATAAAGATCAAGGGCGATCTTTAGCGTGTCTTCGCCGCCGACCGCGACCAAGGCGTCAATGCCGCTGCGGCGATAATTCTCATAGATTGCGGACATGGTCTCTGTAGGCAAAGGCGAAACCATGCGGCTGGTCCCTAAAATCGTGCCACCGCGGTCCAAGATGCCGGAGGTCATGCGCAAATCCAGCACGCGCATATCATTATTCACCAAGCCATTCCAGCCGTTTTTTATCCCCGTCACCACGCATCCTTCTTGTACGGATTTGCGGACAACCGCGCGAATCACGGAATTCATTCCCGGGCAATCCGCTCCTCCAGTAAGAATGCCGATTTTTTTCATAAATGCTCCTTGAGATTCGCGATTCTCAGCCCAAAATCTACGCTCGGTACCCTTGAAACGGAATATTGCCCCGGTTATATGGATCGCCGGAATTTTTCTTGTCCGACTGTTTGTCAGGGGAAATGCGGCTCACATGGACCATGACTTTGATCGCCTCATCAACACCGATCGCGTCTTGCGCCTTGCGCCGAATGATATCTTGCACTCTTCCCGTGACATGCTGGATATTCTCATCAGAACGCAGCTCCAAACGCGCCTTTGCCCATAAGGCCTTGCGGGAAGTGCGTAGATAGATTTTGACATCTTTGACTTCTGGGAGCTGTTCGACGCACTGTTCCAAAAGATCTTCCAAAGCCAAAAGAGAAACACTGACCCGGCCCGCCTCATTGTCAAACGTCACGAGACGATCACGGCGTTGGCTCAAATAAAAAGCCCGGTAAACAATAAAATTTAACACGAGCAAGACAAAGCCTGTAATGGTCAATCCGGTTTTTAATTTTTCGTCGGTGTAAGCCACCTTCAAATAATGCGCCAGAATTTGAAAATCGATCAGATGCGCGGAAAACAAGACGAGAAAAACCCCAATCAACAAAATGCCAATGACATAAAATTCAACGATCAGACGAGTGAGAAATTTCATGCGTTCTCCTATGTTAAAATTTTCGCGATCACGCCTTGAATCGTCACATTGACATCCCGGGCTTTCAAATCCACGGTTTTGTGGATCATGGTCCGGACAGCGTCTTGGACGAGGCGCGCCACATCCGTGATATTCAGCCCTAACCGGACATTAACGTCGATATTCAAAGATATTTCTCCCGGCTCATCTTCCACGACTTCAATGGCCGGATGCGGCATTCCCAAGAAAAACGCCTGGAATTTTTGCCGCACGGACCCGTCGGCGACAACCACGCCGTCGATTTCCTGAATCACCGCGTAAGCCAATTCGGACAAAAACCGTTTATTGACTTTAACGATCCCTAAATCCACCTGATCTCTCACTTTCATTGCGGTTCCTCCGACTGCCCGTTCTTCATATATTTATCAATAAAATGCGTTGTAGCTTTGCCTTGAAGAAAAACCGCGTGGCTTAAAATCTTTTGATGCAAACCGATCGTGGTTTTAATCGGGTTGACGTAAAATTCGCTTAAAGCGCGCTGCATCGTGGCAATGGCCACTGCCCGGTTAGGACCGAAGGCGATCAATTTCGCGACCATGGAATCATAATATGGACTGATCCGGTATCCCGGATAAATGTGCGTGTCGACCCGGACGCCAAACCCGCCCGGCAAATTCAATTCTTTGATCTCTCCCGGACAAGGCATAAAATTCTGTTCCGGATCTTCAGCGTTGACACGGCACTCGATCGCCGCTCCGCGTAAGACAACCTCCGGCTGGGTCAGGGACAATTTTTCGCCGGCCGCGATTTTTATCTGCTCTTTCACCAGATCAATCCCCGTCACCATTTCCGTGACGGGATGTTCAACCTGAATACGGGTGTTCATTTCCATAAAATAAAATTCCCCGCTGGCGTCGAGCAAAAATTCAATAGTTCCGACGCCGCGGTATTCAACGGCCTGAGCGGCCTTGACCGCGATCTCTCCCATCTGCTGACGCAATTGGGGAGTCATGACCGGCGAAGGCGATTCTTCCAACAATTTTTGATGTCGTCTTTGAATGCTGCAATCGCGCTCCCCCAAATGGATCACGTTGCCAAAATGGTCCGCCACAATTTGAAACTCAATGTGCCGCGGTTCTTGAATATATTTCTCAATATAAACATCCGGATTGCCGAAATTCGCTTCCGCTTCTTTTTGGGCGATCATCAACGAGCTGATCAGGGAAATATCATTATGACAGACCCGCATACCTTTTCCCCCGCCGCCGGCCGCGGCCTTGATGATCACGGGATATTTGATCTTGCGCGCCAAAGCCAGCGCCTCTTCTTTGGAACGGATCACTCCGTCCCCTCCCGGAGTCAATGGGACCCCGTTTTTTTTCACTGTCTCGCGCGCCATAATTTTATCCCCCATGACGCGGATGGCTTGCGGAGTCGGTCCGATAAACGCGATGTTGCAAGATTCGCAAATCTCCGCGAAATGCGCATTCTCGGCGAGAAATCCGTATCCCGGATGAATGGCTTCCACATCGGTTACTTCCGCGGCCGAAATGATGGCCGGGATATTCAAATAACTGTCCCGGCTTTTCGCCGGACCGATGCAAACTGATTCATCCGCAAATTCGACATGCAGAGAATCACGATCCGCTTCGGAATAAACGGCCACTGTTTTAATGCCCATCTCGCGACAGGCACGGATAACGCGCAAAGCAATCTCACCACGATTAGCAATCAGAACTTTGGAAAACATAAAGGCTATATGGGTAATCAGCAGTTCGCTGGGTGGAGCTTAATAAGAGTGGCAGACCGCGCGCTCGGTTTATGCCGGTTCCAGGACAAATAATGCCTGCCCAAATTCCACGGCCTGCGCGTTTTCAACCGGGATGGCAACAATTTTTCCCCGGGTATCCGACTTGATTTCATTCATTAGCTTCATGGCTTCGACAATGCATACGACTTGGCCTTTTTCCACCGTTTGCCCCGCTTCAACATAAGGGGCAGCGTCCGGGGAAGGCGCCCGGTAAAAAGTTCCGACCATGGGAGAATTGATGGTTTTCTGATTCGCCGGGGCCGCCGCGGTAGCCGCTGGCGCGGCAGCCGCCCCCGTTGACGGTTGAACCAGAGGCACAACTTGCGGTTGAACACTAACGGCCGCTGGCGCGGCTGCCGAAGTTTTTTTAATTTTCAGCTTCTCGCCATCCCGTTCAATTTCGATTTCCGCCAAATCACTGTCGTTCATCAGATTGACGATATCTTTAATGTCTTTTACGTTCATTTTTTCGCCCTTTCGACATAGGTCCCGGTTCGGGTGTCAACCTTGATCACTTCACCGGCATTGATGAATAACGGGACTTGAATGGTAGCTCCAGTGTCAATCGTCGCTGGTTTACCGCCGGATTTGCTGGAATCGCCTTTTAACCCCGGATCGGATTGCGTCACCATCGCAATGATAAAATTCGGCACACTGACCTTCACGACCGCGCCGTTATAAAAAAGGCCGACCACTTCCAAATTATCCTGCAAAAACCGCGCTCCCTCAATCGCCGTCTCCGGAACCACCACTTCTTCATAGGTCGTCATATCCATAAAATGCTGCCCGTCCGTAGAAGAATACAGATTTTGCATCCGCCGTTCTTCCAGGGTCACATCATCCAATTTTTCCGAACTGCGGAACGTGCGTTCCAAAACTTGGTTCGTCTTGACATTGCGCATCTTGCAACGCACAAAAGCGCTGCCTTTTCCGGGTTTGACATGTTGATATTCCGTAACCATGTACACCACCCCGTCAATAAGCAATCCCATCCCATAGTCCAAATCATTAATTCCGATTGTCACTTAAGCACTCACATCCTTTCTTGGTTATGAGAACCATATCCTCAATTCTAATCCCAAATTTCCCGGGGAAATAAACCCCTGGTTCAACTGTCACCACCATTCCCGGTTCTAAAATCTTGTTGATTTGCCGTCCCAGCCGGGGCGCTTCATGGATTTCCAGACCAACACCATGTCCGGTAGAATGCGTAAAATATTTCTCTAACTTATTCTTTTTGAGGGAGTTTCGCGCGATCTGATCAGCCGCATAGCACGTCATACCCGGCCCGATCCGTCGGATAGTTTCCCGCCGGGCCGCGTCAACCGCAGCATAAACATCCTGAATAAGTTGGCGTATTTTACCTAAAAAGAATATACGTGTCAAGTCGGACTTATAGCCATTTACCTCTACGCCAGTATCGACGAGAACAACGTCATTTTTCCGGCATTTTCGCCAAGTCACCTGAGCATGCGGATAAGAAGAATTCGGCCCGGAAGCGACAATCGGCGGAAACGACCATCCTACCCCTTTTTTCCGTAAAAAACACTCCATTTTCCAGGCCAAATCCGCTTCCGATTGCCCCGGAACAATCCATTTTCTCGCGTTGTTTAACAATGCCTGATGGATCGCTAAAGCCTGCCGGATCAAGCGGATTTCGCCCTCATCTTTGATCAGGCGCATGACTTCCACTTCATCCAGGACCGCCTCAAGACGGACTCCGGCCGGCCGGTGTTGCTGCAATGTTTTAAATTCAAACACATTCAGGTGTTTTTCATTAAACCCGCAGCGTTTGACCTTTTTCGCCTTCAATAGCTTGGCAATCGTCTTATAATAAGATTGATCAATATCCACAACCTGAATTGATTTGGGCAAATAACGCCGGGCAGCCTCCGTAAACCGGCCATCAGTCAAATAAAACGCGCGGTGAGCCATGACTAACAGCCAGGCGTCTTCGCCGTGAAAGCCGGTTAAATAATTGATATTGACGGAATGAGCAATGAGATAAGCGTCGATTTTAAGCGCGGATAGACGCTGTTGGATATGCCGAGTCCGTAAACAGTATGTTTGATCTTTCGTCATACCCCTCCACCCGGCACTTGGGAAAAATGCCGATGATGGCGCCCCAACATTAAATTAGTAAATCCTTGAGCGCCTGAAGTCCCAGCAGATAACTACCCCCCCAAAACCCGCTGATTTGTCCGACGCATACCGGCGCGATCAAAGACTTGTGGCGGAATTCTTCCCGGGCGTGAATGTTGGATAAATGAACCTCGACGACCGGCAACTTGACCGCGGCCACGGCATCGCGAATCGCCACACTGGTATGCGTGTACGCCGCCGGATTGATCAAAATCCCGGCAAAACCTTCTGGCGCGGATTTGCCGATTTTGTCGACAATCTCGCCTTCATGATTGGATTGCCAGATCACAATATCTAAACCGAATGACCGCGCCGCGGTTTCCAAACGGCGGTTGATCTCCGCCAACGTGGCAGCCCCATAAATATCCGTTTCCCGCTGGCCGAGCAGATTGAGATTCGGCCCATGAATAACTAATATTTTTTTATTCACCAGGATCTCCTTTTTAGTTAACTGGCTTCCTCGACCAGCATCACCGGAATCCCCTCGCGTACCGGATATTGCTTGCCGCAACTTTGACAAACAATCACGCTGTCTTGCTCTTGCACCGGCCCACGACACGCCGGACAGACCAACAAAGCCATCAAATCGGGATCCATCACGGCTGATCCTTTTTTGCCACAACCTCGACATAACGCATCTGCAATTCATAGATCGACGCGTTGAGGATATTGTCTTCCTGCGCCGATAAATTCCCCTTGGTTTTATCCCGCAGCATCGTCAAGGTATCGATTAGAAATTTGGCCTGCTGGAAATGTTTCTCTACGGCATTCGTAGCCGGATTGGGAATATCTCCGAGGAAAACCATGGCCTGAAACCCCAAGCTCATCAGATAATTTAAAAAATTGACTTCCATCGCGGCAGGTTCACCCTCCGCGCCGCACCCGCAATGGCCGTCATGAACATGGCCATGCTCGGGGGCCGCGGCCGATGTTTCCGACGGAGATTGTAACGGTTGACCCGAACTATCCACCAGCCCGCTTTCCTTCTCCTTCCCGGCTTTTTCTTTCCAAGACTCATCGATCAAATGATCTTCTGACATATCCTCTCCTTTAATAGGCTCCGGTTCGCCCTACCCCCGGACAATCGCGGCGGCGCGGCGGACAATGTCCGATTGGGTAATGATCCCCGCCAAATGATAAGCGCTATCCACGATAGGCACACACCCATAACGGTGCTTTACCATAGCCGTCAGCCCGTCAGCCAAAGAATCTTCCGGCCTCAGGGCAAAGGGATTCTTCGTCATCACATGCCGGAGAATATATTCATCCAAATCTTCTTTGATATAAAAACGCGCGCCTTCATCATTGATTTTCGGCGGAGCCACCCGGTAAAGATCGCGTTGAGTGATCAACCCGATTAACCGGCCGTCGCCAGAGACGACCGGCAGATGACGGCTAGCATAAATCCGCATCATCTCCTCCACCTGACTGAACGGCGCGTAAGCGTCAATCACCCGCACCGGATAAGCCATGACATCGCCGAGGCGAATACTTTCTAAATACCGACGCACAAATGGGATAAGCGAACGATCCAGCATAAAAAGTGAGTAGGGTTAAGAACCGTTTATTTTTAGTTCACGATCCATATCTTTATATGATAGAACAATTATAAATCCAGGACAATTAAAAACAGCCTCTTTCTTCCCGCTTAGGGAGCGCGAAAGGAAATGATCAGATTGAACGATAATTCCGGATAATTCATATCTTTAGGGAAAGCGGCGAACGGCGCCGCTTCCCTCACACTGCGCACCGCCACGTCCCGCAAATAGGCATTGGCGCGCGTTTTCTCCTCAATGATCTTTACGGCCAACAATTTACCATCGGCTGCAAGCAGAAAAGTCAAATAAACTTCGCCTTCCTGATAATCAACGTGATCAACATAATGATTCGCCCGCATTCCGATATTGTTGCGTATGGCTTCCGTGTACCCCTGATAATGCGGATTATAAATCTTTTCCGACTTAAGAAAAGGAATGACCACTTTCCGTTCCCTGGTGCCTTGGCCTTTGAGCGCCATCTGGTCTTTCCAAGGCATGGCCGCGCCGATTTTGGCCATATCCTTGACCGGGCCATCGAGCTTCGGCCGCATGGCATAATCACGGGAAATTATTTTAATGTCTTTCGGCAATTGACGCGGGGCCGGTTGTACCCGGAACACTTCCATTGCCTTTTTTACCGGCGGTTCCTTGGGCAAGGGTTTGGTCATGTGATACACGACCTCGATTTGCGCTTTATTCCTCAGCTTCGGGATTTGGCCTTTCACAAAACAAAGACCGCCGACAAGCAAAAGATGCAGGACGAACGAAACGGATAGGGAGAGATTCAACAGTCGATCAGTCATGTTTCCCGCGGTTTGAAAATTTTTCGCGATGGGACACTTCCCGAATGAAATAAATCAAAAAACGCAGTGTGTCTTTCCCGGGATGGATTTTACTTTCTTCATCGCGGTATATCGTTTTCACCGGAACGGAAAAAATCGCAAACCCCTGTTTCGCGGCCCGCATCAAAATTTCCGTTTCAATTTCAAAATCCCCGCTGGTTAAATGGATCGCTCGCAGCACAGCGGATGGAATATAGCGGTAACCGCATTGGGTGTCCGGAATATTGATCCGGCAGAACAAAGAGATCAGAGACGACATGATCCGGTTAGTTAAATACCGGATGAGCGGCATACCCCGGGCCCGTCCCATGCGATTGCCGATTATCACGCTGGTCGGATGTTCCCGGGCCGCGTCGATAAACTTCTGCAAATCCGCCGGGTCATGCTGACCATCCCCGTCCATGGTCACAATCCCGTCGTATCCTTCGCTGAGCATTTGGGCGAAGCCGCGGCGCAGGGAATATCCCTTGCCGCGTTTTTGCTCATTACGAATCAGCTTAGCTCCGTTTTGCAAAGCCACAGCCGAGGTATGATCCGTCGATCCATCATCGATAACCAGGATATCCATCCCCAAATCCCGTACTGCTTTGAGGAGTGAGCCAATATGCTCTGCTTCATTATGCGCGGGGATGAGAACGCCGATTTTCATGATACCCAAAACTCCCGAAACATCATCCATTGCGTGGGATAGCGCCGGATATAGGCGGCCAAAACCGCGACATACCCCCGCATCAAATTCAGAATGGCATCCGCCGCTGTTGCTGCGGGTCGCTCCGCAGGCCAAAGCGGCGGCTCTAACTGCAAAAGAAAACCCTGATCTTCCGCCCGGATTAAAAAAGCGGGAATAACGGCCGCTCCGGTTTTTTGCGCGAAAGCGGCCGGCCCCTTTGGAAAAATCGCTTTTTCTCCAAAAAATTCCAAGGGACTTCCCGTTAAGGCAAAATCCCGGTCCGCGACCAAAGCCACGACTTGATTCTTTTTCAAGTGCCCCAAACAGCGCCGTAAAGCGGTGTTAGGCGGGACAATCTCCACGCCTTGCAATGCCCGCTGAAGATTAAAAAGATCATTGATCTTTTTTTCTTTGTGCGGCAAGGCGACTGCCATAACCGAATACCCGAGCGCCCCCAAAACCGCGGCCCCCATTTCCCAATTTCCCAGATGCGCGGTCACCACAATCGCGCCGCGCCCCTGTTTCAAAACTTCGTCTAAATAAAAACGGTTTTCTACCCGCACGCGTTCGGCCGCAAAACTGCGGTCAACCATTTTGTGCATACGAAAAAACTCAATCAAATATTTGCCAAAATTCCGAAAAACCTCGCGAATCTGCGCCGGGCTGACCTGACCCGGCCCCAAAACTTTTTCTAAATTGCGGCGCACGGCTTCCCGGTCTTGCCGCGAAAGCGCATAATGGGCATCGGAAATCATCCGCGTGATCCCATAGCACCAACTTAAAGGAAGCACATCCAACAAAAACAAACCCAAACGATATAAAAAATATTTAAACATGTGCGGCAGCTGCGTCAATTTGGTCTAAAATCATCCGGGCCACATCCAAAGACGCGTGCGGTTTAGCCTTTTCAAAAGCGGCCCGGCGCATGGCTTCCAAACGTTCCGGCGAACGCAATAACAATTCCACTTCTTCGCCAATGTCCCGCGTATCATCAATCCGAATCCCTATCCCGTGTTTGATCAAAAAATCCGCGTTGCGGGATTCCTGTCCCGGGATCGGGTTAACAATCACCATGGGCAAACCTTTCGTCAAACATTCCGCTGTGGTGATCCCGCCGGGCTTCGTGATGATCAGGGTTGAGATTTCCATAATCTCGTCGACATTTTTAATATATTCAAACACCAAAATCTTTTTGTCGGATTTTTTTACCACACTTTTTAAACTTTTCAAGACCTTTGGATTCTTCCCAGCTAAAACAATGATCTGAAAATTCATGGCCACCTTTACCAAGGATTTGACGATCCCTTTGATCGGACCTAATCCCTGACCGCCGCCCATAACCAACACGGTCGGTAAATTACCGTCAAGGCCGAGACGTTCCTGGATGGGCTTTTTATCCAATTGCGCGCAGAACTGCGTTCGGATCGGAATGCCATAAATCTTGATGCGGTCAGGCACAACTCCTTTGGCGATCAACCGCTCTTTTGCGTCTAACGAAGGCACAACATAATAATCCACGCCTTCATTGATCCAAAACGAATGCGGCTCCATATCAGTCAATACCGCGACCAAAAGCGTGTTGAGCTGATGCGATCTTTTATAATCCGCGATCATGCCGCAAGGAAAGGCTTGAGTGCAGACGATGGCATCGGGATGATGCCGGGTCAAAAGACGCGAGACTTTTTTATGACTGGTTTTATGCAGAAAATTTTTTATGGATTGGGTATTCTTGACAACTTTCGGGTTATCGTAAAGATAATCCCACACTTTCGGCGTGCGTTTGATCACGCTCATATACGCCTGATTGATAACCCGTTCGAGCACCGGATAAGTATAACCAAAGCCGTTTACCGCCGGGGCCTCTACATTCGGATCACATTCGCGCAAAGCCTTCTGAATCGCCAAAGTGGCCTGCCGATGGCCGGAAACTTTGGTGATATACATCAATAAAATACGTTTACGCGTCTTTTCAGTCATCTGAGTTTCAACTCTCCGCCTGCGGTTTTCTTGCCGTTCCCGGCGCTGCGCCAACCATTAGCGATCATCCATCCTCTTCCATTAACGCGACAACTTCCCCGATCAAAACTTCCTGTCCCTTGGGAGCTTGAATTGCTTTTAGCCTTCCGGATACCGGCGAGGGAACGTTAAAAACCGCCTTATCAGTCACCACCTCCAATAAATCCTCGTCCTGACGCACTGCGTCTCCCAATCCGTGATGCCATCCCGCCACCAAAGCTTTATCGATCGATTCGCCTAATTCCGGAATTCTAACCTGGACCATATCCAAAGACCTTTTGAAAATGCGCGCTAAATTTATGCCGGACCGCGGCCATTTCCACTGCCGTGCCGAGAACCTCGCGCATGGAAGTCATGACCAAATCCATCCCGCAAGGCCGGATCAATTCAAACAACGATAAATCATTATTCACATTCAGCGCCAGACCATGAAACGTAACCCAACGCCGAACTCCGATCCCGATCGACACGATTTTTTTCGGCCCAACCCATACCCCGGTTTTCCCGGAAACGCTATTGGACACTATATCAAAATCGCTTAATAAATCAATGGCAACCTTCTCTAATTTTTCGAGATAGACGCGTAAATCCCTTTGCCCTGCGGTAAGCCGTAAGATGGGATAAACAACCAATTGACCGGGGCAATGCAGGGTTACGTCTCCACCGCGGTCAATCATCCGAGTTTGAACCCTTTTTTTATCTAAAATAGCTTCCGGGGCGAGAATATTGCGCTGGGCTGCCAACCGCCCCATGGTCAAAACCGCAGGATGTTCACAAAAGATAAGATAATCCGTATACGAAGCCTGGGCAGTTTCGACAATCGCTTTTTGCCGCTGATACGCCAGATCGTAATCTAACAAACCCCAATCTTGAACTAAGAAATTATTTTTTTGTACCCGATCATCGGTCATGATTTCGCAACCGTGGCTTCCAATATTCTTTTACGCCGAAATTTACGGGGAATCACTTTGATCCCGTCCGCTTCTATAACCTCGCCGCCTTTCACTTCATCCGCATGAAGAATACACCATTCCCCGAGGGTTAACGGAGCTCCCTGATCTGATTTTGCGTTCGGCAATCCTAACAACGAAAATACCGCAGCCATGAGAACTCCGCCGCCCATGATCCAGGCGGTTCCCAAAGCGTGAGTGTGCGTCGGTAACCGGTCGAATTCATCTTCAATTTCTCCAACCAATTCCTCCATAATGTCTTCCAGCGTCACCAACCCGGTAACGATGCCCCGCGTAGACATCACCAAAACAATGTGCATCCGCTCTTGGATCATGGTTTCTAAAAG